>CAZUBL010000009.1:0-27286 GCA_964618685.1 uncultured Gammaproteobacteria bacterium | reverse complement strand
GTGGACATCCTTGAAAATTCTTTGAGTCAGATTGAGGACTACATTTGGAAGTGGTTTCCAAAATTACATCACTTAAAGGAAAATCGTGCGTTGTACCCATCACATGCTACAATTTGAACTATTGCTATAATACGAGTATGGTAAATCACCTTTCTTTAGTAACCACACCTATAGAGCTTTATAAAGGCGATCAAATAATTTGTCGTGGGACAGGATTTTACTATTATTCAAAATGGAACGGCCAAGATGGGATATTTCTTACTACAAATTATCACGTAGTCACTGGAAAAGATGACCCATCAGACAGAATGACTGACCCTAAGGGTGACTCTTTAGTTTTTTATTATCATGCTGACAAGGATGACCCAAGCCTTGTAGTTGGGATAAAAATTCCTTTAATAACTGGTAGCAATAAAATATGGCTGGATCATACTAATCCGATGGTGGACTTAGCCCTTATTCCAATTTCTTTTTCATTACCTATGCCTGCCGCGTGGAATGTTGTCAATAAAGGAATGGCCGAAGCCGACATTGTTAACTTTCCAACCGATGATGTAACTTTAGTCGGATATCCAAGAATGTTTTTCGATAAAAAAAATGCCTTGCCAATTTTCAAGTCTGGTAACATAGCCAGTGAACCATCATACGATTTTGATGGAAACCCATATTTTTTGATCGATATTTCAGCTTTTTCGGGGAACTCAGGATCTCCAGTTTTTTCAATTTCAAAGGGCATGCATAAAAATTCAAAGGGAGACTCTGTGCTTTCAGCAGGAACAAGTATTAAATTTTTAGGCGTATATTCTGCAGGTATAGCATATGACGAATTAAAACTCATCGCTGATATAAGAGTGGAGCAAAAAGGAGTGGTTATATCGCAAGACATGCAACTTGGTGTAGTTTGGAAAGCTCATTTAATTGAAGAGGTTTTATTAAATAATTCTTTTGATAAGTTCCAGGAAACGGCAAAACAGATAGTTAAGGAAAAAGGGTTTAAGTATAAGATGTCGAGAGGTTTTTCAGACTTTGCTTAATCTGTTTTATAACTCGGCATCAAATTCTACAGAAAAAGGGATAGGATAGTTGATTGGTTCGAGACTCTTTTTATTGATAAATTTTATTCTTGTAGATATCTCATCATTTTTGATGATTTCAAAGTTGTATTTATCCTCTATATGCACTGTTATTTTTGGAGGAATCCTCATTCTGTTACCGTGAATAAATTCGAACAATCCAAAACCTATTGGAATACCTCCTAGCTCAAGAGATGGAATTGACTCAAAGATAAATAGTTTATTTATTTTGCCCAGACTATCTTTTAGCTCGCCCTCATGGCCGACTTGGCTAAGAGATGATATTAAGGTTTTTATATGGGTAAGGTGCATTAAAATATAATTTCTTGCATGCTCCGCAATCATGCCTGTTTTATTGCTAAACAATTGTGATGGCATATTACTCAATATAGACGCAGCTGTTATGGTAGAAATTGTTTCCTTGCCTGTGAGAGATTTTATTATTTCAAGTATTGAACTTATTTCATTTTCTTTTCCCCATTTTTCATATTTATATGATGAAAAATAATCGTTAAGATTAGTAGAATCAATCTTTAATACAAGAATTTTGAAATTCTGATCTTTCTCTTTTTTTTCCCGAGCAATCTCCATTTCAAATTCTACCCAATCGCTTTCGGAAGCCCTCTTTGAGTAAATTAAAAGATACCCACCGCTTTGCTTAATCCCTTCCCTTATTTTATCTTTAAGAACATCCCCGACATTGATTAGGCTTTCATCATACCATGGGGCGAGTCCATTAAAAATCCCGTTGTAATAAAAAAGCCTGGCCAACTCTTTTGAGGAGTTATGATGACTTATGAAGTAATCAAACATATGTAAAATTGTACAAAATTAAATTAAAACTATTTCCGCGGGGAGGGGAGGGTAGGTGGATATCTACCCTCCCAAGTTTGACTAAATTATAAAGAGCTTTTCTCCAATCCTTTTTTCTGATGCCAAAAAAAGCCTTTTTCTTTACCGGCAGGTAAAATTAAAGCAATATCGATCGGCCCTCCAACACCGGGAATTTCACCAGGCATTAGCCGTATTCCATCTGAGAATTTTTGAATTGCTGTTGTTGTTTTTATCATTAGCTTTGCGAAATCGATGCCATCAAATAAAGTCATTGTCCCCCAGTTTATATTGTATTCTAGAAGACTTAAATCTTGGACAATTTTCTGTTGCCCCTTTTCCTGACCTAAGACTGATAAGGATGCCTGAATAAAATCAAGATTAAAAATCCTCTGATCTCTTCCCAATACAACTCTCTGGACAACGTCTGTTTGACCTGTCCAAGTAGCGCCATACTGATTTTGATCACCATTTTTTCTGATGTGTTCCATTTTCCCGGGAATGTTAACAATATAGGTACTCAATTCCGGTTTTTTGGTCTCAAAGGCGTCATAGCCGGTGACAATCAAAGAAATCGGCATGATTTGGCCAACCCTTTTAGCGGTTTTACCATTTTGATCGACAAAATCCATTACTAAAATTCCGTCGTTCTCCGGATGTTTTTGAATACTCACGAATTTACCATGCGCTTGATTCAACCAAGATCTCATTTCGGCTTCAAGTTTTTTAGCCTCCTCATCTGGTCTATAGATATCTGCAAGGTAATCTTTAAGTTTTTCCGCTATTGATTTGACCGTATCTCCTTCTGCCAACTTCTTGTTTATAAAATTGTTTATAAAAAAACCTATGCTTTTTGGATTCCCATTTTTTTCTTCTGGATCAATTAAAAATGCTGGCCCTGCTACCGTAACGGCTATATGATTATTTACCGGAAAGATTTTTGTTGCAGTATCGCTACCAATTCTCGGCATTTTCAATACATTGAAATATGATTGTCTAGAATCGGCGGCAAGAACTGTCCCTTCCGGAGTAGTTATACACATTGTTAAAGACATAGCTTTGCTTTTTCGTAAAGTCTTTTTTATAATGAAAAAGCGGGAGCCGGTCGGTTTCCGCTTTTTTTTGCTTTACGATGTTCCGCTTTTGTCACCCCCTTTCGGAAAGATTATTCTATTATTAATGTTTATTTCAGTAATAATGAAGTTTGACGTCGCATTTTGCATAATAGGAGAAAACGTGGTTTCTCTGAAATGAAATTCCTGCTTATGACCCTGGTATGCTTCAGCTTTTTTATCTGCCACTGGAATGATTCCTCTTGAAACTCCTTTTTCGACCTTCACATAGCCATTTTTATTAAGAGATCCCAGAAGCTCTCGAATGCTTTGGTTATACTTCAAGCTCATATGAGCCTTCATTTCTGAAAAGGTCGGCCCATGACCGGTTAGGGAATAGATTTTTCGGATGTAAGTTAACAGCCTTAGTTGTTTTTCTGTCATGCCAAGATTATACTTGTACAATATCGTACAAGTCAAGCGTATTTTTGAGGCTAAAATACAAAAATGATAAAAAATCAAAATAAACATTATAAAATAAGCGGGAAGATAGGGAGACCGAGTAAATATCGACCCTTTTTTGCCGAAAAATTGGCCAAATATGCCGACAAAGAGCCATATTCTAAGCGAAAAATGACAATTACCGGCACTTTTGGAGAGTATTCTATCGGCAACAACAAGGCGGCTAACGAGCTTCCCACTATTGAAGATTTTGCTTGTCAAAACAAGATAACCGCCACGACATGTGTTAACTGGGCGAACGCCAAGACATCTTCCGGGGAGCCTAAATATCCCGAATTTTTTGCCGCGTATAGGAAGCTAAAAAGTACCCAAACGGTCTTCCTTATCACGAATGGCTTGTTGGGGCTTTATAGCGGTAGGTTCGCTATCTTCGTAACACGAAATCTTTTGCGAGAAGAGATGAGGTTAGGCTACCTATAAATTATCTGCAGTATTTATTGATTAAATAGTCAAGATTAGCTTTTTGTGACGAACTATAAGTGTCGCAAATGTTGCCCGAGCTATTGGCAAAGTTTTTGTAATCCGAATAGCATTGGTCAATGCATTGTTTTCTTTGGGCGGCTTGAGTTTGATAATCGTATTGGATATTGCACGATTTTTCGCATGATGTAGCTCTATTCATGTCTTTTTGTGCGTATTGGCTCCTACATTGGCTCTTTTGTTGCTCCGCCTTTTGGTATGAGCTATCCGCATCACGCAAAGCTTGTACGGCATTTTGGTCACAATTTCGGGTACTTCCGTCGGAGAAGGAGACTGGAACCTTTGTTTGGACGGGGGCAGAAGATACTGTACTTGTTGGTTGGACAATAATTTGCTGATATGTGGCTTTCGTTGGCTCTATATTGATGATTTGCCTTATAGGAGAGCTCACTCGTTCTTGGTTGGTCATCGCCTTACCGGCAATGAAGGCCAAGATGATGAGCAAAATAGCAGTAGAAATAGCCCAAGGGTTTGCTCCCAGTCTATTCTTGCCTTTATCTCGTTTCACAACTAAGCTTTGCCTTATCACGAAGTAAATGACGGAAATAAAAGCCATTATTCCTATTGCGATATTACCCACGATCAAAACTCGTTCCCAGGCAGGGGGAAGGGGGTTCCTTTGAATATAAGCTATTTGAAGAACAAACAAGATCGTGGAAATAACCCATACCGCAAAAGAGGCTCTTGTTTCCAAGCTGTCTTTTACTGGCTTTTTTACGAAAGAGAAACTCATTGCCATATTCTACCAAAGTATTGTTTCCGCTACAAGTAGAAGCTGGTCTACCAGTCGCCGATTGGTTATTCTACCTGTATGAAAGCTCTATCCTCTACACATCAAAAACTTGGCGAAATCATAAAAAAATTCCGAAGGGAAAAGAACCTGTCCCAAGAGGATCTGGCCGATAAAATAGACATCGACAGAAGCTATATGGGCTTCATCGAAAGAGGAGAAAGGAATGTGACCTTGGAGAAAATCATGCGGATATCGAAAGTCCTTAACGTCAAGATAAGGGACTTATTTGATTTTTGAGTGTAAAATACTTCCAAATGGACTTCCTGATAAGCTCAACCGGAAAATTCAGCAACAAAGAAAAGCAATATCTTCGGTCATTACAAGTCGATCCGTTTTTCGACAATATCGTTCCCCGGATAAGAACCAAGATAGGTTTACCTGCTTCCGGCGTCAGAGTAAAAATAATGCCCAATCGTAAACTCGTCTTCCTGGACAAATATGATGACGACAAGTTGGACACCAAATTGCTTGAGGGTTTCATTATTCTGTTGCTTAAATTATATGATCTTCCGACTTCCTGGTTTTATACCTTATCTACGATAATTGTATTCAACGCCGCTATTTCGCCGGAACGGGAGGGTGAGGATTACAAACCCATCGAGTACAACTATGTGGGAAGCCATACCGACAGAATCATAAACAGAATAGAAGGCCAAGATTTGGTCAGATATGTCGAGCTCATCATCAAGGAGGATGTCACTTTTACGTCGCTCATAAACACTTTGAGAAAAAATAAAAAAGACATCCAACTTCTATTGAGAAGATTGAGGAAAGTTCCATTAGTAAAACTTCTCAATCTTAATGTCTACAAGAAAATGAGCCAATATGCCGAACTATCGGACAAAAAACTCGGTGAAAAATTGGAAAAATTAGGCATGAAATTGTCATTTTCAAATGACCGAAAAATGATAAATAACTACCGTAGGCGATATAAAAAGTACTTTTCCGATTTCATAAAATACCCCCAGTACCTGCATTGGTTCGATGAACTTCTCAAGTGACATCATCTGGAATTAACTTCAGATGATGGTACACAGGTAAATCCTTCTAAGATACTATGCTTCCATGTTGAGCATCAAAGAAGCCAGAAAAAAATTAGGGGAACGAGGAGAAGAACTCACAGATAAAGAAATCCAAGAGATATTGAACGCCATTTACTACATCTGCGATAAGGTGATCGAGCAAGTTATAAATTCTCGACCAAATGAGGTATCATAATAATATGGATGCTACTCCGAGTCCCAATAAGCCCTTTAGAGCTCTTATTTATTGTCGTGTTTCTTCTGTTCGCCAAGTAAACGAAGGACACGGCCTCGATAGCCAAGAAAGGCGATGTCGCGATTATGCAAAAGGCAAAGGATATGTCGTCGAAAAAGTATTCCTGGATGAAGGTGTCTCCGGTGGTTTATTCGAAAGACCGGCGATGCAAAACCTGATCGAACACATAGATAAAAACCCCGCAAGACAATACGTCATAGTGTTCGACGATTTAAGTAGATTTGCCCGTGATCTCAAAGTCCATATCCAGTTGAAGACGGAACTGAAAAGCCGGGGAGCGGCCATAGAATGCCCTAATTTCAATCTTGAAGACTCTCCCGAAGGGGAATATGCCGAAATGATCATGGCGGCCGGCAACCAATACCAACGCAAACAGAACAGAAGGCAAGTTATCCAAAAAATGAAAGCCCGTCTCGAAAGCGGTTATTGGTCATTTTGTCCTCCACCAGGCCTCCATAATCAGGTAGTTTCAGGAAGAGGACGGATACTTGTTGCCAGAGAACCATATGCCTCTATTTACAAGGAGGCGATAGAAGGATATGCAGGTGATTTATTAAACACGCTGGACGAGACGAGAAATTTTATAATACAAAAATATATGCTGGCGGGAATAAATAGGGTAATTTCCCTTAATGGCGTCGTAAACATCCTGACAGAAGAACTTTATGCAGGGCATATGCAATACAGTCCTTGGGGAATACCTTTCACCAAAGCCAAACACGATGGCTTCATCTCCCTTGAAACGTACAAAACAGTACAGGAAAAACTGTCGGGTAGATCAAAACCCCGCTTGAGGAAGGATTACAGTCTCGACTTCCCATTGAGGGGCTTTGTCTTATGCAATAAGTGCCGTAAACCGATGACCGCCAGCTGGAATAAGGGAAGGAACAAAAGATATCCTAATTATTGGTGCAAGACTTTAAGTTGCATGGCAAAGAACAAAACGGTCAACAGGGATGATGTCCATGGCCAATTCGAAGCCCTGCTTTTAGGTCTGAAACCGCGCGCGGATTCGTACGATCTTGTAGATGCCGTATTCAAGGATGCTTGGGAAAGCAGAAAAACAAAATACGGTGAATTCTCGGATATTAGGACAAAACAAATCGAGGGAATAAAATCCGAGATGGGGAATTACGTCAAACTTGTCGGAAAGGCAAGGAGTGAAACTCTGGTGACAGAATACGAAAACATGATATTGGAACTGGAAAACAAACTTAAGGTTATAGACGAGGAAATGCCGGTCGAAAAATACACCGAAAAAGAATTTGGAACCGCTTATTCTCTGGTGTTCGCCACCCTAAAAGATCCCATGGTCATGTGGAAAAGCGACAACATAGAAAACAAGAGGACGATCATGTATATGTATTTTGACGAGCGACCGGTTTATGATTTGCGGTCAGGATTTGGAACCGCTACTTTGTCGCTTCCTGTCAAGCTAATGAGCGAAGAACAACCTTCAAAAAACAATCTGGTGGAGATGCCCGGAATTGAACCGGGGTCCGAGAAAACACAAATATAAATTTTTAGTTGGGGTTAGATTGTTTTTACTCTTGCTTGTCCGCCTAAACAGTCAAATCGTAACAAGCAGCCAGTTAAGGTTGTCGATCCTGAATACAACTGATTACTTTCCAGGACCTTATTCCGATTGGTTTATCTCTGATTTAAGTTGAACCGGAAGAAACCTAAATCAAAGCCTTGCTTAGACAGCGTAAGCGAACCGTGGCTGGAAACCAGCATTCACGGCGTCGAGATACGCTACGTCAGCTTGGGACAAAGATGAATCTTTATCAATTATGTTTTGCGATTAACGCACAGCTGCGCCCCAACGATTTATAAAAGTGCAATTTCCCGTCGATGCCTTGCATCCCCTTTAACGGCCTACCTTCATGTACTCTTTCGCCTGTCTTTTTTCCTCCAACGCTACGTCTCTTTGCTTGACCAATCTCTTCTTTCCGATGTTGCCTCTTCCTCTAACTAGAGCGATCTCCAGCTTGATGAGAGGCCCCTTATTATAGCATGACTTGGGGGCTAAGGTCAACCCACCGGCGGCCATTTTGACCTTAAGCCGGGTCAGCTCCCGCTTGTGCATAAGGAGCTTTCTCGTTCGTCTGGCATCATACGTTTCGCTTCTGGCAAATTCGTAGATCGGGATATCGGCGTTGATGAGGTACGCCGATCCGTCGGCCATTATCCTCACATAAGAGTCGTCCAGTTTCAGGCGGTTTGCCCTTATGGACTTGACCTCGCTTCCCAAAAGGGCGATGCCGACCTCATAGGATTCGATCTCCGAATAGTCACGGTAAAAATTGCGATTGATGATCTTCATATATTGCTATTATAATCTACTTGATGGTTATTGAGGCGAAATATTACGTCTACACGATTCTTTCTTTACGCGATTTTGATCTGTATACCGGGATCACAAGAGACCTCAAAACACGGATCCAGGAACACATGAGGGGAGTGGTCACCTATACGAAGATCAGGATTCCCTTCAAGCTTGTCCATTATGAATACTTCGTCAATCTCGAGGACGCCAGGCGACGCCAGATGTACCTGAAGACCAATGTCGGACGAGCACACCTAAAGGACTCTCTCAAGAAGACCCTATCCCGCAAGACATATATGCCGTACCGGTTGGTAAAATAACAGTATGAGAAACTTCGTCACCTTCATTCTCTTTGCCGGCATCATCTTCAGCATCGCGTATTACGCCGTGAGCAAGATGCCGGAAGATCTTATAAGAATGAATCCGATCACCAACAAGGCTTCGTCCAATAATAAGCTTATTGAGCCCGGACTCAAGGTGGGTTCAACCGGAGACGACGTCAGGATTCTTCAGGCGGCTTTAAGCCTTGATAAAAAAATTTATTCCTCAGGGATTGTTAGTGGCTATTACGGGGACCTGACCCGAACGGCGGTCACGAATTTCCAGGTCAAATACGACCTTGTGGGGACCGGCGAAGTGGACAAGCAAACCGCCGACAAGTTCAATGAAGTTTACGGGAATGAACCACGCGAATATTATCTTTCACTCGTCCCGACTCCCCAAGTAGTTGAGATCCAGTTGAATAAGCCGGTCGACGACGGAGGGGAATGGGGTAAGGCCAAACAAATTGGCGAACATACCTGGACGATAAAGATCGGGATGGACGACACGATGGCGACCCCTCAGGAAATCCACGAGGCTCTCAACAACTACAGACGGCTCCACGGAAGAAATTCCTTATCCTGGGACGACAGACTTGCGGAGTACGCCTTGTCCCGCGCCAGGTATTTTACCCAAATAGGAGACCTTGACGAACACGCCGGGTTTTCCGAATACCTGAAAGATGAGAACAACTTCAAAGCGCTTGGGTTCTGGGCGCTGGGCGAGAACTCAAGTTACGGATACCGTTTGAGCGGTACCCATCTGATAGAATGGGTCTACGCCGGGGACAAACCCCACGACGACAACCAGCTCAACCCCGACTGGACCCATGTCGGGATAGGCGTTGACGGTTACCAAACAAACCTTATCTTCGGCGGGCAGAAAATGTAAAAACATGTCTTAATCTATCTTGTTTTTGCCATAAGGCGATATGTTGTTGTCGGCAATTTAAAGGACATGGCTCTATGCTTGGTTATTTGGAAGTTTTCAGTGATCTGTAGAAGAATTTGGCGACAATAAGGGCGGCTATAATCGACGTGGCGTGGAAAGCGTACTCCAGAACCAGTACGGCCCAGACATCCTCTCCCCAGTGGGTATGAAGCCGATCGTGCGGCCACCAGGACATAAGCAACCATACAATTGACAGATAGGTCAGAATATTGAGACTCGTTTTTTTCGACTTTATGAGTCTATATCCGTCGATCAGGAAATAGAGTCCGGCGCCGAATCCCAGAGCCTCAAAAAAAGCCACCCCGATAAAAAAAGGTAATTGTTGGGCGTTCGGAAACGGGATCTCAGGATGAGGCGGCCAGATCATAAGGCCCAAAGGCATAGTCGCCAGGCCGATTAATGTTGCGGCCAAAACCAACCGCTTGTTCACTTTCATAGAATGATTATACTATCACGCGGTGAGTATAAGTCAAAATATTTATACATAGGTGTACAATTTTATTAATGGAGAAGAAACTCTACTTCAATAATTCCAAAGGCGACAAGCTCTCTGGGATACTGACTGACCCGTCGGGGGATAAATCAAAACCGGTCATCATTCTTTGCCACGGGTTTGCCTCTAGTAAAGACAGCAATACCTGCACATCAATCGCCAAAAAACTCAGGGAGAAAAACATCTCGACGTTCCGTTTCGATTTCTATGCCCACGGCGAATCCGAAGGGAAGTTTGCTGATTTGACCGTTTCCGAAGCGGTCGACGACACCTTGAGGGCAATTGAATTCATGAAGGCCTTGGGGTTTGAGAAGATCGGATTATTTGGCTCGAGCTTCGGAGGACTTTCAAGCTATATAGTCGCGTCACAGTCTAAGGACCTGTTTCTCCTTGTCCAAAAAGCGCCGGTTGCAAGTTATAAGGAGTTTTTGACATACAACGATCCCGGTCTTATTGCCAAGTGGAAAAAGACCGGGTATAGGACCGTTGAAGGCAAAAAACTGAAATACGCTTTCTACGAAGATTCCCTCAAAAACAACGCCTATAAGGTGGCCGAGGATATTAGAATACCGACGCTTATTATCCACGGCAACCGGGATCAAGACGTGCCGGTTGACCAAAGCATAAACATAACTAAACTCATCGAAAACTGTGCTCTTGAGATTGTTGTCGGGGCTGACCACCGATTTACTAAAAAGAAGCATTTTGAACAGATGCTGAATTCAATCCTTGCGTTTATCACCGCCCACCTTCATCAAAGAAGTTTTTGACTTCGATTGCCATCGCCTTCCTGTCCTCCTGGTTTTTGAATGAATGGTCCCCATGAAGTTTTTTGATTGCGACTCCCGGAATATCCGCGTACTGGGACAAGTACATCTGGCCGACGATCTCGTCGCGGTCCGGGTGGATTATCATAAGGCGGGTATTTTCGGACAACTTCCTGACAACCTCAACCGGCCTGAGAAGCCTTAACTCTTTCCAAAAGGTCGGGCCTATGAACTGGTTTACGCCCGAGGAACGGGGGAAAACGCTTATGTTCTCGAAATCTATTTTAGCGCCTTCCTTTGATCCAAACCTTTCAACCAGCCGGTCTATCAAATAGTTGACGTTGCTATTGGGCAAGCCCGTCAGAACCGTCTTGGCAATTCCGGTTGGGTTGAGCATCGAGGTGATGAAACACCCCATAGACTGGGCAAGGATATATGTTTCCCCGGGGTATTTATTTTTCACAAAATCAACAATCGATTTGAGATCTCCCTTCCACTGAACGTAGTCTTTATCCTGGAGTTTTCCCCCCGACTTGCCGCACCCTGAGAAATCAAACCTGACAATCCGGTAGTCTTGGGCAAAAAGTATGGTCAGGTCGTCAAAGAAGTGGTCGGTCTCGTGCTTATCTGTCCCAAAACCGTGGACAAAGATGATGGTCTTTGAAGCGTCGTCCTTGCCTTCGACTATAGTGTCGAGACGCTCGCCATAAACATTATAGAGTTCGGGATAGAAAGCCATAACCCATATGTTAACATAGATATCTTGTTGAATTCTTGCCAAAAAAACGGTAGAGTCTTTATATATGGAAAGCAATAAACATTTTCTCTTTCATTTCGTGGTTACGGTTTCGGTCATCGTTATCGCCTTGTTTTTTATCAAGACATTGGATATTTCCTATCCCTTGACTGTCACAACCAGCAGCCGCTCAAGCGAGTTGGCGGTTGTCGGGGAGGGTAAGATGGAAGTGACACCAGATACGGCCTATATCGATGCCGGTATAACCGTTGACAATCGAGGGACGGTTAACGAAGTCCAGGAGACCATGAACTCCATAAACGACAAAATTATCGACGCCTTAAGAGAAAAAGGGATCGAGAAAGGGGATATTAAAACCTCAAACTATTCAGTCTTTCCAAACTACAGATATAATGACAACGTTAATACCATCTCCGGTTACAACGGCAACGCCACGATCCAGGTCAAGGTTCGCGACACCCAAATGGTTTCATCAATTATCGAAGAGGTCACCAAGGCCGGAGCCAACCAGATCCAGGGTGTCAGGTTTTCAATCGACAAGCCCGAAGCTTACCGCGAACAAGTCCGCGACATGGCTATTAAGAACGCCAAGTCCCAAGCCGAGAAAGTTGCCAAAGAGCTAGGAATCACTTTGGGGAAGGTCACCAATATGGTCGAATCGACTCCAACCCAAGGCGGAGCATACCCGATGTATGACGTATCAAGATCGGGACTCGGAGGTGGGGGCGGCGGACCGATGGTTGAGGAAGGAACCCAAACTATAACCTCTGTCGTTACTCTGTATTTTCAGAAGAAATAAGTTCGAGGCTTACTATTGTATTTGGGGGCATGACGATTGACTTCTCACCATTCAACTTTATCTCACCTCCTATGGGAGTCAGGTTTAACATACTTTCCTTTCTTCCATCAAGATAAGTCTTTGTAAGATTGTATCTGCCGGTTCCCAGGCCTTTAAATGTCACCGGGACGGCTTCGGTGTTGCGGCCGGCCCCGTCGTAATTGGTCAGGATGAGAGTCGTCTTTGTATCCGATTTGGCGGCTAAAGCGGTAATATATGTCCCTTCTCCCGAAACGAATATCTGGTTTCCTTCGAGGGTGTTGAGCATCTGGAGGGCGTACCATCTCGGCCTCTTGGCCCCGGAATAGTCCAATATTCCCCATGAGGGGATCGGGCCGTCTTTGATCTCAAAAAGGAAGGCGGCCTCTATGTTGGCGTTTATGAAGTTCCTGATCGACGCCAGGGTGTGGGCGGCACCGACGTTGGTGTCGGCAATCGGGTTTTTCTCCGAATCGTAACCCCATTCGGAAATAATCTTCGGCAAGTTTTCGAACTTGTCGTATCTTGGCGACTCTCCCAACCATTTATTGAGGTTTATGACGTCGCGGGTGTAGTCGTCCGTTTTTTTCGAATAATGATGCCAGCTTATGAAATCGAGCCTCAGATTGTTGGCGATGACGTAGTCCAAAAACTTCTGTATCCAGTTTTTGTACAGGGCGGTTGTAACCGGGCCCCCGGTCTTGAATGGGAAAACATTGGTTGCGGCCTCCGCACCTTTGACCGAATAAAAGTATAGGTCGCTGTAGCTTTTGCCTCCGGCCTGGTATCTCCACTTACCAAATGACTCAAGGTCGGGCTCGTTCCAGACTTCGTAATAAAGATCGCTTTTCCAGAAATCATACATGGCTCCGCACGGAAGGACCGTGTCCCGACCACTGTAGCGCTCGACTGTTTTCTGGACCAACAGGCTCCATTCCCCCCAGTTTTTGGGCATGCCGATTAAGGATCCGTCCGAAGACATGGTCGGCGGCATATAGCCTAAGGAAAAGAACGGCTTGGCTCCGGTGTTGTAGATGTCGCAAACCGTCATATCGAGCTTTGAGAAGTCAAAGGAAAGGCGACCCGAGGAGTCGCGAGTTACTACGTCGTAGAAATCATAGATATGGTCAAGCCTGATGTAACGGGGATAGAGTTCGGCGATTTGGGGAACGACCGGTTGAAGCATCCGGACTCCCGCTTCCTCACCCCCCTGGGCCAGGGCCTTCCAGCGGTCGGGAAAAGGACCGGAAGTCCGGGCGGCGTCAACAACGATATTTGCTTTGACGTAAGCCGCTCTTGACAAATATTGGAAAGAGAAGAACAAAAAAGGGAACGACAGTAAAACGGCAAATATGTAGACCAGGATTTTTGTTGACAGTTTCATACCCTGCTATCATTTTAACTGATTCATCTTGATGACGCTTGCCAAAATCAAAGTACCGCCGATAAGTTCTCTTATGACGGGCGTTTCCCTGAAGAAAATAAACCCGATGGCAATCGCAAATAGCGACTCCAAGGCCAGAATATTGCTGGCCAATACCGCCTCAACCCGCTCAAATCCGTAGTTGGTCAGGAGCAGGTTGCCAACGTTAAAGAGCCCGGCGCCAAGGACAATTGCTAACAGGAAGTAAGACCAGTTGCCAAGAGGCAAGCCTTCGCCCAAAGATATTGATGTGATAAAAACGATTGCCATGGAAATAGCAAAAATAACCGCGGTTATCTCGTAGTTGTTGAGGGCTTTTGATTGCCATTTCCGGGCGATATAGCTCAGACTGAAAAAAACGACCGATATTAGGGTCATAAGCTCGCCCTTCCCCCACAAAAGGACATTATTAAAATCAGGGACGGATATGAAAACCACGCCCAAAAAAGCCAAGAGCACATAAAGAACTTTTTTCAGGGTTAATTTTTCCCTTAAAAGAATAAATCCGAATACCGCCGTCAAGGGGAGGGCACTTATGAATGAGACGTTGCTGTATTTGGCGTTGATGATCCCGTAAGTAAAAAGCGATACCCCGAAAACATACATCGTCAGGGACCTCAACAGAAGTATCAGCCAGTCTTTCCCGGGGACTTTCAGTAATTTTTCCGGATTGATTTTTTTCCTGAAGATAACGAGTGTTAAAAGAAAGGCTGCAGTTATCCTGAGATAGACCTGCTGGAAAAGAGTAAAACTCATCTCCATGTATCGGGCAAATATTCCCATCGAGGCGAAAAAAAGGGCAAGAATTATCAAGGCGGCAACACCCTTTTGTTTTTCATTGAGTTTCATAAGTTGTCTTTGTATTTCAGATTATTCTAGCAGAAAGCCTTCTGTATAATGAACCAATGGCGATAAAATCGATTTATGTTTTGTTGGCGACCTTAATCTCCCTTGCGGCTTACGTCCCTTATGTCAGGGATGTCTTAAATGGGAAAACCAGACCCCATATTTTTTCCTGGTTTGTTTGGTCGACCCTGACCGGAATCGCTTTTTTCGGACAGGTTGCCGGGGGTGCCGGTTCGGGCGCTTTCGTGTTGGGTTTCACGACCGTTGCCTGTTTTTTAATAACCACACTTTCCTTGAAAAAGGGAACGCGGGACATAAAGCCAATCGACTGGTTGGCGATGGCGGGAGCTTTTGTCGCCCTTTTCCTTTGGCTTATGACAAAGTCGCCTTTCTGGTCGGTGATAATAATTACCGTGACCGACCTGTTGGCAACTCTCCCGACGATAAGAAAAACATATAATAACCCCTATCAGGAAACCGGAAGCTTTTATCTATTGAACACCGTCAAGTTTTCCCTGGCGGTCATGGCGCTTGAGAGGTACACTCTTGTTACCAGCCTTTACCTCACCTATCTACTTCTGGCAAATGGCGCTATTTTCTTTCTTATCTTTTTGAGGCGTCGCCAAATAAAGGATCCGGGTCTTCCAGCCAAAAAAACAAAAAAAGGGAAAAAGTAATCTCCAAACATATTCAATTATCCTTATCAGATATAATTGTTAGTTATGTTGGATAAAAGGATCGGGATTCTAAAAAAAAACCTTTCGGAAAAAAACATTGATGCCTTATTGGTTTCAAACTACTACAACATCCTCTACCTCTCGGGCTTCAAGACACTGGTCGACAACGAGCGGGAAGCCTGGCTTCTGGTTACCAAAAACGCCGAGTATCTTTTTACCGACTACCGCTACACAAGCGCTACTCACAACATTTCCTTCATAACTCCGGAGAAGCGACTTATCAAACACCTGCAGGAAATAACCGAAGACAAGAAAATCAAAACCCTTGGGTTTGAGGCCGAAGATATTAAATTCAACGAGTACCAGAGCTTCAAGAAATATCTGGAAAACACTAATCTTGTTGAGACCCGCGGACTTATCATGAAACAGCGGGAAATAAAGGACGATATGGAAATTTCCAAAACAAAAGCCGCCTGTGAAATTTCCGACAGATGCTTCGAAGAAGTCGTCAAGGAAATTAGGGTCGGGAAGACCGAAAAGGAAATTGCCTTCAGGATAGAATTTTGGCTCAAGGAAAAAGGTTATGACCTGGCTTTTTATCCGATTGTGGCCGTTGATGAAAACTCATCAATCCCGCACTACGACACGAGGGGCGGAAACAACAAAAAAGTTATCAATGGTTCCGTTATCCTTATCGATTTTGGAGCTAAGCACGACGATTACCTGTCGGACATGACCCGAATGGTATTTATGGGAGATCCCGGGACGGAAATCGTCAAGCAATATGAATCTCTTCTTGCGTCTCAAATTAAAACTCTCAAACACCTGAAGGTTGGATTGGATCTCAAGGCAACCGACGCTTTCTGCCGGAAGGAGATGAAAAACAAGGGGTTAAACGATTATTCCCATTCGACGGGACACGGGGTAGGTCTTGAAATCCACGAATATCCGAAAATGTCGTTCTTATCCGAAGATAAAGTAAAAGCCGGCCAGATAATCACGGTTGAGCCGGGTTTTTACATAAAAGACAAGTGGGGAATGAGGGTTGAGGATACGACTCTTGTAACCGATAATGGCGCTGTCGCACTGACTAAATTCTCAAAAGACCTCCTTATCATTTAACAGGCGGCGGTTCGTCAAGTTCTTGTGACATCGTCATGGTTTTGGCGGCCTCTTTTTTCTTGGGGAGATTGACTTTGACTTTATCGCCCTCAGCTTTAAGTTTTTCGGTTATCTCTTTTTCTTTTGCTTTCAACTCCTGAACGTGTTTGGCAGCTTCGACTTTGGCCTTAAGATAGGTGACCAACTGTTCTCCTGAGAGGCTGTTAACCATAAATATCGGCATAATAAAACCGACTTCGTCCAAAGCCTGTTCTTTCAGGAGTTGGTCCTCCGACAAAAGCTTGTTTAAGGTATTTGTTATAAGGACAATGTCCTGTTCTACCCAAGCCTCACGACTCATTATATTCTCTGCAACCGGGATCTCGCCGTTTTCATAGTGGTCGACCCACATTTTCTTGACCTGTTCGTACTCTTCGATTGAAACCAGGGGTGACATCGGGGCAACGGCGTCGATATGTTTTTCCGGTTCGGCCATTATCGGCATCTGGGCGGCAACTACCTTCTTGACGTCGGCGGCGTCAAGGTTCTGTTTCTTGGCGATTTCGGCTGCCACCTTGTCGTCGGTTGCGACCGCGTTTGAGAATTCCTTGATGACCTGGGAAACCTTGTCTTTGTCGATTTTTGACTGCTCGGTAATCTTGGCGGCAACTTTATTTGGAGGCTCTTTGATGTTCTGGTTAAGAAGCGTTAAGACCTCCTGGACTTTGTCTGTGGGCACCGAAGTCTTGGCGGCAATTGTCGCGGCCAGATCCTTGTTGGTTGCCCCGTAGTCAAAGACCGACGAAGAGACCGATTCTACTTTTGTCTGAGGAAGCTTCACCTTGACCGAAACGACGCTCGTCATCGGAACCGCTTTCGGGAGCGAGCTTATAATCGAACGCCTCTGTTCGACCTGTTGGGGACGGGAGAAAAGGAAGCTTGACATAACCGATCGGGCGACCGGATCGGCTTTCTGGGCGCGGGTTGAAATCTCGCTTCTTATGTTCATATACTTCAATCTATCGTTGGCGGTCTGCGCTTGGGTCGGATTCTTGAGATAGTTGATGTTCTTGGTGACGTTTTGGTTGGTTGTCTTATTGGTTTCGAAGTTGGCAATTTGGGTGATGTTTGATGCCTTCAGGTCAAGGGACTGGACGATCTCCTCGGTCCTTGCTTTTTTAATCTCCTCGATCGTTTCTATTTTACGATGGACTTCGGTAGTCGTTTCGCGCGACGTCTTCATGTCCAAAGCCGACCCGAAAGTTTGGGACATAGCGGGGGCAACGGGCGAAGGCGGGGTCGGACCGGGTTTGAAGTTATTCATGCTCGATAACATCATGTTCTTGATGGCGCTTATGCCGTCGCAACAGTAGTCGCGGAACGTCCTTAACAGGAACCAGGGGAAAATCGTAACCGCCCAGAGCATGATGAGGGTGATTATGTATTCAACAAATGTGTCAACATAGTTGCCGTTATTGGACGCCGAAAGCTGTTGCGCCGGACCGCCATAAAGGATGTTTATGGCCGTTGGATAAATGTAGCCGGCGGCGGTACCGGTGCGGGAGAAATCAAAAAGGAAGGGTATCCCGTTTTTCCAAATGGTCGCCATCGACCCTAAGAAAAGAGCCAGAAGCGGACCGTAAAAAACCCACTGGAAGAATACCCCGACCCAGATGAGGCCGGTATTTTTGGCAACGCCAAAGTACAAAAGGATCGCAAGGAATGGTGCGGCAAACAGCAAAAACCACAATATGATCGTCCTCAAAAGCAAGGCGCCACCCATCAGGTAATAGCTGAAGTTGGTCGCTTTAAGAATCCACATCTCGGTCTTGACGGCCTCTTGGACGCGGATATTGAGGTCACGGCAGCCGACGAAATTCAAATAGTTTGATTCCTGACTGACGCCGGAGAAATAGATGTTAAAAAGGTCCGCGCCTCCCAAGTTCTCAACAAAAAATTTCATGAAAATGCCCGAAAGTTGGACAACGGTAACGACAACCGTCGCTGAGAAAGATATGTAAAGAAGCCCCAAAAGCACTTTTGTAATTGAGGGCCAGATCTTGACACCGGTTGCGAAATTGGTCCTTTGGCCGATAATTATCATTAGTCCAAACAAGGCGGCCGAAAGGATTGTCAAAAAATAGGCGATGTTGCGGGTGGTTCCCCAGATTCTGAAAAGGACAGGATGGTTATCGATGGCGCTGTGGGTCATGACCCAGTAAATAAATTGGCGTGCCCTATCATTGGCTTTTCCCTGGGCGGTTACCTCCGGGTCTTCCACCCATAGGTGATTTGTTGTTGGGTTTGCTTGAAATGCGGCTACGTCGGTCACACACTTTTCGCCACCACCTTTGGCCTCGTATATTTTGTTTAAATCAGGAGGACATCCACAAAGGGGGGGGGTGACGGCATAAGGATCGGGTGGTGCGGTTTGTGCGGCGACATAGGAAAGGTTGCCTATGAAAAAAAATAGGGTAAGAGCTAAAAACATTGACAGCAAAACCTTTTTCATATCTTATATCTTCTTGAAAACGAAAAATCCGGCCGCAGACAAGGCGAAAAATGCGACACCCAGAAGTGCGCCTTTAGCGGTCCTGTCAAAAAATCCGGTTGTCGGGAGCGCTGTCGGCGGCACCGGAGTTGCTGTCGAGTTTGGAGCCGGGGTTGGGGTGACCGCCGGGTTAAAAAGAGCGCATAACTCGGTTGAACCCGCCTCGGTTGCGATAAGATTGAAGGTAACTACAGCAAATGTCCCGGACCCGGTATAGCCACCGTCTTTTGTCCCTGTGAAAACTATCTTCCCATCCCCTTGAACATCGGCCGAAACGGTCGTAAAGGTTGAGCCGGGTGCTACCGAAACGTATTCCAGATACTCTGTTTCATAGGTCATTCCAATTTGGGTCGAAGCCAATGAAGCGCCTTCTGTATCCACGTTGATTGTAAACTGAACCGGCTGGCCACGGGTCAACTCACCAGTTGGCGCCAAAAGATCAAATGTCAGCGCATGAGCTGGTGTGGCGGAAAACGTCAGAAATGTAAAGAGGACAATTAAAAATCTTACGAATTTCTTCATGTTAATTAATAATACTTGATATTCTGTTCGTTGACAATATACAATATACTCTCATAATGAAAGATCCAAAATACCTGGACGAATCGTTTGAAAAAGTCACCAAAGAACTCCTTAAGATTTTTATTCAGAAACACAAAGACTACGGCAAGGGCAACATCCTGGATACCGGCGAAATGGGGGTTCTTTTCAGGGTGAGCGACAAGATAAACAGGCTCAAAAACCTCCTTTCAAACAAAAAGACCCCGGCTAATGAAACAATCGACGACAACTGGCTGGATATTGCCGTTTACGGAGTGATCGCCATCCTTTATCGCAAGGGATGGTTCAAGAAACTCGAAATGTCTCCGAAAGCCAGGGAGTAGCTTATTTTCTCTCCACGTTGAAAAAGGCAAAACCCTTTTGAGGAATAGACAACCTTCCGGGAGCTCTCAAATTGAACCCTTTTTTAAATTCTTCTCCAGATAATCTCTTTTCTCCTTTGTCTGTCTGGAATATAACCTCTTTTGTCACACCGTCACCCAAGCTAACAACGACCCCGGTCACGTTACCCACTCCTCCTCCATAACTTCCCGATACGTTTTTCAATTCGTCCATGCTGTAAGGGTTACCGCCCCAACAAGAGCTTATCGACGTAACCCTGCTTGTATCTGCCCCGGAACCTGACCTGTGCATGACCATGGTGGCGTTTATCACGTCCGCCATCTCTTGCGGACTGAGCCATGGGTTTGACCTACCACATTTGTCGCTGTTTATGGAATAGCCTTCCGTATACCAGGACTTGTATATCCAAGGTGACCCCGCAAGTTTTTCATATGATTTGTCTATAAAATTGGTTCCTCCTCCTCCGTCGGTTGTATCCCAACCCTTAGTCGTCAAATACCCTCCCGCCGTTGAGGAATAAAAAGTAACAACATCTTCCAAAACCTCACCCTTCGTTTCATCGACGGCCTTTTTCCAATTTTCAGGAACGCTGTCGGATTTTGATTTCAAAAAAACCTGACATGACTGGCTTGCACAAATCTCCTTCCCTTCGTTTTTGTACCTGAGGGCATATGTCCTTGCGGCTATCGCTTGCGCCTTTAAGGCCTCCATCGGCCAACTGGACGGCATCTCGGCAATTCCATAAAGATATGTCGTTTCAAAATCCATCTCTCCGTTTCCTTCCACCCTTATTGACCCTCCGGTATCTTTATTAACCGGTTCTTTGCCATAGTATGCGCTTAATATTTGCTTGTAGTTTTGACTGGATGCGCGCGCCCTCGCCCCGTATTGACTCATGCCTTTTCTGTGGGTATATGCCCCAAAGGAAAAAGCCGCAAAATATCCCGAAGGCGCCGACTCTCTAAATCCTTTTATCGAAGCGTTGTAATCATCGGCAAGATCACTGTCTCCAACATTTGCGGTAAAACCTCCACTCCTGGCGTTAATAATCGCCTGCTGTTTGGCCGACAGTTCGGCAATCTGGGTTTTGGTATTGCTTATTTGTCCCGCCAGTATTTTCGATTGAGCGTCTATCTCAATGTTCAAGGCCGCCAATTGGCTCCTTTCAGTCTCAAGGTTTTTCTTTATCTCTTCAAGGTTTTTTATATACATCACCACTTTTATAATCGTGTCCTTGTCACGATCAACGATCGATTGTTGGTAAAAAAAATCCCTTAAGGAGTCGGAAAGGTTACCTGAAAAAAGAACCGTCATAAGATTGTAGGGCGCCTTGCCCGAGTTCTTGTAGTAGGAGTTAACTCGTTCGTTAAGAAGGTTGTTTTGGTAGTCAAGAGCTTCTTCGCCTTTTTTAACCTCACCTTCTTTTTTCACTATTTCCGCCTCAACTTGAGCTGCCTGGGCCTTGATGTTGTTTAATCTAATATTCAGCTGCTGATAGTCGGCCTCTTTGCCAGCTAGGTCCTTTTTGAGATTTTCAAGGGATTTTGTTATATCTTCAAGTTCGTCCGCCTTCACAAGAAATGTGGGGATCAATATGGTCATCAATAGAATAATCAAGAGAAAAAATCTCCTCATATTCTAATTATAACCTTTTAAGATTTATCGACAACCCCGAGGGAAATCGCTTGTGCTATACTTTTTTTATGAAGAAAGTCTTGACAGTCCTTTTCATTTTTTTGATGTTTTTTGGCGTCCTTTCCCAAGTGTCGGCCCAAAATCCACCCGCCGAGCCAAGATACGCCGCCTGCGATCTTTGCGGATACTGCCCTCCCAATAATCCTCCTGGAAACTGGTCAGACTGCCAGAGATGTCTTTATCCAAACTCAAACCCCAACCCCGAAGCCATGGACACTCTAAGGGTCGACCCGGCGACAAATCTGCCGATAGCGCCTGCGGCGGGACGCCAATATACCTTTTTAGGATGTCTGACAACGGGGGCTGGAACTTTTCAAGAAGGGGGGGCGGGTAACGTTGTCCAGGCTCTTTTGAGGATTATATTTTCAATTGTTGGAGGAGTAGCCTTTCTGTACCTCATTTACGGAGCGTTTATAATCCTAACCTCTCAGAACGAACCTGGAAGATTAAACTACGGCAGGAGGGTCATATATGGAGCAATTGCGGGGTTGATCTTTTCCTTGACCTCAATCATGCTCGTTAACCTTATAGCTGGGCAGGTTTTGAGAATTCCGGGCTTCGGGGACAACGCCACTCCTTAAACTATTACTTCTTTCCGGCTTTCCTAAGAAGCGCGCCCGACAGCACTCCAGCCAAAAGAGAAGGGACAAACAACGTGGGGAGTCCGGTTGCGGGAATCTGGGTGGTCTTTGATTTTTGAGCCTGTTGTTCATAGCGTCCAACTGTTGACGTTGGGCTGATGACGACTTTAGAACCTGAGCCCGAGCTTGACGTAGGTGTTGGGGATTGGGTTGGGGTGACTGTGGCCTTGGTTAAACGAGGAAGACCGCCCTTAAAATTGATGCGGCCGGTAACCACGGCAAAAAAAACAATAACGACGACTAACCCCAAAACAAACGAGATAATCTTGTTAAAACTATCCATATAGTATTTATTATATCAAAAAAGAGCCAGATTTCAAGCTGGACTTGATTTTTGTCCCAAAAAAAACGACAATGATAATATGGATGAAAACCCCCAAACGATTTACAATTGGAAAGCGCCCTTAAGACCCTATAAGAAACGTTCGGGGATGATTTTGAGGTTTTATCTGGCCGTCGCCCTTCTTCTTTCGGCAATCTTCTTTTTTTTCGGCGATAGAATACTTCTTATCCCTGTATGGTCTTTGGTTTTTTTATTTTACGTTTTGACAATAACCCCGCCCCCCGAGGTGGAGAACAAGATAACGACTTTTGGGGTTGAGGCCGCCGGAGTAACTTTAAGGTGGGAGGCATTGTCCCATTTCTACTTCGGTAAAAGGTTTGGATTTAACACTTTAACAATCGTGTCCCGGGCGCCTTACTACTACCACGCCTACATGGTTGTTCCGGACAACGACGCCAGGGAAAAGCTGAAATCTATACTATCTCTACATTTGATGTATCAGTCCAAACCTGAAAAAACACTCTCTGACAAAATGCTGGATTTTCTATCGCTTTTGATTCCCGACGAAGAGGAGGCGATCAAGCAAGAAGATCTTCGAGCCGTTTCCGAAAGACTCCGGAAGGCATCTCTTTGACCCCAAACGTTCGTCCCCAAGCCAAAACACCTTCATCTGTTGTCACTAGATAGGCGTCCTGTTCAATAGCAAGAACAATCAGGTCGAGGTCCGTCAAGCTATCCAAAAAACCCGTCCTTGTGGCGTTCCTATACCTTTCCCTAAATTTCTTGACGACTGCCCCTATTTTTATTTCAAAGTCCTTTTTCGACATGTCTCCCGCGCCCGACATAAGCCTCGCGGCGTTCACGATTTCCTCTTCACCAACAGTCAACCCACGATAGCTTCTTAAGCGAATGTCCTCAACCAGCTTGTAAAACACAGATGACGAGAAAGATGTTTTCGAGCTGTTCGGGGATTTAACGGTGATCTGAGATAGAAAATCCTTCAGAAAGGCCTGCTCTTTGTCTTCAAAAAAACTCAAGAGCTCGTCAACCGCTCTTGGTGGCATAAAAAATTCGGCTTTTTTGTTTTTCTTAAGATTGACGATTCTTTCGGTCAACCCAACGATCACCTCTTCCGTTTTCTTGCCCAATTCAAGCCCCGCCTCCATATTAAAAAACACATTGGTGTCGAGAATAAATTTTTCCATATTATTCCTGGATTCTAATAGGCATGATTATGTGAATAAAATTATCCTGCCCTTCAGATTTAAATAGCGCCGGCGCGTCGCCCCTCAGAAGCTCTATGACGATTTTTTTTGCCGAACTATTGCTTAGAAAATCCACCAAAAACTTGTAATTAAAGGCTATCCTCTGAACCTCGCCTTCAACTACGGCGTCCTGCTTAACAACGTTTGCGCTGTCGTTGCCGGTTTTAGGCAACAAGACCACCCCTTCTTTCTCAACCTTAAGGATTATTACACTTGAAAACTCCCTGGCAAAAATGGAGACAAGTTTTACGTTTCTCAAAAACTCCTCACGGTCAACCGTGACGGTTGTTTTTTTGTCTGTGGGAATAACCTTCTCAAAAGGTGGAAACTCTCCATCGATGAGTCGAGCATAGAGGTCGTGACTCCCTATGTGAAAGGCCAGAATCTTTTCCTCCTGAGAATAGCTAAAGGAGACCTCATCCTCATCTATAAGCTTGGAAACCTCCGACAAAAACTGAGAAGGAACAATCATTGACGGAAGGGACTCTTCTTTCTTAAGGGTCAATAACGAAAGTCTGAATCCATCGGTTGAGACCAGCTTAAGGTCGTCTCCCGTTGATACAAAATCTATTCCTGTTAAGACCGGACGTGTTTCATCGGAACTTGCTGAAAAGACAATCGTCGGCAGGTTCTTCTTGATTAGGGCCGCTTTTATTTTCTTTTTTTCGGTCGTGAGAGTTGGAGGAAAGGGAAATTCCCCGGACTCAAAAAGGGGAAATTCTCCTTTAACCCGACCCGACTCAATTGTCAGCTTTTTGTCGGCGATTTCAATTTCTATCCTAGACTCTGAGATAAGACTCAAGAATTCGGATATCTTCTTAGGCTCAACGACAATTTTGAATTCGTGCTTCCCCTCGTTCTTTATTGTGGTGTGGTAATAATAATTGAGGTTGGTCGAATAAAGGTCTATTTTGTTTTCTCCTCCGACAAGACAAACCCCTTGAAGGACGCTTGAGGAAACGAGCCTTGAGGAGGTGAATTTAGAAGCGAGGTTTAATTTCTCCAAAAAACCTTCTTTTAAAAGACTTATTTTCATTTTTATTTAATAAATAAAGTAGTAATAGTGGTTGTGTATAAGTGTATAAAAAGCCACGCGGGTTTTCAAGACAAAATAAAACCCCAAATTGGTCTGTGGATTGAGGGTGGATATCATGTTGACGACTCGAGGGTTTGGACTATTGAGTCAATCTCTTTTTTAAAGTTTTGGTCTCTCATCATCATTTGGGAGATCTTGTGTTCGGCGTGAAGGACGGTTGTGTGATCCTTTCTTCTTAGCTGTTCGGCGGTGTCTACGAGCTTGAGCTTGAGCTCTCGGCGTATAAGATACATGGCCACCTGGCGCGGCAGAACAATGGATTCGACCCTGGTCTCTCCCCGGATGTGCGACGGCTTGACGTTGTAGTAGGTGCAGACGGCGCGAATTACATCGGAGGGAGTCATTCTTTTAGCCTTGTTGTCCTGTTTCTGGACGAAAAACGACTCAACGGTGTCGAGGTCTATTGTATCTTTTACTCCCAATATCTTTGCGTATATCGAAAGCAAAACCCCCTCAAGAGCTCGCGAGTCAAGAATCCGCTCGGAAATAATTTTGGCCGCCTCAATATCTAGTCCGATGTTTTTTTCCTTGGCCTTAATAAGGAGTATGGCCGTCCGAAGCTCGAAATCCGGCTCTTGAACGTCAACCGTCAGACCACCGGAAAAACGAGACCTTAATCTGTCTTCAAGATTCTTTATGGCCGTCGGGGGTCTATCCGACGTTAAGATGATCTGGCCGCCAGCAGACACGATTGAGTTGAATGTATGAAAGAATTCCTCCTGGACCGCTTCTTTGCCGGCGATAAACTGGATATCATCAACAATAAGGAGGTTTAGGTATCTGTATTTTCTTCTGAACTTAGCAGTTGTCCTTTCGCGGATCGACTCGATCATTTCGTTGGTGAAGTTGTCGCCTGGGCAAAAATATACTTTTTTGCTTTTATCGGCTTCTAGGATTTTTTTGGCAACCGCCTGGGCCAGGTGGGTTTTACCAACGCCGACCCCTCCATAAAGGAAGAGTGGGTTATAGGCCGATCCGGGATTGTTGACGACGGCCTGTGAGGCAGCGTAGGCGACCTGATTGGTGCCTGATACGGCAAAGTTGTCAAAGCTATATTTGTGGTTCAACCCACACTTTGTGTAAAGGTCCTCGGGCGTGGGTTCAAAAGAGAGTAGGGGTGAGTCTAGTTTTTTCTTTTTTGGGGGCGCCAACACAAAATCTATGGCAAGGTTTTTTTGGGCGTACCCAAAAATTTCCCTCTCAACCTCTACTTTTCTCTGTTCCAAAAATATTTTTGCCCCTTGGTTTTCACAGGACACAATGATTTTTTCATCGGTCATATCGAGTGGTTTTACGTGTTTAAGGATGGAGTATAAAACGGGAATCCGGACCTGTTCTTTTTCGAGTTTTGCTAAAAACTCATTCCAGAAAGAGGATAAGACGGACATAAATTATATTTGTGGATAACTTGTCCACAAATAATAAACAATTCCACATCAAAAATCAAGGGGTGTTTAAGAGCTGTGAAAGGTTTGTAAAAATGAAGATTAAAGTTCGCCCAATCCTTCTTTTCTTTCGGCGACCTCTTTGATCATATTGAGGAATCTTTCGGTTGAAGAGAGTCTCCTGTGGCCGACGAGTCTGGCAATGTATTCGACAGAGGTTCCGTTTTTCAATTGGTGGGCGATAAAAGTGTTTCGAAGATCGTTAACGGTCGCATTCTCGATCCCTATTTCCCTAAAGCATCGGGAAATGATCTGCCTAATGTTTCTTATAAGAAGAGAGTTTCCGGTTCGGGTGACGAAAAGATGGTCGTCTTTGGATTCGGAGCGGGTTCCAACATAGTCGTCGACGGCTTTTTTAACAGCTTTGTTTAATGGTATGTCTCGTCCGGGAGTCTTTCCATAAGGTCTTATATATAGTTTATCTTCTTTGACATCAGCTAGTCTGAGGTTGGCCAGTTCTCCAATTTTGATTCCGGTCTGCAGTAGAATCTCAACTAAAGCGTATGTCCTTGGGTCTTCTTTGGCGAAATCTCTCAACGCCCTGTATTCAAGCTTGGTAAATATCCGGGGCGGAGATTGTATATATTTAGGATGAGAAACGTCAAGCGAGGGATTCTGCTCGATAACACCCTCGTTCTTGAGGTACCTAAAGAACGTCCTAATGGAATTAAGCTTGCGCGACGCTGATTTTTTAGTGTATGAGTCGGCGATAAGTTTATTTATGAAGCCGTCAATCTGCTCTTTCTTGACCTCACGTACGTCTTGGATGTCAACTGATGTCAAATACCCGGAGAATTGTTCGAGGTCTTTTTTATAGGCCACAATCGTAAATGTGGACTTTCCCTGTGAGGTGAGATATTTTATAAATCTCTCAACCAGGGATGGAAGTAAAACGT
>CAZUBL010000008.1:0-30148 GCA_964618685.1 uncultured Gammaproteobacteria bacterium | reverse complement strand
AGCAATGATAGTCAAAAAACTATGGAGAAACGACGTTATTGTCTGGGGATTTATCTTCGGACTTGGGGCGCTTATGATAAATGCCTCATATATTGACGTTTTTGAAGCATCAAAAGTCGCCTATACTTTCTGGACGGTCGCCGGACTATTTGTAGGATATTATTCACTTAAAAAAGCTTAAAGCAAAAATGAAGGCCAACAATTTCATCAGAGCTGATTTGATCATACTCGCATTTATATTGATTGTCGGTTTGGGCTTAAGGCTTTATAAAATATCGACGCCATTAGCCGATTTCCACTCGTGGCGCCAAGTAGACACAGCGGCAGTTGCAAGAAACTTTTTGAAGGACGGATTTGACCTGATGAAGCCTCGTTATGACGATCTATCAAATGTCCAATCTGGGAAGGACAACCCGGAAGGGCTAAGAATGGTCGAATTTCCCCTCTATAATGCTATGTTTGCCGGACTTCATAAGATGGCCCCGTCAATGTCTATTGAGGTTTGGGGAAGACTCGTTTCCATATTCTTCTCGCTGACTACAATTGCCGTCATATATTACCTGCTTCTCAAGGAAGTCAGTCGGCTGTCGGCTGTGTTTGCCGCACTTATCTATGCCATTTTTCCTTTTTTTGTTTTCTTTTCGCGGGTGGTGCTACCCGAGTCGACTGCTCTAGGATTTTCCTTTATTTCGATATTTCTTCTCTACGTTTCCCTATCGCCTGTGATATATGTCCCGGCGATGGTTTTTTTTGCCGCCTCGCTACTGATCAAACCGACGGTAATTTTTTTTGCTCTTCCTTTGGCTTACATTTTTTTTAAGAAACATAAATGGTCTGTAATTAAAAGACCGTATTTTTACCTTTTCTTTATTCTGTCCGCAATACCTCTTTTTCTGTGGAGAAACTACATTAAGAGCTTTCCCGAAGGGGTTCCCGGTTCCGAATGGCTCATCACGAGCGTTAATACAAGCGGCGCTCTTCAAAAGATTTTTTTTCGACCAGCTTTCTTCCGCTGGATCTTCTTTGAAAGGATCAATAACCTAATCTTGGGAGGTCTATCAATGACTTTCTTTATTATCGGGTTTTTTACCCGACAAAAAAAAGGTCTTATGATGTCTATATTGGTCGCTTCCCTTTCTTTCGTTTTTGTTTTTCAAGGTGGCAACGTCCAGCATGAATATTACCAGACATTAATTCTGCCTGCATTGGCTATTTTTGCGGCAATCGGAATCGATTACCTGTTTGCCAACAAAAAAACCGTTTCAACTGGTCTGGCTATTATTACCGTACCAGTCATACTGGCTTTGTCCTGGTTTTTCTCTTACTACACGGTCAGGAATTACTATAACTATTCATCGGATCTCATTCAGACGGCAAAAATAATAAACAGTCTGACCGGGCCAAACGATCTGGTCGTCACCGACACAACCGGCGACACCACCCTGCTTTACCTGTCGGAACGCCGGGGAGCTCCGGCAGTTTACCGTGACCCAAAAACACTTAAAGAGCTAGGATATTCAGTTATCACGACCAACAGCCTTGATATGGTTAAGCAACTTGAAGAGGATGATTTCGAGCTTTTGTTTGAAAACGAAAAATTATTTATCTTCAAACTATGAGAATACTGATGGTCACGCCATACGTACCCTACCCGCCTTCTTCGGGTGGACAGATAAGGACACTTAACCTCCTGAAGCACTTGAGTGAAAAAAACGAAATAACGCTTGTAGCTCTCTATAAGAATCAGGCCGAAAGGAAATACTACTCATATCTCAAAAAATATTGTAAAAAAATATATTTGTGCCAGAGACCGGAAAAACCTTGGCAATTCAAAAATATATTTAAAACGATTTTTTCATTTTACCCCTTTCTTGTTGTGAGAAATTTTTCTCCTGAGGCTTCAATGATAATTGACAGCCTGCTCAATAAGGAGCGTTTTGACGTCATTCACGCTGAAACTTTTTACGTAATGCCACATATCCCGAAAACTAAAACTCCTATCGTTCTCGTTGAACAGACGATCGAATACAACGTATACAAACATTTCGTAAACTCTCTACCTTGGTATCTTCGCATGCTATTTTATTTCGATATCGATATTATGAAGCTGAAATACTGGGAAAAGCATTTCTGGAAAAAGGCCGACATTGTTGTTGCCGTTTCGACGCCTGATGAAGAGATTATAAAATCGCAAGGATACAAAATTAAAACATCGGTTATTCCAAATGGTGCGGGCGACGAAATGATCGTCAACACTCTAACTCAAAAGGAGTTGAAAAAGCCAACAGTATTTTTCCAGGGTAATTTCTTCTGGCTCCAAAACGTCGAGGCCGCCAAATTCATAATCGATACCATTTCGCCACTGGTTTTGAGAGACAATAAGGATATTGTCATAAGAATCGCCGGTCAAAATGCCGAAAAAATCGGCCAGGTTAATGATAAGAATATTGAAATCATAAATATTGCCCACGCTGATAGCGCTATGGTAAAAAAGCTTTTTCTTGAAGCAAGCATTTTCATTGCTCCGATATTCGGTCCGGGAGGGACAAGGCTAAAAATATTGGCGGCAATGGGAAGCGGCGTTCCGGTCGTTTCGACTGAAACCGGAGTCGAAGGATTGGATGTTTCAGACGGCAAACACGTCCTGATTGCCCAATCACCCGAACAGTTCCGTGACAAAATTACAAGCGTCATAAAAAACCAGAGGCTATTCAATAATATCCGTAAAAACGCCTATACACTTGTTAAGGAAAAATACCAGTGGAAGCAAATCGCAAAAAAATTGGAGTCTCTTTACCAACACCTATAAGACATTTGGGCAAGTTATATTTTGCCCATTAAAGGAATATTACTAGTCTTTTTTTAACTAAAATGAACTTGGGAATAGATATAAGCCAGATTGTCTATAAAGGCACTGGTGTTGCCCGCTTTACGCGAGGTCTCGTTGAAGCAATCCTTAAATATGATAATCGTAACCGTTGGCTATTCTTCTTTTCGGGTCTACGACAAAAGCTTGACCAAGACCTAAAAAAAAAGATTCTTTCCAAAAAACATCGTCTGGTTGAATGGCCTATTCCTCCAAAAATTCTCGCCCGACTTTGGAACGACTGGCACGGTATTGGAGCAATCCCTAATGAGTTTTCCAAGCTTGATTTTTTTATTACCTCCGACTGGACCGAACCCAAAATACCGGGTGTAAAAAAAGCCACCATCGTTCACGATCTTGTATTTAAGAAATATCCCGAAACCGTCGAAGCAAACATTCTCGACACCCAGAAAAAAAGATTAGAGTTGGTAGTCAAGGAATCCGATCTTATATTTACTGACTCAGAAACAACCAAAAACGACATATTGTCGTTTTATGGACTTGATGGCAAAAAAGTTGCCGTTAACTACCCGGGGGTAGACGTCGTTAAGCCTTTAGATATTATTCGACCCTCAAGGCCGTTTATCCTGGCAGTCGGTAAGCTTGAACCGAGAAAAAATATTCCCAGATTGGTTGAAGCGTTTGGCAGAATGGGAAATAAGAATGTCGACCTTCTGATTGTAGGACCGCGCGGATGGCAAAACTTCGATGTCAAGCTAAACATGAAAAACGTCAAAGTTTTGGAATATGTTTCAGACCAGGAACTCTACAATCTGTACTCTACCTGTCTTTTTTTTGTTTATCCTTCGCTCTGGGAGGGATTTGGTATTCCGGTAATTGAAGCCATGAAACTGGGTGCACCTGTGGCTTGTTCTAACACCTCCTCAATTATTGAGATCGCCAAAGACGCTACCTTAACTTTTAACCCGGAAAATACTGAAAATATTCTTTTGATTCTTAATAGGATGACCGACGATCCGTTAATTAGAAAGAGTCTTATTGAGAAAGGTTACAAGAACGCCGTTAAATTTACCTGGAAGAATTATTATGATAAAATGATGAAATCAATCTATGATAATAGGAGTTGACGGCAACGAAGCCAATGTCGAAAGAAGAGTTGGAGTTTCGGTATATACTCTAAACCTTCTTAAGTACTTCAGCAAGAGGGCCAACGCTGAAGTAAAATTCAAAGTCTATCTGCGTTTTGAACCCCGTGAAGACATGCCCAGAGAAAACACCAATTTTAAATACGAGATCGTGCCCGGATCTTTCCTGTGGTCGCAGATATTTTTACCTTACAGGCTATTTACCAGAAAGGGTATCGATGTTTTTTTCAGCCCGGCCCATTATTTACCGAGATTTTGCCCGGTTCCAACCGTTGTTACAGTGCACGATTTATCCTATCTATACTTCCCCAGGGACTTTTTGAAAAAAGATTTGTACCAACTTAAATCTTGGACAAAGTATTCCGTAGATAGCGCCTCAAAGATAATAGCCGTATCCGAAACCACAAAAAAGGACATTGTCAGATCCTATAAAATCAACCCCCAGAAAATAAAAGTTGTTTATAACGGTTATGAAAAAAGGCGCCTACTTTCTGAGTCAAAGCTTCGTCTTGTTGAGAGCAATCATCAATACATACTGTACGTTGGCACTTTGCAGCCGAGAAAAAACATTGACACCCTAATAAAGGCTTTTTACAAATTTACCCACGACTATCCCGACTTTAAGCTTGTGATTGCCGGAAAAAAAGGTTGGCTTTATGATGAAATATTCGACCTAGTAACCGATCTCGGACTTGAAGACGATGTTTATTTCACAGATTATATAAGCGACAACCAGCTTATTTTTCTTTACAAAAACGCCTTTTGTTTTGTTATGCCTTCACTTTACGAAGGTTTTGGCATCCCACCGCTTGAAGCAATGAGTTTTGGATGCCCGGTCATTAGCTCCGAAACCTCATCGCTTCCCGAGGTGTCTGGGGACGCCGCCTTGTATTTTGATCCAAAAAATTCCTTTGACTTATTTGAAAAGTTAAAAAAACTCAAAGAAAATCCCGAACTTAGAAAATCTTTAATAAAAAAGGGCGCCGACAGAATAAAACAGTTCTCATGGGAAAACTGCGCCGATACAACGCTTTCATTGATAAAATCCGTAGTTGCATAACTCAAATGATTAAGATCCTTGACGAAAGAATCAAACCGGAAGAATATGATTCCTTTGTCTCTCATCCCCTCCAGTCATGGGGGTGGGGGGAGGCCAGAAAAAAGACCGGCGTTGAGGTCGTCAGAATCGCCGAATATGATAAAAACCAAATCAAGAACCTGTACCAGATGACTCTCCACCCAATTCCATATACTCCCTTTAAGCTTGGCTACATTCCAAGGTCGATCGTACCGACTGACAAACTATTGAAGTATCTATATGACTGGGCGCGTAAGAATCGAATTGTTTTCATAAAAATGGAACCTTACGAAAAAAAATCTATGAAAACCGACCGATTCACAGAAAAACCCAATGTCGTTAAGTCTTCCCATCCCCTATTTACTCCATGGACCCAAGTACTTGATATCACTCAACCGGAAGACAAGCTCTTGGAAAATATGCACCACAAGACCCGCTACAACATCAGATTGGCGGCAAAAAAAGGAGTAACCGTCAGGGAAATGAACGATAAAACTGGATTTGAAACTTTCTCAAAACTTTATTTCGAAACGACCCGTAGGCAAAAATATTATGGACACGACTACTTTTATCATAAAACAGTCTGGGAGGCCCTTAAAAAAGATGTCGCCCGTATCCTAATTGCTTATTATGATGATATTCCCTTGGCAGCCTACGAACTTTTTTATTTCAAAAAGAGAATCTACTATGTTTATGGGGGCACGTCCAACCTTCATCGGAACCTGATGGCATCTAACCTGTTGATGTGGGAAGCAATAAAGCTTGGCAAAAAGTTGGGCGCCGAAGAATTTGATATGTGGGGATCGCTCCCACCAGGTTATGATTCCTCAAACGTTTGGTCAGGGTTTACAAGATTTAAAGAAGGATACGGTACCGAGTTCATTGAAATGGTCGGAAGTTACGATTTGGTGACCAATCCGGTATTCTACCAACTATACGGACTTCTTTACAAATTTCGTGAGTTTATCCTCGGTTTAAAGCAGAAGTTCAGTTAACCTTCTTTTTTTCTTTAAGGGCTACTTTGAGGACCTGATCCATATGGCTGACGTATACGAACTCCAAATCCTTTAGGATATAGTCGGGAATGTCTTCAAGGTCTTTTTTGTTTTCCTTAGGGAGAATGATCGTTTTTATCCCAGCTCGATGAGCTGCGATTACTTTTTCCTTGACTCCGCCTATCTCAAGCGCACGCCCCCTCAAGGTCACCTCTCCCGTCATGGCAACTGTCCGTCGCATCGGAGTCTTTGTCAGAGCTGAAATCATGGCGGTCGTTATAGCCAGTCCGGCTGACGGTCCGTCTTTGGGAACGGCTCCTTCAGGAACATGAACGTGAACGTCAATTTTATGAAAAAAGTCCTTATCTAGGCCGAAACTGCTATGGCGGGCTCTAATATACGATAAAGACGCCTGGCATGACTCCTTCATAACCTCTCCCAAATGTCCGGTTAGAGTCAGTCCACCTTTCCCTGGCATAATGGCAACTTCGATAAACAAAATGTCGCCTCCAGCCTGAGTCCAAGCCAACCCGGTCGAAATGCCGACAGTGTCTTTCTGTTCTATCATCTGTGAAGAAAACTTGAACGGTCCTAAATATTTGGTAACGTCGGATATGCCAACAGACTTAGCTTTGGACTTCTTTTCAACAATTTCCCTAGCGATTTTCCTAAAAACGGTTGCGATCTGTCTTTCCAAGTCTCTCACTCCAGCTTCCCTGGTATACCTCCTGATAATAGTCTTAAGGCCCGAGTCGGTAATCATCGCTTCCTTTGAGGAGAGTGAATGGGCGGCTAACTGTTTTTTTATCAAATGAGTTTTGGCGATATTGAACTTCTCATCCTCCGTGTAGCCTGGAAAGTGGATGACTTCCAAACGGTCAAGCAGAGCTTCCGGTATAGTGTCCAGGATATTGGCGGTCGTTATGAAAAAAACGTCAGACAGGTCAAAAGGCACTTCAAGATAATGATCGGAGAATGCGTGATTTTGTTCCGGATCCAAGGCTTCAAGGAGTGCGGCTGAGGGATCTCCGCGATAATCGCGACCCACTTTGTCAATTTCGTCAAGCATAAAGACCGGATTTTGAGTGCGGGCCTGTTTGATTCCCTGAATCATCCTACCCGGCAACGCTCCAACGTATGTACGCCTATGACCTCTTATCTCGGCTTCGTCCCTAATACCGCCTAAGGATATCTTAACGAACTTACGATTCAAGGCGCGCGCTATAGATTTTCCTAAGGAAGTCTTTCCGACTCCTGGAGGTCCGACAAAACAAAGAATCGTCGGCTGGTATCCTTTTCTTTCTTTCTTCTTTGACAACTCCATGACTGCCAGATACTCGAGGATCCTTTCCTTTATCTTCTTGAGCCCGAAATGGTCTTCATCCAAAATCTTGTTTGAAGACTTTATGTCTATATTATTTGAGCTCGCTTCATTCCAGGGAAGGTCAACCAACCAGTCAAGATATGTCCTGATGTACGATGATTCCGGATTGAACTGAGACATCTGGGCAAGCCGCTTTAATTCTTTCTTGGCTTTTTCCTCAACTTCCTTTGGCATCTTGGCCTTAGCTATTTTTTCACGGTATTCGGAGATGTCCTTGTCTTCGCCTTTCTCACCAAGTTCTTCCTCTATGGTTTTCATCTTTTCGCGCAAGAAGGATTCCTTCATGCCCCGCTCAAATTTCTTTTGAGTTTTTGACGACAACCGGAACTCTATTTCAAGGATCTTAATCTCTCGGTTAACGTATTCAACTTCTTTCTTGAGACGGTTTTTGAGACTCGTCTCCTCAAGCAAACCCTGTCTTTCTTCGGGCTTCAGGTCAAGAACAACGGCAATCTGGTTTGAGAAGTCTATTGAATTGCTGGTGTTTAGGATATTCATAAGGAAAACGAAGTCAACCGTCTTGCCGAGGTTAATAGCTTTTTTTATCTGGGCGGAAATATACTTGATCATGGCAGCTATCTCTTCGTCTTTTACGTCCTCGTCCTTAATGACCTCTGTCTTTCCCTCAAACCAACCTTCAGTTTTTGTAAATGAACTCACCCTTACCTTCGCCTGTCCTTTAACCAAAATGTTCATTTCCCCCTTCTCACCTAAGGCGGTTTTCTCGATCGTTGCCAAAACACCAACAGTGTAAAGATCGTTGGCTGCCGGGTCGTCCTGAGTTGGATTTTTTTGCATTAAAAGGACTACTTTCTTATCTTTCTTCAGGGCAGTGTTTAGGGCTGACGTGCTTTTTGGCCTTCCGAAGATCAAGACGTTCTCCGTACCCGGAAAAACGATCCCGTCACGCACCGGCGCAATAGGATAAACGGATTGTTCTGACGCTCCAATTAAAAATGCCATATCTTTTAGCAGTCTAACAGATTAATTGCTAATTGTCAAGACCTTTTTTTATAGGCTAAACCTATAGTAATATTAGCCTATTGATACTTTCCAAACCGAAATATTCGTTCAAACTATTTATATAAATCCTCCGACTATTTTATCAAAATCAGTGAATCGTTTGTTTCTTATTAAGGCATCGTTCTGAAGCGCAGCAATTTGTTCATGGTAAGCCGGCCTTTCGGTTTTATAAACCACCCCTAACGGAAACTTCTCCTCGCCCATCTCGAGGCTCTTGGAGACTGAAGTCCTGAAGTCCGAAGGATCGTAATCTGCCGCCAATTTATATATGTGTTTCAAATAATACTGATAGGTATTCACTTTGTTGAAGGTGACACATGGCTGAAGCACGTTTACGAGCGAGAAACCCTTATGGGAAATGGCTTCTTTTATCATTGAGCTTAAGTGGGCCGCATCACCGGCGAAACTCTGGGCGACAAACGTGGCTCCAGATGTTATGGCGAAGCTTAAGGGATTTATCGGTGTTTCGATTATCCCGGCCGGAGTTGATTTTGACTTGAATCCCTTCTCAGCGGTCGGAGCAACCTGGCCGGTCGTCAGACCATAGACGCCGTTATCGTGAACGATAACGGTTATATCGTGGTTGCCGCGGCAAGCATGAAGAAGATGATTGCCCCCTTCCCCATAACAGTCACCATCACCAACAATTGCCACAACAGGAAGCTTGTGATTTGCGAGTTTTATACCAATGGCGTTTGGAATCGACCGCCCATGAAGCGAATGGATAGCATAAGCATTAAGGAAATCGTTCATATTTCCGGAACAGCCGATACCAAATACAACCGCAAGCGATGACGGATCGTACCCCATCTGGACAAATGCCTGCTTAACCGAGAGGCCGATTCCGAAATCGCCGCAACCCGGGCACCAAGTCGGATTGTATCCCGAAAAATCCTGTAAGGTTGCCATAATTATTTGCTTAATTTACTTATAATATACTCGGCCGATATGGCTCTTCCGTCATATCTTAGAATTTTTTCTTTTAGTTCGATCCCCGTTTCGGCCAGCAAAAGTTTGCCGAACTGGCCAGTTGAGTTGTTTTCAACCAGTACATATCTTTTTTCGTGCTTAAAAACGTCTGTAACCTTTTTCCGATCTAACGGATACATGTAAGTAAAATGGATAAACGCCGTTTTCAATCCCGTTTCGGCCAATTTTTTTTGCGCCTGTAAAACAGCGCCTTTATTTGACCCCCAAGAAACGAAGACCGTTTCCGCGGATTCGATATCCCCGTATACCTTCGGAGCTTGAAAATCATTGATCATGTATGTCGACCACTTCTTGGCTCTTTTGTCAACTTGGGCAATCCTAGAAGCGGCCTCTTCGGTTGTGTGACCGTCTTCCAGATGTTCATAGGAATTGGCCTGATAGAAATATCCCGGGACTCCCGGAACAAGTCTTGGAGAAATACCATTCTCGGTTACCTTATACCTGAGGAAACTTTTTGCTTTTCCCTGGGCTTGAGGGTCAACCTCCAATGATTCTAATATTGCCCCTTTATCCACCTTATAATCCGCAACCAGCCTGTCGACATACTGTTTGGCCATGGATTTATGGCCCTCAGAAAGATACATATCGCTCAAGATTATGACCGGCATTTGGTATACGTCAGCCAAATTAAACGCGCGGGTCGTCATTTCAACCATTTCTTCAACGGTACCGGGTGCCAAAACTATCTTTGGGAATTCTCCATGACCCGAATGGACGGCAAACAGAAGGTCTCCCTGCTCAGTCCAGGTGGGCATACCTGTCGCCGGTCCTGGACGCTGGGCCAAAAAAACCACCAAAGGTATTTCTGTGACTCCGGAGAAGGATAGGGATTCAACCATCAGGGCAAATCCGCCGCCGGAAGTTCCAACGGCCGACCTGGCTCCCGCAAATGAAGCACCGATTGCGGTGTTAATGACAGATATTTCATCTTCGGCATGTCGAACAACCATTCCCGTCTTACCACCCCAAGCCGCCATAGTCGTCAAAACCGTTGACGATGGCGTCATCGGATAGGCACAGTAAAATCTACAGTCGGCAATAACGGCACCAAGTGCGAAGGCGTCGTTCCCGGTTAGAACCAACTTCGCCTCTATATTCTCTCTTTGAATCATTTTTATTGCTAAATCTTGATAGTTATTTACGACGTGTTCGTATCCGGCTTTGGCAAATTGCCTGTTAAAGTTGACAACTTCCTCACCTTTTTTTGAGAACTGCTCTTCTATGACCTTTATGAAAACCTCAAGAGGCGTACCAATGACGGCCAGGGTGGCGCCCATCGCGATCGTATTTCTCATGACCGCCTGACCTTTAAATTCGGCCATGATTTTTTTGAAAGGAACGCTTATTTTTTTGGCTTCGCCTTCAAATTCAAACTCGGCGTTGTCGTAGACAACGTAACTATCTTTTGTAAGACGAGATTTGTGTTTTTCGTAGGTTTCCTTGTTAAGGCAGGTGAGAACATCTATCGTTGGCGCCAGGTGGGTCAACTCCTCCTCCGAGACGTGAACTTCGTAGGCGTTATGTCCGCCCCTTATAAGCGATGGGTATTCAACATAGTCAAATATATGATATCCAAGTCGAGTAGCGATTTTGGCAAACGCCAACCCCGTCGTCATGATCCCGAAACCCGCTTCTCCTCCTATCATCCAGGTAAAGTTTTTCATAGTTTAATCATAACAACAAGGGTCTTTATACCCGCAATTGTAACATACGGAATCAGGACCACCTGGCATCCCTCTCAAGCTTACCGCTTCGCATTTAGGGCACGCCCTTAAATTATTCCTGTCAGGACCTCCCCTATCATCATTTGAGTCATTTTGGGAAAACTTTATTGCCTTTGTCATCGGTAATGAAAATGGCCGACGTCGGACACGATTTGGCCGCCTCGATTACGTTGTCGATCGAATCGTCATCGACGGTCTTTAGAACCACCGCCTTGGCTTCTGGATCCATCTCAAAAGCTTTAGGCGACACGGCAACGCAGGTTGCCGCGCCTATACAGAGCGAACGATCAACATAAACAGTATAACCGTTTTTAACCTTTATCGGTCCTGAGGGTTTTGATTGATCGGCCAAATTACCAATATTCATTTTTGGATTTTAATTATATTAACTTATGCAACGCCTCAAGCGGCAACAGAGCGCACTTAATTCTATTCACTCCAAGTTCTATTCCCAATAACTTAATCATAAACTTTTGGTCAAGCTTTTTCAAATCGGCAACTTTTCGGCCTTTTGCGTATTCCGTAAGCATCGAGGCTGCGGCTGTTGATATGGCGCACCCAACCCCTTCAAATTTGATTTTGCTGACTTTACCTTTATCAACACTTATTGCCATCTCGATTTTATCTCCACATAAAGGGTTGGAAACGTGACATGATCCCGTTGTGTGAGACAAGGTTCCGCGATTTCTGGGATTTTCATAATGGTCAAGGATTATTTCGCTATAGATTGTCATAAAATCTTCTGGACTCTTTCTAATCCCGATACCAATCTGTCAACGTCTTCTTTACTGTTGTAGATATAAAAACTTGCTCGCAATGAAGCCGTTATACTAAGCCTCTCATGAAGCGGCATGGCGCAATGGTGTCCGGCCCTGACGGCAATATTCTCTTCATCAAGAAGAGAAGCAACATCATGCGCATGATAACCTTTATAGGTAAAAGCTACTATGCCGCCCCTATTTTTGGAGTCTTTCGGCCCGATAATCGTTATTCTGTCGCCGAAGGTTTTTCCAAGTTTGCTGATAGCGTACTTAATGACGTCTTCTTCGTGGTTCCTTATGTTTTCAAGCCCAATGCCCTCCAGATAATTGACGGCTTCCTTCAGGGCAATAACCTCGGCTATCGCCGGCGTCCCTGCCTCAAATTTATGGGGGGGTTTTTTGAATTCGGTTCGGTCTAAAAAGACTTCACTGATCATCTCTCCTCCGTACATGAAAGGGAACATTCTATCCAGCAAATCATACTTACCCCAAAGGACCCCGACTCCGGTCGGACCCAACATCTTGTGAGAGGAGAAAACCAAAAAATCGCAGCCAAGGTCAATAACGTTAATTTCCATGTGGGGCGCTGCCTGGGCGGCATCAACGACTGTGATGATTTCCGGGTTGATCTTTTTAGCTTTGGCTATAATCTCCTTGACCGGATTAATAGTTGAAAGGACATTTGAAACGTAGGTTAACACCAAGATCTTAGTTTTTTTTGTGATGATCCTGTCAAGGTCCCCAACCAAGTACCCATCCTTATCTATATCTAATATTTTTAGTACCGCTCCGGTCTCGGCTGTCAGCACTTGCCACGGAACAAAGTTTGAGTGGTGCTCCATAACCGTCGTCAATATTTCGTCACCCTCCCGTATTATCTGCCTCCCTAAAGAATAGGCGACGAGATTTATGGATTCGGTGGTGTTTCTGGTGAAGACTACTTCTCTAGGGCTTTTGGCACCGATAAATTTGGCGACTATTTCCCTCGTTTCCTCATATTCTTCGGTTGCCTTTTCGGAAATCCTGTAAACTCCGCGAAAAATATTGGCGCTGTATTTTGAATAGTATTCGTTAATTTTATTGATGACCGCCTTTGGCTTGAGACTGGTGGCGGTCGAGTCCAGATAAACCAATCCCGGGTTTGAGTCAAATATGGGGAAATCTTTTTTTATTGTCTTTACGTCGATCATATTTTTTGCCTAATGTCATTGATAAAACCCTCAACCAACATTTCTTCGGCTTTGGATTCCCTAATCCCTCTCGTTTTGGCATAAAACAACTGGTCCCGATTCAAGCGACCGGTAGTTGAACCGTGGGTGCAGAAAACATCATTTGCCAATATTTCAAGATACGGTTTTGATTCGACAAAAGCGAATTCGGACATCATCAGGTTTTGGTTCTTTTGGTAGGCGTGAGATTTTTGGGCATCCTTCTCTATCCGGATAAGTCCCCGGTAATAAAATTGGGACTGGTCATAGAAAACCCCTTTTATTAGAAGGTTTGAAGTCGAATCGGGATACAGGTGGTTCTGATAGGTACTAATTTTGAACTCCTGATTTTTTTTGCCGATAAACAACCCGTAGATATTCAAGTCGACGCCTTGAGACTTGATATCAAAGAAAAGGTCTCCGGTCATATTTTCAAAGTATACGGTGTATTTGCCTGGCCGGTCAAACGACAGCCTCGATATCCCGGTTTTATTAAGATTTATAATCTTGTTCATTCTTTATCCGACGCTTCCCGCCATCTCCAAATTTATAAGCCGATTGAGTTCGATCGAGTATTCCAAGGGTATTTCTTTGGTGATGGGATCAATAAAGCCGTTAACCAGCATCCCCTCGGCCTCGGCTTTTGGTATTCCTCTTGAGGATAGATAAAACAGCTTCTCCTCACCCAGTTTCTCAACCGTTGCCTCGTGCTGGACGTCAACCTGTTTCTGCTTAATCTTCATTTCAGGGTACGTGTCGCTTCTTGATTTCTCGTCTATAAGAAGCGCGTCACAGGAAACGTAAACCTTCGAATTGGTGGCTTTTGGGGACACCTGTACAAGGCCGCGGTAGGAGGTTCTTCCTCCGTCCCGTGAAATTGATTTCGATATGATTCTTGAGGTGGTATCAGGCGCTAGATGAATCATTTTGGCGCCGGCGTCTTGGTGTTGGCCGGATCCCGCATAGGCAATAGAAAGGACTTCACCTCGGGCTCGCGGACCAACCAAGTAACAGGACGGGTATTTCATGGTAACGCCGCTTCCAAGATTGCAGTCGACCCATTCCATCACTCCGTCCTCCTCTACCCTGGTTCTTTTTGTGACCAGGTTGTATACATTGCGGCTCCAGTTCTGGACTGTCGTATATCTGACTCTCGCCCCTTTTTTTACGACAATCTCAACAACCGCTGCGTGAATGGAGGAGGTTGTATATATTGGGGCCGTACATCCTTCTATGTAATGGACAAAACTCCCTTCCTCCGCAATTATGAGAGTCCGTTCAAACTGCCCGAAGTTTTGGGCGTTGATCCTGAAGTAAGCTTGAAGAGGTAAGTTGACCTTGACTCCTTTCGGGACATAAACAAACGAACCTCCTGACCAGGCCGCCGAATTTAGGGAAGCAAATTTATTATCCATCGGGGGAATAATCGTCCCGAAGTATTTCCTGACGATGTCCGGGTGCTTCCTTAAGGCTGTATCCATATCGCAGAAAATAACTCCCAAATCCTCAAGTTCTTTCTGGATACTTTCGTAGACGACTTCCGATTCGTACTGAGCCGACACGCCGGCTAAGAATTTCTTTTCCGCCTCGGGAACTCCGATCTTGTCATAAGTATCCTTAATTTCTTTGGGAAGATCTTCCCAGGAATTCTTCTGGTTTTCGGTTGGTTTGATGTAGTAAAAAATATCGTCAAAATCAATTTTTGAAAGATCAGCTCCCCATTTTGGCATCGGCCGGTCTTTGAAAGCGCGATAGGCGTTAAGCCTAAATTCCGTCATCCAAGAAGGCTCTTTTTTAAGTTTGGATATTTTCTTGACGACACCTTCATCCAGACCTTTTTTAGCCTTATAAACATGTGATTCCGGCATCGAAAAACCGTACCTGTAGTCGAAGTTAAGATCTTGGGCTTTCATAATGTTCGTAGCCCCCCTTTTCTATCTCGGAAGCTAATTTATGATTGCCCGTCTTGACGATTTTTCCCCTCATCATTATTAATACCTTGTCCGGCTTAATGTGTTTAAGAATTCTGTTATAGTGAGTTATCAATAAAATGGTCCTCCCTTTCTTAATTTTGTTCAGATGAGCTGCAATTATCTTCAAGGCGTCTACATCGACACCGGTATCGATCTCGTCAAATATCAAGAATTTTGCATCAAGAACAATAGCCTGAAGTAATTCCAGTTTTTTCCTTTCCCCTCCCGATGCCCCTTCGTTTAACGATCGGGATATCAACTCCTTCTTGATTTTTAATTTTTTCGACAGGTCGTCAATTTCCTTCCTAACCGATAACGGATCCTTAATTCCGCTCAAGGCGAGTCTCAACAGTTGGAATACGGTGACTCCCGACAAGGAATAAGGCGTTTGGAAAGCAAGGAAAACTCCCTTTTTCGCCCTCTGGTCAGGTGAAAGGTCAACAATGTTTTCATTTCCAAATCTAATTTGCGATTTTTCGCTAACCGAATATGAAGGGTGACCGGCAATGGCGTTGGCGAGAGTCGATTTTCCCGAACCGTTGGGGCCCATCAAAGCATAGACTTTGTTTTTTTCAAAATTAAAGTCAAGCTTATCTATTATTTTCTTACCTTTAACCGATATGGTCAAATTCGCTAGACTTATCATCTATAAATTGTTTTTTAGATTCAATGAAATAACGTAAGTAGTTTCTGCTTTTTTAGCTCGCGTGAGAGGATTTTGCTGAAAGTATTTCTGAGAACGCCTTTATGCTGACACATGTCGTACCATTTACATGTGAATCCCGGCTTGTCGCAGCGGGCGATTGAGATTTCCCCTTCAAATATCCTCAAGAAATCGTAGAGATTCATTGTTTTGGCTTTTTCCGTCAATTTGTATCCGCCGACTTTACCCTCGCGGCTTTCCAGAACCTTGTGCTTGGCCATTTCGGCGGCAATGCGCGCCAGATACCTCTGAGGAAGCTTCATATTCTCTACCAATTCAGATACCGGAACGTAATCTTTTTTTTTCAAGAGGTACGAGATCATCAGGAGCCCGTAGTCAGATTGTGTGCTTATTGATAACATATACGACAATTGTACAAGTTTAATATGCGGAAGACGGAAAATCAACTAGAACTACAGAGACATTCTGGGGACACGGTCAAGGGATTGCTGATCTTTAACGAAAATGCCTTTGTCGGCCTTATAGGAAGCAACTACCCCAATCATGGCGGCATTGTCACCTGAGAGATACTTGAAAGACGGAAATAGAACCTTACCTTTTCTCTTCTTCACGAGGTCTCGCAGCTTTTTCCTGAGGTAAAGATTGGCGCTTACTCCCCCTCCAATAATTAGGCGGTTTATGCCAGTTGCTCCTATCGCTTTTTCGGTTTTTTTAATTATGGTATCGAAGACCGCCTCCTGGAAAGAGCTTGCCAATTGTCGGATTTCTGAAGCATTGCTCGGCGGATTTTTTTTCAGAAAATAATAAAAGGAAGTCTTCAGCCCGGAAAAAGAAAAGTTCAGGTCACGGCTGTGGAGCATCGGACGGGGAAATTTAAAGTAGTCCATATTCCCGCCTTGCTTGGCTAATGTTTCCATGACCGGTCCGCCGGGGTATCCAAGTCCCAAAAGCTTGGCCGCTTTGTCCATGGCTTCGCCTGCGGCATCGTCAATGGTTGATCCTATGACATCATAGTCCAAGTGGTTTTTAAATCTGACGAACTCCGTATGCCCACCGGATATGATAAGTCCAAGATATGGAAATTCAAAATCAATAGCGGGACTGCCCCGGCCGTTCTGGACAAAAGGCGAATAGAGATGGCCTTCCAAATGGTTTACCGAAATTAACTTCTTGCCGTAGCTGTTTGCGAGCTCCTTTGCGTGCTTTATTCCGACCTCAAGAGCAACGGCCAGACCCGGCCCCTGGGTAACTGCTATAGCATCAACCTCCTTTAAAGGATATTTTTTAGTCGCCTCCGCTATAACGAGTTCTATTTTTTCCTCGTGAGCCCGTTTTGCTAAAGAGGGCACCACTCCACCCCATTTTTTGTGTATGAGAACCTGCGAATAAATGACGTTTGATAAAACCCTCCTACCCTCAACAACTGCCGCCGCTGTTTCGTCGCATGAAGTTTCTATCGCTAATATTTTCATTGTTTTTCTATGATTTGATGATAATTTTTCTCTTTTTTTCATCCAAATATTCAATCTTTATATATACAATGTCGGACCTGTTCTTCAAAAGTCTGTAGAGATCGCCTACCTTTTCTCCCCATTCAAACACCACTATGTTTCCTTTTATCAAGAGTTTTTCAATTTCCAGATTCTTAAGCTCGTCAGCCTCTTCTATCTGATAAAGATCGAAATGATAGAAGTTTCCATATTCATAGTAGATAACAAATGTCGGCGACACAATGTTATTTATCCCGAGCTTACGACCCATTCCCTTAACGAGGACGGTTTTACCGGCTCCCACCTCCCCTTCAATAATAATCGCCAATGGTTTATTACTTTTTGGGTCGGAATACTTAGCTAATAGAAACTCGCCGAGTTTACCGGTCGCCTGAGGGTTCTCGGAAATGTAAGTATTTTTTTGGTCAAAAACTATTTCCCCTTTCCTCAATATTTTCGTCCTTGATTCGGTCATGTCTATGATGGTCGAGGGTTTATTTCGAGGTAGCTTTCCGGCGTCAACGACCAGATCTACAATATCTTTTTTTGCTTGGCCCAACTCCCTCATAAGTGTTTCGACCGAATAATGCGGACTCCTGCCGCTCAAATTAGCCGAAGTTGCCGTCACCGGTTTGGCCAATCTTTTGACAAGATCGGCAATTAAGGGGTAGTCCGGAATCCTCACTCCAAGAGTTCCCTTTTCAGATTCAAGCAAGCTGTTTACCCGATGTTTTGATTCAAGAATCACGGTAAACGGCCCTGGTAGTAGCCCTTCAAGAAGTCGGACTTTATTATTGTCCACGGATACAAATTTCCCCAACATTTCAAGATTGGAAACGAAGACGGATATTGGCTTGCCGGGCGGACGATTTTTAAATTTGATCAGTTTCTCGACGGCTTTTTGGTTATCGGCATCAACCAATAGACCGTAAACTGTGTCAGAAGGAAAAACAACCAGCCCTCCTTTACTCAGTACTTCAGCGGTTTCTTTTATAATTTCTTCAGTGTTTTTTAAGTTATGTGTTATAAATTTCATTTTTCAGTGTTATCATTTTATCAGAAATTCTGCTAGAATTAGCCATATGGCAAACAAAAACGGTAACGGGATGAAGACAAAACAGTTCAAATTCAACGTCAACATGCGGACGCTTTTCATTTCAGTTTTTATATTCCTTTTTCTCCTTTTCGCCTACCAGTCAATAAACCGCGAAATCAAAGGCGTAATTCCGGAAAAATCAATTACGACAATCGTATCTGACGCAAAGCAAAACAAGATTAAAAAGGTCGACATTATCGAAAACAAACTATTAATCTACTACAAGGACGACAAAATGGCCACGACCTTCAAGGAACCGGCTGACAGCTTCATGAAAACTCTTAAAGACAACGGGGTCAATCCGGACAATATAGAAATAAACGTGAAGGACAATCAGGCCTCATCGGGATTGATGGTTTTTTTGGGTAACTTGTTACCAACAATTCTTATGGTCGCCTTTTTCATTTTCCTCTTCAGACAGGCAAAAGGGGCTCAGGATTCGGTATTTTCTTTCGGCCAGTCGAAAGCCAAAAGGTTTTCCAAAGACATGCCCAAGACCACTTTCTCAGACGTTGCCGGAGTCGACGAGGCAAAGAGCGAGTTGGAGGAAGTTGTCGATTTCTTGAAGCACCCGGAAAAATACAAAAAGTTGGGCGCAAGAACTCCCAAAGGAGTCTTACTTGTCGGCCCGGCCGGCTGTGGAAAAACTCTACTTGCCAAAGCGGTTGCCGGTGAAGCCGGTGTTCCGTTCTTCTCGATTGCCGGTTCGGAATTTATGGAGATGTTGGTCGGAATCGGTGCTGCCCGGGTTCGCGACCTTTTTGACACCGCTAAAAAAAATGCCCCGACTATCATATTTATTGACGAAATAGATGCCATCGGTCGCGCCAGATCAGTAGGTGTTATGCCTTCGCACGACGAAAGAGAACAGACATTGAATCAGATCCTTGTTGAAATGGACGGATTTGCACCGACTGAGAGAGTGGTCGTCATAGCCGCGACTAACCGCGGAGACCTACTGGATACGGCTCTTTTGAGGCCCGGACGTTTTGACCGCCGGATAATAGTCGATTACCCAGACGTTGAGGGAAGGAAAGCAATTATTAAGATTCATGCCAAGGGAAAACCTTTCGAAAAAAAAGTCGACTGGGACAGGATCGCCAAAAGGACGGTCGGTTTCTCGGGAGCTGATCTTGAAAACATGCTTAACGAAGCCGCCATATTGGCCGCACGCCAAGCAAAAGAAACCATCAACATGGACGACCTTGAAGAAGCCGCAACCAAAGTCAAGCTTGGGCCTGAGAAGAAAAGACTCCAATCCGACCTAGACCGTAAGCTGACGGCATACCATGAGGCCGGACACGCGATCGTATCCCACTTCCTTCCCCATACAGACCCCGTCCACAGAATATCTATAGTGTCCCGAGGAATGGCCTTGGGTTTCACACTGATCCCGCCAGCGAAAGATAAACTCCACGAGACCAAAACCCACCTGACTGAAAGGATTGCCGTCATGATGGGAGGAAGGGCTGCTGAGGAGGTTATCTTCAACGAAGTAACAACCGGAGCTTCAAACGACTTCGACCAAGCAACATCAATCGCGCGGGCGATGGTCGTAGAATACGGGATGAGCGGGCTCGGGCCGATAAATTACGGACCCACCTACGACGTTACAGAATGGGGTAAAAACTATATGGAACAGAATTCGGTATCACAGGAAATGATGTCGAAGATTGACCAGGAAGTGAAGAAGATAATAACCGAAGGATACGATACTGCCGTCAAAATAATCAAAGACAATAGAAAATCGATAGACGCCGTAGCTAATGCCCTGATCAAAAAAGAGGGGCTCGACCAAGACGAGTTTGAAAAGATAATCGAGACAAAAAAACCCTTAAAATAATTTATGGATACATTGCTCTTGATCGACGGCAACGCCATAATGCATCGAGCCTACCATGCTTTCCCCCCTTTCACAGCAAAAGACGGCACGCCCGTTCATGTCGTTTACGGATACATATCGATGCTCCAAAAGGTAATAAACGACTTTAAGCCCGCTTACCTTATGTCCTGCTTCGATACCCCCAAACCAACCTTCAGGAATGAATTATTTAAGGACTACCAGATCCAGCGTCCTAAAATCGACGACGACTTTATTGCCCAAATACCCCTCGTAAAGGAAGCTCTCGACGAAGCCGGCATTGCCCGCATGGAAAAGGACGGATTTGAAGCCGACGACCTCATCGGTACGGTTGCCAGAATTTTTGACGGTCACCAATTCAGGGTTATCATCTTAACCGGTGACAAGGATATCTTCCAGCTCATAAACGACAATGTCTTTGTCGCCTCTCCACAATTGGGACTTGCAAACGTCAAGCTTTTCGACAAAACCGAAGTCGAACAGAAGTTAGATATCACCCCTTCCCACATTATTGACTATAAGGCGTTATCGGGCGACCCTTCGGATAATTACCCTGGGGCCCGAGGTATCGGTCCAAAAACCGCCGCTAAATTGATACATGATTACGGCACGGTTGACAATATATACAAAAATATTGCATCGATCCCGTCAGAAAAAGTCAGGTCGATTCTTAGTAAAGAAAAAGACAACGTTTATCTGTCTTTAAAGCTTGCAACTATTATGACCGACGTTGAGATCGACCTTGACATAGAAAAATTGAAATTTTTCGGATTTAACAAAAAACTAAGGACTTTTTTGGAAAAATATCAGATGAACTCTCTGGTTGCAAGAATCTTCAACGAAAAACCGCAGATAAAAAAAGAAGAAATCAAAGTAAAAAATGATCAAATGGGGCTATTTTGACAAAGCCCCGTCCTTTTGCTAACATATCTTAGAAGCTCTAGGTAGTTTTACAAAATATTAGCGTATGTGCCCCTCATGGGGTTACGAGGAGAGGGTTTATCGAATAACAGCGGGTGCCCTCACCCCGAAGTTGTCGGGGTCAACGAATTCTTAAAATCCTAAAGCAATTTGGGGAACAATAAGAGTCCGAACAACTCTACTTTTGTATAGAGCTCCATTATAATTTTTGTATATCTTATGTGTGGAATATTTGCTGTCGTTAATGATGATTTGGAAGCGGCTGCCCAGACGACCCTCGATGGTTTGAAAAAATTGGAATACCGCGGATATGACTCGTGGGGAATAGCCGTCAAACCTCTGAAGGGAAATGAACTCAAAATTGAAAAACATATTGGCAAGATCGGCGAGGCAAAAACCAACCTTCCCAAGTCCGCTATTGCAATCGGCCATACACGTTGGGCAACCCATGGAGGCGTTACCGACGCCAACGCCCATCCCCATCTTGATTGTATGGGTAAATTGGCTGTCATCCATAACGGTATCGTTGAGAACTATCAAATGATAAAGGAAGAGCTTATTTCAAAAGGCCACCGGTTTGTTTCCGAGACCGATACCGAGGTCATTGCCCATCTCGTTGAAGAAAATAAAAAACTTATGCCCTTTAGGGACGCGGTGTTTACAGCCTTTGATGTTCTTATTGGAAGTAATGCCGTCGTTGTTCTTGACCTTGATACCGAATCAATAGCCAGTTGTCGAAACGGATCACCAATGGTCGTCGGGATTGACGAAAATAAAGGCCGTTACTTCTTGGCGAGCGACGTTCCGGCGTTTCTAAAATATACAAGTACCGTTTATTTCCTCGAGGATATGGAGGCGGTGACAATTTCCAAAGGCGATATAAAAATTTTCGATCTTGAGACAAAACAAGAAAAAACTTTCACGCCTCTTGTGCTCGACTGGAAACTTGAGGACGCGGAAAAGGAGGGATATCCGCACTTCATGCTTAAAGAAATCCACGAACAACACAAAACCATTGCCAAAACCGCTGTTGTTAACGAAGCACCTATAGAAAAGATTGCTTCAATGATCAAACAGGGCTATAAGGTAGTTTTAACAGGTTGCGGCACTGCCTCCTATTGCGCGCTTATGGGAAAATACTTTCTTGCCGAGTCCGGAATCGAGTCCCAAGTTTACGGTTCATATGAAGCCCTTCCTTTCACAAAGTTTATTGACAGCAAGACCGTTGTCATTGCCATTTCCCAGTCCGGGGAAACCGCCGATACCCTTATTGCCGTCAAGGAAGCCAAAAAAAGAGGTGCCAAAATTGCCGCAATAGTTAACTCCCGGGGTTCGACCATGGAGAGGTTGTCAGACGTCGTATTGCCCGTTGGCGCCGGACCTGAGATTGCGGTTGTTTCAACAAAGGCTTTTACCGCCCAGCTCTCCAGTCTTTATTTGATATCCCGGGCTGTGACTGGCCAATATAATCAGGCGGTAAAGGAAGTCAAAAGAATGTCCGAAACAGTCAAGGATTGGTTAAACGATGAGTTGGTAGAAAAAATAATGAACCTTTCCAAGTCATTAATCTCAACCGAACATGCCTATGTAATCGGTAAGCACTTGAACTATCCCGGGGGACAGGAATTTGCCCTCAAACTCAAGGAAACTTCATATATCCATGCGGAACCGTTTACCGCTGGTGAGCTCAAACACGGGGTTATTACACTTATCCAGAAAGGGACGCCTTGTTTTGTCCTCTCATCAAACGATAGCGTCAAAAACGAGGTTCTCTCAAGCGCAGCCGAGCTTAAGGCCAGGGGTGGACACATAATCGGAATATCGCCTTTTGATTCCCACGAGTACGACGAATCAATAAAAACCCCCGACCTCGGCGACCTAACGGTTTTTGGCAACGTAATTGTGGGACAGCTTTTGGGTTACTATCTCGGGATTGGACGGGGAGCCGACCCCGACAAACCGAGGAATCTGGCCAAAAGCGTAACCGTTAAGTAAAATCTGGCTTTTGTGGTACGGCATCGGGTACAATTTAATTAATATGAAATTGACCCTTAAGCTTAGTAAAAAACAAAAGCAATACCTTGTAGCAATCGCCTTGGTCTTGATTGCCGGCCTTTTTGGGATAGATATTAATGAACTTAAAAACGTTCAAAAAAATATAACCCCTTCCTCAACTCCGATTCCTTTTCCAACCGGTCAAACAGTGAAGTCTAAGGTGACGGCCGTTATTGACGGGGACACGATTGTGGTTGAGGGCGGACATAAGGTTAGATACATAGGAGTCAATGCTCCGGAAGTCAGCAAGGACACGTCAGGCAAAAAAACCGACGAGCAGTGTTTTGCTGACGAATCATATCTTGAGAATAAAAGACTGGTTGAAGGAAAGGATGTAAAATTGGTCCGCGACGTCTCCAATACCGACAAGTACGGCAGGCTTCTCAGATATGTATTTATAAACGATATCTTTATTAACGACTATCTGGTCATAAACGGATACGCAAAAACAATGACGATTAAACCCGACGTCAAATATTATATGAAATTTAAAGAATCACAGTCCCATGCCAAGTCTAAAAACCTAGGAATTTGGAAGGCCTGCCCTACTTTGACACCAGATACGCCCCGATGAAAATCATGGCGGCGGCAAGTAGCAGGTTACCCGTCAACACCTCACCCAACAAAAGACTCGACCACATGTAGGTAAACACCGGCTGTATATATAGGGTCATTGAAGAAACCAGAGAGTTACTGTGTTTAACCGCATACTGTTGGAGCAAATAATAGCCTGCCGTTCCAAAAAATCCTACGTAAATAAGGGATGTTAATGAAAATATGGACACATGATTCCACCAATTTCCAGCTGTTGCAATTTCAAAGATTGAAAAAAATAGGGTAACGGCGACGGTCGTCAGACAAAAACTAGTCGTAATTTGGACCGGTGAATGGATCTTTTGAATCTTTTTTGAAAATATGACATATAGCGCATAAGAGATTGTCGCCAACCAAATTAAAGTATTTCCCAGTAGATTATCTCTTAAGGAAAAATCCTGACTCGATTTCTGAAAAACCAGAAACAAAGCTCCCGATAGGCCAAGCAAAATTCCAAAAAATTTTGTGGTATTGATCTTTTCCCTAAAAATTAAAAAAGAAAAAATACTCACCATGACTGGGACCGATAAATAAAGCAATTGGCTGGCAACGGCTGTCGTATATCTTACGCCGAGTACGAAAAGTATTATATTCAACGTTCCAAGTAGCGAAAAAGGGATAATCCCCAAGATTGATTTAAAGGTAAATTTGTTTTTTAAAAATAACGGCAAGATCACCAATAGGGCTATAAAAAATCTAAGAAAGCTATAACTCATCGGCGGTATTTCCTTAAGACCGATTTTGATAAAAGGATTCAGTCCGCCACCCAAAATCGCGGATAACAAGACCGCCACCAAAGCCAGGTGCAAGCTCTTAATCTTAGTCATCTTTATTAAAGAAAGAGAACATGGGCAATAAAATCAGGAGAAACAATGAAGTAACAACCCAATTGCTTTCTATTCCGCTTAAGATTTCTGTTGCCATAAATCGCGGAAAATACTAACTGATAACGACTACAACTATTATATGAGAGTTTCTAGGGAAAGGCAAATCACCCCAACCTCTTCTTGATTAGCGGATAAATAGTGCTTATAAGGTAAAGGCTTCCGGTTATAACCAATTTTTGACTTTTTGACCCTATAAGCTTATCCAAGGCTTGGCCGGCGTCACTTACTATTTCAGAATTGCTGAAACCCGCTTTTTGAAGATAATCCATGACATCTAGGGGTTTTTCGGAACTGTGCGCCAAATCCATTGTGGTCATCTTATAACTGGTTACAATAATCTTTGAGGCCAAAGGTATTATGTACTCGAGCATTTTCTTATAATCCTTACCAGCCCTGAAGGCTATTAAAAAAACTGCTTTCCCCATATTTATCTTCTTCAGGCTTTCGCAAAGGCTTTTCATTTTTTGCGGGTTATGAGCGCCGTCAATAATCAGCGTTCTGTTGCCCATGCGATAATTCTCCATTCTTCCCGGAAAATTTACACTTTCAAGTCGTTTGTAGATCCTACTCTTGTCAACTTTAAAGCCGTCTCTTGCGGAAAGATAAATAAGCGTTGCCAAAGCCAGTCCAACATTAGACGCCTGATAAAACGCCGGAGTGTTAAGGGTCACCCTGTTAAACTCATTGTCCATAAATTTGAAGTCAAACAGAACCTTACTATCATCGATTTTGAGATTAAAAATATTTTGGCCATTTTTTATGTATTTAACTACTCCGTTTTCGTCATAAACTTTTTTGGATATCTCTGTTTCAGCTTGTTTTTCCTGTTGAATACTTATTACGTAATTGCCTTTTTGAATTATTCCAGCTTTCTGTTTGGCTATTTCATCTAACGAATCTCCCAGAATCTCCGTATGGTCTAAGCCTATTTTGGTCAAAACGCATATTTTATCGTCTCTCATTATCGTATTAGTTGCATCATATAGTCCTCCCAGACCCGTCTCAACAACCGCATAATCAACCTTTTTCTTTAAGGAGAACTTAAAAAACATCGCCATTAAGATCTCAAAATAGGAGGGGCTTTTAAACTCGCTTACCCTCATTTTCTCAATCATCGGTATTGTTTCGTTCAATAACCCGACAAAATCTTCTTTAGAAACCAACTCGTTGTTGATCTGGCACCTTTCGCGGATATCAACTAAATGGGGAGAAACGGTTAAGGAGACTTTAAATCCCTGCGCTTCAAGAAGCTGACTTATATAAAATGCAGTCGAACCTTTCCCCGACGTTCCGGCAATATGGACAACCTTCAGATGGTTTTGCGGGTCGCCAATAAGCTTAAGTAAGTAGGCCCCCCTTCTCAAGCCGAATTCCCCGGCAAACCTTTTCTTCGGATCGACATCAATATGTTTATAGATGAATTGTTGGGCTTCTTCAAATGTCTTTATCATTTGGATTGAGGTTTCAGTTTGGATAGTGGCATTTCTTGTATTTCTTTTTGCTCCCACACCAGCATGGATCGTTCCGGCCGGGCTTTTTTATCGGCTTATCGACTGAGGTCGCAGTCATGGCTGATGTCACATTTCGCTCTTGAGGTTTTTCCTTCTTGGTGAACGGGTCAACTGAGGAAGCCGATTTGTAGACCATCGGCTCCTCCTTTTTCTCGATCTTTGGCGCCTCGACTTCAACCTTCAACAAGCGTCTCGTCATTTATCTGTCCAACAAGATTCTCGAACATCGAATAGGCGGCATTCTTGTATTCAACCAAAGGATCCATCTGGGCGTACCCCCTGAGGTTAATACCTTCTCTCAAATCCTCTATCGCCGTCAAATGATCCATCCAGTATTTGTCGATTGCTCCAAGAAATATCATCTTGATTACCTGGATCCAGAGATCTGTGCCAAACTTTTTTTCCCTGGCTTTCAATTCCTTACCGACTTTCTCCAACAGATAGGTGATGAGCTTTCCGCTATCGCCGTCCTTGACGTATTTGTCGATTTCCTGTTCCGATACGGCAACAAATAGGTTCACTTCGGTCATGAGCTTTTGTTTTTCCTCGTCTTTCAAAACGGTCTCGGTTACGAAGAAGCCATTGGCAAGTGCGGAGATTTCTTCCTGGAAGGTCTCTTTAAGATCTTCGTAAAGATCGTCCATGTGGTCTTTATCCGCCTGGACGATCTTGCGTCTCAAGGTATAGATTATTTCTCTCTGGCGGTTTAGGACGTCATCAAAATCAACCAGGTGTTTTCGTATATCAAAGTTGAACCCTTCCACCTTGACCTGTGCCTGCTCTATGGCCTTTGAAACCATCGGATGAGTCAGCGGTGCGTCTTCAGGGAATTTGAGGAAGTTCATAAGGGAAGCGATCTGTTCGCCGCCGAAAATCCTCATCAAATCGTCTTCAAGGGAAACGAAGAATGTGGACTTTCCCGGATCTCCCTGTCGACCTGATCGGCCTCTCAACTGATTGTCGATGCGTCTGGATTCATGGCGTTCGGTCCCGATGACATAGAGCCCCCCTAGTTCCACCACCTCGTCGTGTTTCTTCTGCCAATCGGCCTTTTCCTTCTCATTGCTATTGTCGGGGGGTTCGCCTCCTAATATAATGTCTACACCTCGGCCGGCCATATTAGTGGCAACCGTTACCGCCCCTTTGACGCCCGCTTTGGCGATTATAGCCGCCTCCCTCTCATGGTTTTTGGCGTTTAGAAGCTCGTGAGGAATACCCCGTCGATTTAAAAGAGACGAAAGGTATTCGTTCTTGTCAATTGAAGTTGTCCCTACAAGTACCGGCCTCCCTGCTTTAAAGGAAGTAGCAATATCCTCAACAACGGCATCATATTTGCCTTTCTCGGTCTTATAGATCATGTCTGCATCATCTCGTCTGACCATCGGCCTATGTGTCGGGATTGTCAATACGTCGGTCTTGTAGATCTTATGAAACTCCTCGGCTTCGGTTGCCGCGGTTCCGGTCATGCCGGCCAGTTTTTTGTACATCCTGAAGTAGTTTTGCAAAGACACCGTCGCTAAGGTTTTAGATTCTCTTTGAATTTTCACGCCTTCCTTGGCTTCTATGGCCTGATGGAGACCTTCTGAGAATCGTCTTCCGTATAGGAGTCTACCGGTAAATTCGTCAACGATTATTACCTCATTGTCCTTGACTATGTAGTCCTTGTCTTTCTTGAAAAGGGTTTTGGCTTTGAGAGATGCCTCAACGTGAAACAAAGTATCGAAGTCCTTTTCGTAGATATTGGTGACGCCTATTGCCGATTCTATTTTGCTTATCCCCTCATCTGTAAGGTTGGCTGTTCTAAGTTTTTCGTCAATAATATAGTCTTGTTTTTCGACAAGTCCCGAAACCATTTTGGCGTAAGAATAATATTTGGAGGTATCTTCCTCCTTTGGGGCCGAGATTATATGCGGAGTGCGGGCCTCGTCAATTAGAACCGAATCGGCTTCATCGATGATCGCAAAGTTGAATTCCCTTTGGACAAGATCCGTCCGATTGACGGCCATATTGTCCCTAAGGTAATCGAATCCGAACTCGCTGTTTATTCCATACGTAATATCTGCTTCATAGGCGATTTTTCTTGTCACGGGCTTAAGCCGATTCAATCTCCAGTCCGATGAGTCTTTATCCGAGTAATTGGGATCATACAAGAAGGACTGGTCGGAAATTATTGCTGAGGTCGTCAGGCCAAGGAAATCAAAGACTTTTCCCATCCACCCGGCGTCGCGCCTTGCCAGATAATCATTGACGGTCACAAGATGTACTCCGCGACCTGTTAAGGCGTTAAGATAAAGAGCTGGGGTCGCGGAAAGCGTCTTTCCCTCTCCGGTTTTAGACTCGGCAATTTTACCTTCATGTAGGGCGATTGCGGCAACCATTTGGACGTCAAAATGACGTTGGCCCAGCGTCCTTCTGGCGGCCTCTCTGGTTAAAGCATATGCCCACGGGAGATAGTTGTCGGTTTTACCCATATCGCCGGCAATCTCCTCCTTTAACTTTTTGGTTTCTTTAACAAAATCCGAATCTTTAAGCTTCCTCGCCCTGTCCTCAAGGGCGTTTATCTCTGTGACTTTTTTTGTAATTCTTGAAATCTCTTTTTGATTGAAATCAAAGAATTTGGTCAGGAAATTGAACATAGATAGTTAAAATAGAAACGTATTATTTAAGGAAATATTCTTGAGGAATGATCAATACCTTTCTCGCCGAATAGCTGCCTTCCTTGCTGTTTAATGGCCGCGATACGACAAAATGGATCGTGTCCCCTTCCTTGATTTTCGTAAATCCGCTCACTTCAGGTTCGTTAGTCTTGATATTGACCATCGACTGCTTTGTTGAACTTTCAATATCCAAATCTATCTGTTCCTTGGCGGTTGTTACGATAGTTAAGGTAAAATTTTCCTTATCGACCTGGCTAATTTTTCCGGTCATCACGAGAAACCTCTCGTCGATAAATACGGTATTGGCTGTAATTGAATTATCAGCTTGAACCCCAGTTACAATAGCATAATCGTCAACTTCTATATCTTCCGCGTCAATTTCCTGTTTTTTTACGCCAAGAATCTGAAAATATTTTGTCAAAGCGTCGTCCAGTTTGATTTCATATTCAACGTCTTCATTGGTCTTGATTCTAAGGTTGCCCGCATTTTTTGTTATGACTGTGCCCGCAACCGCTTTATTATTCTTCCTCCTTATTTCGGTAACCTTATTGGCGACTTTTTCCTTTAGTTGTTCTATGGCCGAATCTTCAGCTTCTCCGGTCGGCGATGCCGACGGGGATGCGGTCTGGGCTAACGACGGAGATACTATGACCAAGGCTATCAACATAATCGTTAGATAATTCACTATTTTTGTTTTCATAATTCTTTTTATAAATTTCAAGACTACTAATGCTTCTTTCAATATTTGAGCGGCATATAACTCACCTAAATATCTTATAGTTCTGAATCGAGATAATAAATTTTTAAATCCTTTTCCTGTGGCCTAATGGTCTTGTCTTGCGGATAGGCAACTATCTTAATGACGTTTTCGCCAAGTGCAACCGGGAAATCCAGTTTGAAGTCGTTTTTGTCCGCGACAAAAACTTCGTCTCCAACTGGTGACTGGATTACCAATAGACTGCCTTTTTGGACTTTACCTGTTATGGAAATCGAGTTCTTGTCTGTGATCGCCCCGTCAAGAGGAGAGACGATCTCCAACACTTGGAAATTAACCTGAACCGGCTGATCAATTGCTTGCTCTGTCCCAGAATTCTTCGGAGAAATTATTTTGTTTTTCGTCAATTCGAAATCTTTCCCCTTAATGAGAATAAAGAGGGCAACCGCGCCCCCCAAGGCAATTCCAAAAATGATGGCAATAAGAGTCTCTTTTTTCATATATTAAAGCGAAATTCCATTCTTTAGAACTTCGGGTAATTTTCCTATTATATCACCTACATTATACCAGTATCCTGAAGTGCGATAAA
>CAZUBL010000007.1:0-30957 GCA_964618685.1 uncultured Gammaproteobacteria bacterium | reverse complement strand
TTACTTAACATGTGATGTGTGTTTCTTGGAGGGCCAACCACCTCGGCCTGAGGAGTGAACCCTCTTTTTTCGCCGGGCATAGCTTAATTATACCGCCCTTCTTTGCTATAATGGTTGGAATATGTTTTTCTTCTTACTTTTTGGGGTCATACTGTTTCTTTTCAAAAACGCTTTTTCGATTAATTTCTTTGCCGACGATTATTTTTTCCTCAAAATAAGCCGCATTTCAAGCATTTCCGACTTCTTCAACTTTTTCTCCCTAATAAGAGAGCATTCGTACCGGCCGATCGGTTCCGAAGTCTACTATTCTCTCATCCACCTGTTTGGAGATAGTATTATCATGGGTCACGCTATTACTTTTACAGTTTTTTTTGTGGGACTGTATTACTTCCATAAGGTCGTATCGAAGACAAGTGGAAACAAAATGATTGCCAACATTACAACTTTCCTTTATGGGATTAACTTCATTCATGTATTCCAGCTTTACTATTTCGGTACTTTCCAGGAAGTAGCGATGTTTTCTTTCCTGGCGGTATCGCTATCTTTGTTTCTTGACACAAGATATGTAAAAGCCGCGCTGTTTTTTATTTTAGCGCTTTTATCAAAAGAGACGGCAATCTTGTATATATTTTTTTTACCTCTATTCCTTTTCTTTTTTCACAGGGACAAATTTATAAATCACAAGAAAGGCCTTGTTGGTTTCATCATTGTTGCCGGAATATTTACTCTTCTTTACCAATACTCCCTAAGCTTTGTTACCCAGCTTGATAACTACAAGCTTCACCTTAACCCGAAGTTGTTTGTCAACAACCTCATGTGGTATATGTTGTGGAGTCTCGGTCTGCCCAACTACATGCCCGATTATATGACTAGCATATTCAGTCCCCCCATTAAGGAATTTTGGAAGGTATTTGTCAATTACCCGGAGACAAAAATATACTTTTCTTTGCTTTTTACCTACCTTGGATCATTTATCCTAATCTTGTTGACTTACGTGATCAGGCAAAAAAAACAATCGGGAAAGATTTTCCGATTGGCGGGCTTTTGTCTTATGAGCTTTGTTTTGTTTATCGGCCCTATAGGATTTTTCCTCCATAAATGGATGATCAGACTCACTCTGCCTTTAGTGTTTATCTCGTTATTTCAAGGTTATTTTCTTTACCTTCTCTTCAAGTCAGGTAGTCTTTTTAAAAAAGCATTTTATATCCTCATCACTCTATACTTTTTTCTTAATGTTTATGGCATAAAAATACACGAATCTTCAAGTACCTTTTTCCTCGAATCAAGGATTTCAGATCACTTAAAATCTGCGATTGAAGAAAACCGCCCGACAATAGAATCTAAAAAAAACATATACTTTCGGGACGTAAAGGTCAAAAATTTTAACCCATGGGGGCAATCCAAACATTTGAAAACCACTCTTTCGGACCAGAACTTCTTGGATCTTTATTTCCCAGGAAAAAACCTAAAAGCCGTATACGGGTTTGAGGAAAGTAAAATTCCACGGGACACGTTTGTCATACGTTCGCTTGACCTTCTCAAGCCTTAAGCCACCCAATAGCCTCTCAAAAAAAGTGAAGACATGTACGCAAGCAAAAGTAACGATATGGCTATAGCCGGGTAGTAATATTTTTTGGGTAAAGAGCCGATAACAATGTATATCGGAAAAAGTACCGCCATATAACGATGAACCGAAGACAATACACCAGAAAAAAATATAGGGATAATTGAGGCCAGTATATATAGCCAGTAGGTCATTTTTATTTTTTTATACGAATAGAAAATAAAAAATAGAAGCAGAACGGCAAAAACAAATTCCAAAATCTCCATCGATCTGCCGAAAAATTCCGCTTTAGTAATAGCCGACCCATAAAGGAATTTAAAAAACCCATCCTTCAGGGCAACGAGCGGGCCAAAGACTCCAAGAGGCTTATTCCAATTCTTCTGGGAGGAAATAATAGATATCGCCCCGTCCCCGAATAATTGGATATACAAGGCATATAGGAGTATCCCCGTCGGACCGATAAAAACCGACCAGGAGATTTTCCGTGTTTTTTTGTAGTGACGAATCGCTTCCCAGACCAGAGGGGCCATGAGGGCTAAACCCGTTATTCGGGTCAGTGTTGCTAAAGACGTAACCAAGGAAGCCCCAATAAAATTTTTCTTATGTAGAAAATAAAAGGTTAAAAAGACGAGAAGTAAAAAAAGACTCTCGGTATAAAAAGAGGCAAAAAAGAAACTTGTCGGGAAGAATAATAAGGCAAGTAAAGTCCTCAACCTTCTTTCATTTTCGATCTTGTCGTTTATCATATTAACGTTAAAAACTAAGACAGCCCCAACAAATGCGATTAGCGAAATACCTAGGCCCACAATTACCGGATTCAAAAGAAAATTAAGAGACAGTCCTCTAACGAGCAAGGGATAAAGCGGAAAAAATACCCTTAAGTCGATCAGGTATCTTAGGTCATACCCGTCAGCAGCTATCTTTAAATAATTCCGACCGTCGAAATTTAGCCACGGAACAGTGACGTGCCGGTATGGTAGGGATATACCTTCAGGCAATTCATAACTTGTCTTATCGAAGAGCAATTTGAAAGAAACGATATTAAAAAAATTTAAGAATATAAACCATATAAAGACCAAGATCAATATTTTTTTCATTTTTTCTTGAGGACATATAAGGTGGAGCCATTGACGTTGTATTTTTTGTGGTTCAAAAGATTCTCCTTCCCGAACTCTTTTATCTCCCAATTGTTAAGCTTGCTGATTTCAAAGTCCTCAAGCTCGCTAAAAATCAGCAGGGTATCTGATTGGTTGTATTCGAATTCCGTCCTGGGAATATAGTTGTTTTTCCGGAAGAAAAATCGGTATTCGTGCCCGACTGGTATATAGGTCGTATAGTCTTTGGAGACCTGGATTATGTTGAACGACTCTTCTTTTTTAACAAGATTGCGTTCGATGACTTCGTTTACCCTTTTCTCGTAGGTTTCCGCCACCCGACCGGATTTATTGTAAATATTTGCTGGAAACATGATGATTTCAAGAACCAGGAAAACGAAAAGTAGCCACCGGTACTTTGAATTCATAAGCACCATACCAAGGGAAAATACCAAAAACAAGGAAACCGGGTATAGGTAATGGCTACCGAATTGATATTTGAGTATGGCTGAAAAAAGAAAGACCAAAATAAAAGATGAAGTTATCAAAAACCGCTCCCTAAATTTTGTTTTAAAAAACAAAAAAACCGAGACACCCCAATAAAGCAAAATATTGATCCCCAACTGCCCGGAAAGTATGCCGGGAATGAAGCTTAAGTTCTCGAAAAAATTCTTTTTCCCGGAAACGGCGTTCGGGATATTATTGTTCTCAACAAATGTCTTATAGGATCCGACGAGAAAGGTATTTTTTGTCATTACAAAATCGTGTTTCATCTCAAATAGCAATAACGGCAAAAAAGCAAGAAACATTCCGCCGAAGAAAATTATCGTTTGGCTTTTTCTTTTTAGCGTAAACAATAGATAGATTAAACCAATAAGGACAACCGGCGCCGATACCAAGTGGATATTGATTATCATCCCTCCCAAGAAACCCGTTATTACCAATAGCACTTTTTTATCATCTGATTTGAGGAAAAATATCATCGCCAGATAGGCTAATAAAAACGGCAAGTAAGTCGAACCATTCCAGGGTCCACGGGCACCGGTGACGTAAACCGGAAGATAGGCCAAAAGAAGGCTAACCGTAAGGGCAAAAATAGAACTGGCTTTTTTTGAAATCAAAAAATAGAAAAATATTATCCCAAATACAAAAAGAGTCAAATTGAAAACCAGAAGTGAATTAATGTTCAAGCCAGTCAAAAAAAATACCGGCGCCAATAGGTAATAATAAAATGGCCCCGAATATATGCCGCCGAAGCTGAGTTTCGGGCCAATTAAAGTGAGTTTACCTTGAAGGATCACCAGGATATCGTAAATGTCACGGGCAAAGTCGGGATGAAAATTGAATGAATAAAAAAGCTTATGAGATAAAACCGCAAATAAAATGACCATTGCGGTCGCCGGATAGAAATACTTTTTTAATATACTCACTTTAAAAATATTTTAACATAGCTTCTTGATATAATAGACTTCAATGAAAAGACTTTTTTTGGTGCTATCCTTCATATTTGTCATATTCTTCCTTGGACGCTCCGCCCTTAACCCTCTAAACGGCCAAATGTTCAACTTCCATGACGACACTCAGGCGGCTCGAATCCAGCAGTTTGTCTTAAATCTCAAAAGCCTAAAGATTCCCCCAAGAATTGCGCCCGACTTCTCAAACAGTTTGGGTTTTCCGGTTTTTAATTTCTATGCGCCGGCCCCTTATTGGATAACCTCGTCGTTTCATTTGGTCGGACTCGATGTGATAACGGCCCTGAAGATATCCTTCCTTTTGGCTTTAGCCTTGGCTTTTTTCTTTATGTACCGATTCTTGAGGCTTTACTATGATTTCTACCCTTCGCTTTTGGGAGGATTACTATATGCCTCGTCCCCCTGGATGGCGATTGAAATATTCATACGGGGTAATCTGGCCGAAATCTGGTTTTTAGCCCTACTACCTTTGGTGTTTTTGATGGTTGCGACAAACAGCCGTTCAAAATCACCCTGGACTTTTGTTGGCGCGGTCATCGCTCTGTCATTGGGACTGACTTCCCACAATGTCCTTTCTATCGTTCTCTTGCTTCTTGTTGCGGTATTCATCCCACTAAATAAAAAGCCCTTGAAGAATTATCTCGGCTTGGCATTGGCGTTCGGACTGAGTGCTTATTTTTTCATTCCGGCGGTACTTGAAATTGGAATGACTCACGCCACCACTATTGCCAAAAACCACAACTACGTCGGACATCTCCTTTGCCCCTGGCAGCTTTGGACGACGCCATTCTGGGGATACGGAGGATCGGGACCAGATTGTATCAATGACGGAATGTCTTTCATGCTCGGTAAACCCCAGATCATACTCGGTACGATTGGGTTGTTTTTTCTTATCAAAAGACTGGTTACCCATAGAAAAGACGAGAGCAAAAAAATATTTTGGTTCATGATCGTACTTACCGCAGGGTCCCTTTTCCTGTCAACGACCCTATCAACTCCCATATCAAAAATCCTTGAACCGGCGCTCTCGTTTTTCCAATTTCCTTGGCGGTTCTCCTCGTTTTCTATTTTTGGGATCGCATTTATAGCTGCATCTATAAGAATGCCAAAGGCGATAAAAGGGTTTGAGGTCTTACTTGGAATAGTTGCCCTGTTTGTGGTTTTCTACAACGGCAAATTTTTTACCAAACACCTCATGAGCAACGATCGCTTCAATAAAGACTATTTGAGCGAAATTTTTATTACGAAAATGGTCGTCTATAAAGTCGCCGAATACCTTCCGAAAACCGTAGATTACAAGACCTGGTTGACCTATGAGCCGGTAAAAGGTAAACCATGGAAAAAGGATCCAACTCTTGAAGACAAGAAATTCATCCACTTGTTGGGAGACGGCCGCGTCCAAATCCTCAAGGACGGACCATTTGAAAAACAGGCCGAGGCCTCATCCGGAACCGCTCTCATAAACGTCCATTACATGCCATACTGGAAAATAACCTTAAAACAAAAACCGTTTACTCCCAAAACCTTCGACGCCTTAGGGAGACCATTGATTGACCTATCGTCCCCCTCCTTAATTACCGTCAAATTCGAGGAGACGCCCGTTGAAAAACTAGGCAACTTCGGATCACTTTTTACAATCGCATTGCTATTTGCTGTTATCTGGAATAGAAACCTATGGAAAAAGATAGAGAAAATCTGAATGCCATAAAAAGAAAAACCGTGTTGTCAACTCTTAGTCTGTTTTTTCAGAGCGGTTATTCGTCAATCCTTGGGCTGGCAGCTAACCTTGTCTTGACGATCCTTTTGACGCCGGCCACTTTCGGAATCTACATCGCCACCCTATCCATAATATCTATCCTTAACTATTTTTCTGATATCGGCCTTGCGGCATCCTTGATTCAGAAGAAGGAGGTAAGCCGGGAAGATGAGAAAACTGCCTTTACTATCCAACAGATACTCGTAGTTACCTTGGTTGCGATTGGCTTTACGGCAACGACCGCAATCGCCGAATTCTATAAACTACCAGAAAATGGAAGATACCTCTATTGGGCCCTTCTTGTCGGTTTTTTTCTTTCTTCCCTGAAGACTATGCCCTCGGTTCTACTGGAGAAGGAGATTAAATTCGAAAAAGTTGTTTTGGTCCAGATTATCGAAAATACTTTTTTTTACATCACCGTAATTGTCCTTGCGATCATGGGGTATGGACTAAACAGCTTTACCGTTGCCGTTATCCTAAGGTCCCTCGTCGGCGTCATTCTCATTTATAGATTCTCACCCTGGAAGATATCTTTCGGAATCGACAGGGCTTCATTTAATAAGCTCATTTCCTTCGGCCTACCGTTCCAAGGATCATCTCTTTTGGCGTTAGTCAAAGACGATCTTTTAACGCTTTACCTTGGACGGGTCGTCGGGTTTACCGGCCTCGGCTACATAGGATGGGCCAAAAAATGGGCCGAATCTCCGATAAGAATAATTATGGATAGCATTTCGCGCGTCCTCTTTCCGTTATTTTCCAAATTTCAAACCGACCGGGGAAGACTATCTAGACTTATTGAAAAGATCATCCATTACCAGTCGCTTCTTATTATTCCGGCAATCGTCGGTATGGCGCTCGTGATGAGTCGGATCGTTGCTGTTATCCCTAAATACTCGAAGTGGGAACCGGCCTTACCTCTTTTTTACCTCTTTTGTCTGTCAGCCCTCATGTCTTCGTATTCGACGCCTTTTATCAACTTTTTGAACGGAATCGGACGGGTTAAGATATCTTTTTATTTCATGGTGTTCTGGACTACTCTCACATGGATACTGACCCCTATTCTTATAAGCCAATATGGACATATAGGTTTTCCCATCACAATGGTAATATTATCATCGACATTTATAATCGTCGTCCTTATGACCAAGAGGGTTGTCGATTTCAAATTCATAAAATCGGTTACTCCTTTCATCATCTCTACAGGTATCATGGCGGCAGCCGTTGCGGCCAGTTTCAACATACCGGCGCCCCGGGAGGTGTCTTTGCTTATCGCAATTTCAGCCGGTATAATAAGTTATATTTCATCGGTGAAATTTATCTTCAGGATAGATTTTGCCACCGAAATAATGGATATCCTGAAGTCTAAAAAAAATGGATAAAATATCAGCTATCATCGTCGTCAAAGATAACCCTCCTTATTTATTGAAGACCATTAAGTCGATTGATCTTATTGCAGACGAAATAATCATCGTCGATATCGGTGCCGACCCTGAGCTACTTCGGACCCTCAGAAATAATAAAAAGATTTTGATCAGGACCGTCAAGGAACCGGTTCCGTATGTCGAACTTATTAGGGAGAAGACCAAATCGTTCGCGTCACATGAGAACATCTTACTCCTTGACCCGGACGAGATCGTATCACCACGCCTTGCGGAAATACTCAGTCAAAATGTCGGCAAATACGATTATTTCAAGATTCCCCGCAAAAACCTGATCTTCGGACGCTTCATTAAACACTCCCGTTGGTGGCCGGATTATCAGGTAAGGTTTTTCAAAAAGAACAAAATCAAATGGCCAACGATTATCCACCGCCAACCCGAGGTTAAGGGTGAAGAGTTTATGGTTGAAGCCACCGAAGACAATGCCCTACTCCATTACAACTATCAAAATCTTGATGAATACATTGGCAAGGCTCGAAGGTATGCCAAACACGAAGCCAAGGAATTTGCAGACAGCAAAAGAACTCTAACCCTTCAGGAAACGGTTACCCGATCCTTGAATGAATTTTTCAGCCGCTACTTTGCCGGGGAAGGTTACAAAGACGGGGCTCAGGGTTTTATCCTAGCCTGCTTCCAAATGTTTTATTATTTCCTCGTGTATTTTTATTACCTAGAGATGAACGGTTTCAAACAGGAGAAAAATATTGATACTACCGAGTTTTTCAGACAAGGTCTGAAACAATCCCTTCACTACAAAAAAAGCCGGAGCATCAAGGACTGGTTAATAAAAAAGATATGCTGATCAACCTATTCATAATATCTCTCTTGACGCGACTGGTATTTCTTTTTTTTGGTTTTCCTTCAATCACTCACGATGAGGCGGATTTTTACCTCAATGGATATATTCTTTCAAAAACCGGTTCTGATATCCACAACAACAGTCTGTTCTTGAGCTCCGGAATTTTGAGTTCGATCTCACCAATCCCGGTCTACCTAAGCGCTTTCTTTTTTACATTTCTTCCGAAATCCATCATGACAGGGCGACTGCCATTCGCCCTTTTGAATTCCTTAATACCGGTTTTAATTTTCTACATCATAGATAAACTGACCAATAACAAGAAACTGGCTTTTTTCACTTTTCTGGTGGCCAATTTTTCCCCTTGGCTGGTACACGTCTCAAGTCAAGCGGCCTTTGACTCGCCCTTGAGCTTCATGTTCTATCTAGCGGCGATTGCCGCTCTTTTGACTAAAATGCGTTCGCAACTTAAAACGGCCTTTTTTATCGCTATGATGTTTCTGAGCTTCAACTCGTATATGGGCATCAAGGTCAGTTTTTTCTTTTTAGTATTGGTCGCCTTTGTAATTAAAAACATATATGATAAGAAAAAACTTGATTTAGTATTTTGGGGGAAATCGTTTTTTTACTCGCTTTTAGTTTTCGTATCGTTCACGGCTTTGGTATTCATGGCCCCGGGCAACAACTCTTTCAAAAACCGAATCGGACGCGAGATACTGCTTTTTGACAAGGGAACTTTTGAACACACGGTGTGGTATGAAAGGTACGTAATGAAAACGCCGGAAACAATTAAAAAAATCGTTTCCAATAAGGCGACCGTATTCACAAGTATGTTCATCGATAAATACTTAGTTTCGTATGATCCTCGGATTCTATTTTTTAAGGGAGATCCCCACCCTCTTTACGGAACTTATTACTTCGGATTATTTTATCTTTTCGAGTTTGTCTTCCTAATTCTTGGTTTTATGAAGGCCCAGGAAATACTAGGAAAAAGGATAATCGTCCTATTACCCCTCTTTCTCCTTCTATTGGTGAGCCCAATACCCGTTGGTCTTTCGACAAGCGCCGATGTCACATTCATATTCCGTGCTTATCCATTGTTGTTACCGTTTTCTTTCTTGATTGCCCTTGGCGGATACTATCTTGTGTCCCTATTTAAAAAATATTTCTATGTACTAAGTATCGGTCTCTACCTAATTACCTTCGGGTACTTTTTTTTCATTTATCAAGTGAAAATAAAGGCTTTTTCCAGTGAACAATGGCACTATTCCCAGAAGGTATTGAGTGACAGGATCGGGGAGCTGAAGAAAAGATACGATAAAGTCTACATATTCACCAATGAGCCAAGGGAAAATACTCTTCTTTACAACTATTACCAGGTGGAAGACGGAGACCTCATCAAGAAATCAATCGTTCAAGCAACTAACCGCGACTTTAAGGTTGAAAACGTATACATTCGGGAAAGGTGCCCAACTGAAAAACTAGACGAGCAAAATTTTTATATAATAAAAAGAGAGATGTGCGATGTAAGAAAAAATAAAAATAAAGGATTTGATTATAAACTCACACCCTTTATTGAAGCCTATGATCATAGTGGTACTTTATACTGGCAGCTTACGAATTTAAAAAGTGACAAATGATAGGACTAATCACCGTCAACTACAATCAATACCAGATGACCCGGGAATTTTTGGAGTCTTTGGCCAAGGTCAAAAATGCTTCCAAACTTGTCGTGCACATTGCCGACGTCTCGACAAAAAAAGAAGACTTTGATCTGAGAATCAAATACCCATTTGAAGTAATCATGCAGAGCCACCCCAACTTAGGATACGCCTATGGGATAAACCAGGGAGTAAAAACCTTTATGAGAGAAGGGATCGATAGATATTGCGCCATCAACAATGATATATTCTTTGACCGGAACTTTGCAGTTTCGGCACAAAAAGGTTTTGAAAAAGCCGATTTCTTCGGAGGTAAGATTTATTATGCTCCGGGTTACGAGTACCATAAAGATTATAGGAAATCCGAGATCGGTAAAGTATTCTGGTATGCTGGTGGGGTTGACGATTGGAGAAATGTATATACTTACCATCGAGGCGTCGACACGGTCGATCGGGGACAGTTTGACCGCTTTGAGGAAACCGATTTCGTGACCGGCTGCATGCTTTTTTTCTCTCGAAGCGTTGTCGAACGAATTGGCCTATGGGACGAAAAATACTTTCTTTACTATGAAGACGCTGATTATTGCGAACGCGCCAAAAGGGCCGGATACAAATTGTGTTACAACCCAAAAGTCGTTATCTACCATAAAAATGCCCAGTCAACCGGAGGTGCGGGTTCGGGATTACATCGTAAATACCAGAGAAAAAACCGAGTCGTATTCGGATTGAAGTATGCACCCTTCAGAACCAAGATCCATCTTATAAAAAACTATTTATTGGGAAAAGATTAATATGAAAATCTGGACAAAAATCATCTTCGTTGCTTTATTGGCGGTATTTGTCTATTTGAGAATCGATCCGATCCTTAACCATACGGTTCCCTACACGTACGACCAGGGAAGAGATTTTCAGAAGGCAATGGAAATGATCGATAGCGGAAGGCCGACATTTATCGGTCCGACAACCGGAATAATGGGAATTTTCCACGGCGCCTGGTGGTATTATCTTCTGGCCATACCCGGCTTTCTGACCGGCGGTCTTCCGATTGGTTTCTATTACTTCATGCTCGCGTTATCCGTAATATTTAACGTCTGGTTTTTCGTTTTTTTAAGGAAAAAGTTCAATGACTTGACCGCCCTTTTGTATTTATCTATCGTTTCAATATCTCCATATTTCGTCCACTTGGGTTTTACCGCCAGCAACAACATCATCGCACCGTATCTCGTGATGACCTTAATTATCCTTATTTCCGGGCTTTTTTCTGACAAACAAAAAAAATCGTTCTATATAATGTTGGGACTCATCCTGAGTTTTATCCTTGAGTTTGAAGTTGCCTTCGGACTCCTTTTAATTCCCGTCTTCTTTTTAATGGCGGCCATCTTCAAATCGGTAAGGAAGAAAATTTATAAAATTAATAATTTAGCACTGGTTTTGATGGGTATGGTTATTCCTGTTATTCCCAGGGCTTTGTTTGAAATTAAAAACAACTTCTTGCAGACAAGGACCCTCTTGGGTTTTTTCATCAACCCCAAACTTCATAATCCCTCCCCTTTCAAAAAGATGTTGACCGATCGAATTGATCTTTTTATCGAATATATAAAAGGTATTCCTTATGAGTATTCGGCGCTGATTGCGGGACTCATGGCATTATTTACCTTGGTTATCTTATTAGTCAGGCGGGGAAAGAACAAAGAGATGCATTTTACGACCTTTCTCGGTGTCTTATTGGTCCTGCTATTTGGCATCTCCCTCTTATATAAGGATAATTTTTGGTTTAACTACTATGAGGGGATTCAGTACGTGTTCTTGACTTTATTTCTTATAGCTTTTTATCTAATGTCCAAATGGAACAAAAATGTTTCGTACATCATTTTCATATCGTTTCTTGTTCTAAATATCCTGGCCGTCAATAAATACAACCAAAAAAAAGTCTTCCGACTTGAAGGTTTGGCTCAAACCGAGGCTTCTTTCAAATATATCCATTCGAAAACCGGTAAGGAAGATTACTGTTTGAGGATTCATACGCCTCCGGCCATTCCCCACACTTACGTTTACCTTATGAATTGGAAGTCAAAAACACAAGGGTTCAAGATATCTAGCTATAACTTCAGAAATGACGAGTGCTACTTTATAGTTGAGTCTGACCCGTACGAATTTCGGGTTAAAAAGTGGCGCGAGGATAACACTCCTGAAGGAGCCAAACTCATAGAAAAGAAAGCGCTGAGCGAAAATGTCGTTATTGAGAAGTGGGCCTTGAAATGATCGCGTAGGTCTTATTCTGATAGTTCACCTTATACTCTATCCCCTCTTTTTTCATGAGGTCAAGAACATAATTACGGGTTATCAGGACGAAATTCTTCTCGCCAGACCTAAAAAACTCCAAAGCCGTTTTACGGCCATCCGGCTCATAGATTAAAGAATTAATCTGGCGTCCTGAATAGTAGATGGCAACCGGATAGAAATCGTCATCAAGATATATCTTCTCCTTATAGGCGGCGACGTGTTTTGAGACGTCTACGTCATAAGGAGTATAGATTGATGTCGGATAGACCTCGGGATAGAAATTCTTTATCTGCATTATCGCCACAACCGTAAATATGAGGACGTAGGCGACGTTAAAGAGCCCATCAAACTTCTTGAGTCTCAATATTTTTACAAACAGGTCTTTTCCCCAAAACACACCCGATGAGATTATCAGTGCCATGGGCAGGTAAACCGGAATCAAATGCCAGATATGGGTCTCGTTGGTTGTCAGGAAGGGATAGAAGATGATGAGATTCCATAGCAGTATCAGGAAATAAGGCCTTTTGATAAACCTGAAGGTCATAAGTAGTAGTCCCGAAGCCGCGATCCAGATGTAGTACCATTTCCTCACCCCCATATGGAGATAAAAAAGCGGTAATTCCGTCTGAAGACGGAAGTATGAAGCCAATTCTTTGCTCCTCATCCCGACCCGGAAAAAATGCATTTCGATAAAGTTAGGTTGGGTTCTTGTCTGGACGATGTACCATGGCAAAGTGAGGCCAAAAAAGACCAACGCTCCGAATAACGCGGTAGCGAGATTTTTCCTTGACTTAAATAAAGGCTGGATATTGGTCGCAAGTATTAGGATCGCAGCCGACCAACCTATCAGTGTCTTTGTTAAAACCAGAGCAGCGAATGCGGCACAGGTTAAAGGAAAAAGGGCAAATCTCTTTGCCGACTTAAGGGATAAGTAGACCGTCAAAAGATAAAAGAATATGAACGTCGAGTCAAGATCTCCCGATCTGACCCTTATGAGATACCAAACCGAAGTTCCAAGAACAAGTCCGGCAGCCAGACCGACAAGTTTTTTCTTGAAAAGCTCGTATCCGAGAAAATATATAAGGGCGATCGATGCGACTCCCAGTATAACCGACGGAAGTCTGACCGCAAAGGCCGTGGCTCCGAATATTTTGATAGAAATCGCCATCAGAATGAAACCCATCGGCGGGTGGTCGAAGTAAGGTCGACCATTGAATTCCATATTAAGGAAGTCCCCGGTCTTGGCAATGTTGCGGGCAATTGACCCGTACCAAGCCTCGTCAAAGCTTGCCAAGGTTGCCCAATCAAACCTGAAAAAGAATAGAAATACGAATAATGGAACAAGTAAAAGAAGGGGCCAATGGTTTAAAATGACCTTTTTCATTTTTTGTCTTCAACCCAAATTTGCCATAGATAGGCTTGGATATCGCCTTCATTATATTCGACCTTATTGTTGTTTTTTATTTTTTCCTTAATTTCCGTTTTCTGCTTATTCAACCCTCCTTCAATCCGTCTGGTGACGACTCTTTGTATTTGGCCATATGTAAAGACCGCCAAAACCACTATCGGTAAAAGTGCCAGTAATTTGTATTTGTGGGTGATCGCCTTCTGGAGAAGATAATATAATATATAAATCACCAGCATTGAACTCATCAACATATAGTATTCGCTCGTTGACCCGGCATAAAAAGAATAGCCAAAGGCCGGCACCAGAAACCATAGCATCGTTAAATACGCCAATATCCTTTGTTTGCGGTTTTTATCGAAAACAATGAACAATACGTATATCGCCGGCACAACGAGCACCAGATAACGATTGATTTTCGGTAACGACAGCATTGTCTCAAATTGAATAAATCCGTCATACAGACGGTGAAAAAAGAACTTCAAATGGAATCCGTCTATGAAATAATCCTTAAGGAAACCGCTGAAAAGATTTATGTTGGTATTCTTGCTGTTGATCTCGTACATAACTTCAGGAATAAACCATATGAACGCCAGAGGAAGACTCATTAATGAGAACTTAATGACTTTGAATCTGTCCCGGACCAAAACGAACGAGGACAGGATAATTAAGGGAAGGAAGACCACCGAAAAATGGAGATGAAAAAATAAGCCCGAAAGAAAACTCAACAAAAATATGTATTTATATTTGTTTTCGTATACGATCTTGTAAAGACAATAGAATATAATCGCCGCTACTCCCGGGACCGGCGACACGTTCCAGGCGACCCTATTTAACTCAATAAGATATCTGTTGGTGGCGTAAAAAAATGTCACAAACAGCGCTGCCCGATCATCAAATATTTTTTTGGTCACCCAGAAGATGGCTACGAAATTGAAAAGGTTGACAAAAAAATTGAGGTAATTGGCGGCGACCGGGTCAAGACCGGTTAATAGGTAAAAAGGCACCAGGAGGTAATACCACAAGGGTCCCAAATGAAAATGTCCGATACCGGTCCTCGGACCGTTCAAGACCCATTTCCCCAGAATGATGTCACGCGTCAACCAGGCATCCCGCGCTTGATCCCAACCAAAGCTCTGAATGTCATTTATCCTGTAAAACCTCAAGAGCATACCTATCGAAACGATAAGTAAAAATAAAGGCAGCCAATACTTTTTTAGGAGTTTCATTGGGTATTATTATATAATAGCTTGAAGTGCAACCGATATCGAAATATGCAAAACAACATTACGGTCGTCATCAACACCAGAAACGAAGAAAAAAACATTGAAGGTTGTGTCTCGTCGGCTTTCTTGCTGTCCTCAAAAGTTATCGTCGTTGACATGGATAGTACCGATAAAACGTCTTTAATCGCCAAGAAATTGGGCGCCAACGTTTACGACATTCCACCTTCAAACTATGTGGAGCCGGCAAGGCTTTATGCAATCAATAAGTCAACTACCGACTGGGTAATGATTCTTGATGCTGATGAAAGGATCACAAAAGAACTGGCCCGGGAAATATTGGGCCTCTCCGACGGGTTGACCAATTACAAAATCCCCCGAAAAAACATTTTCGGAAATCATACCTGGCTTAAACACGGCGGTTGGTGGCCCGACCACCAAATAAGACTTATCAACAAGAAACACCTTAAAGATTGGCCAAAAAGGATTCACTCCACGCCAAGAATATCTGGAGACATGGGATACCTAGAAAACCCGATCACCCACTATTTCCATGGAGATCTCGAGTCGATGGTTGAAAAAACAATCGTCTTTGAAAATATCGAATCGGATCTTTTACATAAAGCGAAAAAGGATTCCTCAACCCCCATTTTCTTCCGCAAATATTTCGCCGAACTATACAGGAGACTTATCAAGAGAATGGGTTTCTTAGACGGTACAGTAGGGATAATTGAGTCAATATACCAAGCCTATTCGAAAACCATTACTTATCTTTATCTATATGAAAAAAATCGCTCTCTTTGATCCGTATCTTGATACGTTAGGCGGCGGTGAAAAACACATCCTCTCGATAATCGAAGTCCTGGCCGAAAAAGGATATGAGATGACTGTTTTTTGGGACAGGGATTTAAAGAAAGAGATTAAAAACCGGTTTCAACTGCGCTATGTCGACAAATATAAATTTGTGCCAAACATATTCAAGAAATCCAATCCCTTGAAAACTTTCTCGGTTCTCTCACGCTTTGACTATTTTTTTTACGTGACCGACGGTAGTTATTTCGCTTCGGGAGCCAAAAACAACTTTGTTTTTGCCATGGTACCGGACAAAAAGCTTTACTCTTTAAATGTAGTTAACCGAATTAAGTTGCTAAACTACAAGTTCATCAGTAACTCCCCCTATACAACAAGATGGCTTAATGCTTGGGGAATAACGCCTGAAACAATCACTCCATACCTGACGCCTGACATTCTTGAAGCAAAACCCGTTAAAAAAGAAAAGACAATCCTTTCGGTTGCCAGGTTTTTTCCTCATCTCCACTCCAAAAACCAGTCGGAGATAATCACCGCGTTCAAGCGGCTTAAAAAAACCAACCCGTTATTTGAAGATTACAAGCTGGTTTTGGCAGGCGGACTCAAAGAAGAAGATCGGGAATATTTCAATAAGTTGAGATCTGAAAGCAAAGACGATCTTTCGATTGTTTTCAAGACCAACCTTGAAAAACAGGAACTCGTTGATCTTTACCGATCTTCAATGTATTTCTGGCATTTCACCGGACTAACGGCAGATGAAAAAAACCACCCCGAGATGGTCGAACATTTCGGTATCGCTCCCCTTGAAGCAATGGCAACCGGGAACATTACCTTTTGCCACAATTCGGGTGGTCCTAAAGAGTTTGTCGTTGATGGGCAGACGGGATTTCTTTTTGATAATATCGAAGAATTAATATTTAAGATGTCCGCGCTTGTTGGTGACGAGATATTGAAGGAAAAGATTGTCAAACAAGCTTACAGCTTGGTTGAAAAGAGATATAATTATGAGGCGTTCAAAGATGCCGCGACAAAATTAATATGAAAACATATCCCATATCCGTCATTATTCCGGTTTACAAAAACTACGAAATGTTCTATCGGTTTTTGACCGAAAATCATAAGCATCTTGAAGGTTGCGAGGTTCTTGTCATGAATGATTACCCTGCGGAAAACATCACCAAACCTGTCCTGAAGATCATGCCCAAAGCCCGGGTCTTCAACAATAGGAAGAACTTGGGTTTTGCAGGGAATGTAAACCGTGGCGTTACTAAATCTATAAGGAGTTATGTCATGCTCATGAATTCCGACGTGGTTTTAAAAGATGATTCATTCGTCAATTCACTTACGCACTTCCAGAGGGACCGTAAACTCTTTGCGGTTTCTTTTTCTCAAAAAGAGAAGGATGGGAAACTGGTCGGCGCCAATTCCGGATACTTTTCCCAAGGGATGGTCAATCACCGGGCGAGAACAGCAAAAAAACTATCGGTTAATTTTTGGGCCGAAGGTGGAACGGCGATTTTCAGGAAAAAAATCTTTACGGAACTTGGAATGCTCGATAATCTTTTTAATCCTTTTTACTGGGAAGATATTGACTTATCGTATAGGGCGTGGAAAGCCGGATACACGGTATTGTTTGACCCCAACATTGTCGTCGAACACCACCATGAATCAACAATCGGCAAATATTTCGACAAATCAAAAGTCCTTAAGGTGGCCTTCAGGAATCAGTTGATTTTCCAATGGAAAAATCTTACCGACCGGGACATGCTTACCAGTCATTTTGTAAACCTCGTCAGGTTGTTTCTTATCTCTTTATTAAAATGGGATAACATATTCCTGTCGGGATTTTTCAACGCTCTCATGAGGTTGCCGATGATTTTACAGTCGAGAAAAAAAGCGTTAAAATTATTTGTCCGCGGCGACCGGGAAATCCTGTCGCTTTTCGAAAGATGAAATTAACCGACTTCTTTAAAAACAGGTGGATAGCGATATTATTGACGTTTATCGTGATCCTCTCGGCTTCGCTATTCTTTTATAAACTGAATGAAGCCCCTCCTTGTCTGAACGCTGACGAGGCCAGCTTTGCCTATAACGCCTATTCTATTCTTAAAACCGGACGCGACGAGTACGGAGAATTCTTGCCCTTAAGGCTTAAGGCATTCGGGGACAACCGGTTCCCTCTTATAACCTATCTTGATATCCCTTGGGTTGCTTTATTTGGTCTCAACGAAACGTCGGCCAGAATGGCTAATTTTCCCTTCGTTATCCTATTTCCGATCGTTCTTTATTTCTTGACTCTTGAATTATTTAAAAACAAGCACGCGGCCGTATTCTCGTCGCTTTTCGTTACTCTTTCGGTCGGTCTTCAATCTATCGGCCGACAGACGCATGAAGCGTACCTGACGGTTTTTTTTCTAACGCTAGCTAGTTATTTTTTTGTCAAGTTTCTCAACAAGAAAAGGCCTGTTGATTTTTATCTTTTTGTAATAGTTTTCTTTATCGATCTTTTCGGCTACCATCCGACCCGTCTTTGGGCGATCTTCTTTTTCGGGGTCACTTTATTTATGGCGTTTACGAAAAAACTTAATTGGAAATACCTTATCATATTCACGGCGTCCGTCTGTCTTTTTGCGGTCACCGACTTTGTTTACAAACCAACCCGCGTTTCCAACCTTTTGTTTTTTAATAGTCCGGGTTTTCATGCAAAAGTTACCGAACTACAATCAGAGGGTGGGTCACGAATTTTGTACAACAAGTTGACGGTTGCCGTAAAAGATCTTGCGTCCGATTACTTGAAATATTTTTCCCCGCAGTTTTTGGCAATTAACGGCGACGACAACTACCGTTTCGGTTACCCGGGAATGTATCCAGTAACCCCGGTCGAATATATACTTATGCTTGTTGGATTATATTTCCTTTTCCGCAACCGGGAGAAATGGCGATTCTTAGTATTGGCTCTTCTCTTGTTTTCCCCGTCAAGCGCCATCCTTTCCTGGGCGGGTGCGTCATTGACTAGATCCCTTTTCATACTGATACCGGTCTCAATTATTGCCGCATATGGAGCGTCTCAAATCCTAAAACATAAAAAGATTGTATTTATCGTCGTCATGGGTGTGTACCTTATCATGGCTCTGTATAACTGGGACTTCTTCCTCCATCACTTTCCAAAAAGACTGGTGACGATCCGCGCCTGGCAGTGCGGTTACAAAGAATTGGGTGAATACGTAAAAACAAATTATGATCGGTTTGACAAGTTTTATATCACCAGGAAAAACGGCCAACCGTATATTTTCATGTTGTTTTATCTTGCGTACCCGCCCGGTGAATACCAGAAAACTGCCTACCTGACCCCACCTGATGAATACGGATTCGGACAGGTTGAGGGTTTTGACAAATTCGTCTTCAGCCTCGACCAAATTGACACGTCTATAGGCAGTGCGGTTATCGGATTCCCGGACGATTTTTCGTCAGACTTGAACCAAGAGGAGTTAGATATGAGTAAGAAAATCCAGGTAAGGTCGGAGCAAATGTTCTGGATCAAAGAAACATCAAAGACACCATGATGTTGTAGAAGGCGTGTATAAAGATCGGCACGGTTAGACTCTTCCTTTCGAGGAAAATAAATCCGTTAATGATACTCAACACCATATCTGTAACCATGAACGTCAACAGCAGGTTGCCGGTGATGTTGATATTCGTAAACAAAATCGGTACGTGAAGAATGAAAAACAAAATACTCGACAGGAATATTGATGAAAAATAATTTCCGGATTCGTCGTAGAGCTTTTTTAAGACAAACCCGCGCGACAGGATTTCTTCAGTTATTCCCGTTGCCATAGCAAGGATTACGATGATCGCAATCGATTGCGCATCCGGCAGGTTGGTCTTAGGTAAAGCATTCGTCCTTAAATATATGGCAAGCAGAGCGGCCCCGAAAAAAATGATAACCGCCATGAAACTATACACAACGTCTGAAATAAGTTTCTTACCGCTTAAGTTTAAATAAAGACTCTGGAGGATGCTTTTCTTATCGATCCTTTTTATGTAATAAATAACCGGTAGGACAAAGACCGCCGGCTTGGCAATGAATTCGTCAAACCACTCCGGCATCTTAAGGAAAGACCTGTATAAGCTCCAGATAATCAATATGACTGCCCAAAGATTGAGGGCCTTTTGGGTTGGCGTTACTTTTTCCTTCATACAATTAGAATAAAATATACGTCTTTTACCTCAAATATTCAAGAGAAGTCTAATTTATTCCAAGAAGTCTTTAAGTTTGCGGGCCCTTGTCGGGTGTTTTAGTTTCCTTATTGCCTTGGCTTCTATCTGGCGGATCCTTTCGCGGGTTACCCTGAATTCGCGTCCGACTTCCTCAAGCGTTTTCGGTTTGCCGTCCTCAAGACCAAACCTCATTGCCAGGACTTTTTTCTCACGCGGTGACAATGTGTCCAACACTTTATTGAGGGCGTCTTTAAGAAGTTCCCTTGATACCTTGTCGTAAAGAGTCGGCTGGTTGACGTCGGCGACAAACTGCTCGAGAGTCGCTTCCTTATCGTCTCCAACCGGAGTCGAAAGCGATCTTGGTTGTTGGGAAATCTTCATCAGGTTTTCGATTTCAGCAATTGACATCTGCATATCTTTGGAGATCTCCTTGACTGTCGGTTCCCGGCCAAGTTTCTGGATCAAACGTCTTTGGGTTTTGTAGTAGCGGTTGATATGGTCAACCATGTGGACCGGGATTCGAATCGTCCTTGACTGGTCGGCAATCGCACGGGTTATAGCCTGCCTGATCCACCAGGTGGCATAGGTCGAAAACTTGAATCCTCTTCTCCAATCATATTTTTCGACTCCACGTATGAGTCCTTTATTACCCTCTTGTATAAGATCCAAGAAAGATAATCTTCTTCCTAAATACTTCTTGGCAATCGAAACAACCAACCTTAAGTTGGCTTTGGTGAGTTTATCCTTTGATTTGTCATCACCTTTCTCGTATTTCTTGGCAAGGCTTATCTCTTCGTCAAAACTCAAAAGCGGAGTCTTACCAATTTCTTTAAGATACATCTTTATGGGGTCAAGCGACTCCCCGTGTTTCAAGACGACAAGCTGCTCTAACTCTTTCTCCATCTCCTCAGCGGATTTTCTTGCCTCCACTTCCTCCCGCGTTGAAACGGTCTCAAAGATATCTATTCCCCTTTTCAAAGCCTCATTGAAGAAGTCGTCGATCTCGGCGACGTGATGCTCCGGGTCAGGATAAACAAGAAGAATGTCGTCCTGAACCAAGAAACCATCCTCTCCTCCCTGGTTTAATAGCTCATGGAGGGTCTTTGGTAATCGGTGTTTTGTCATTAATGACTACTATTCTATAATGAAATCAGTTTTTTTTCTACCTCTTTTAAAGCTGAGGTAATCTCGAGGAGTTTTTTGTTTTTTTCTGCGCTCTGGTCTTCGGAGCTTAAGATCTCTTTAATCTGCCTTTTGAGGGAAAATCTTTTGACCTCATATGCGAGCTTCTGTATGTTGTCGTCTTCAATCCCAGTTGGTGCCGAAGCAAAAAGATATATCTCATCAAAAACCGGCCTAAGGGATGTTGGAATCACCGACGCAAACTTGTCAAGGTCAAAATTCAAAGCCATGTCTTTTTCATGATCGATAAGAATCTGCGCGATCTTGGCGTCGGCTGGTACACTAAGATCATCCGGATTAATGGCGGCAAAAACAGTTTTGGCCGGTTTATAAGGATTTTCGGACTGGAAAATGAAACTCAGCAGGTATTTTTCAAGAACTATTTCCCGACCGACCACCTCTTCTTTTTTGTACGAACTCCTGTAGTCCTCTGTTTGTTTTTTCTTGCGCCTGATTCTCGCCATAAGAGCCTCAACGCTTGTTTCGGTTACTCCAAGCAAGGCGGCAATCTTCTTGCTATAATGCGATTTGACGATTGGGTTGCCGATCCTTTCAATAAAAGGTATCACCTCATCGCTGATCTTTTTCTTACCGTAAGGGTCTGAGACCGAATATTTTTTCATGGCGGAATCAATTAAAAAATCGTATATCGGCTGTGGATTATTGAGGGCCTTTTTGAAAGCCACCTCGTCTTTTTGAATGGCCTCATCCGGATCTTTGGCAAACTCCGGTCGGACTACCGCTAATTCCATATCGAGTTTCTCCGCTTCCTCAATCCCACGCCTGACCGCCTCGCCGCCGGCTTCGTCCGAATCGAATATTAAAGTCAGTTTCGGAGTAAATCTTTTCAAAAGCAAAAGCTGGTCAGAAGTCAAGGCCGATCCCTTAATGGCAACAAAGTTGGAAAAACCGTGGGCATATGGCGTGATCATGTCAAATTCGCCTTCAACAAGGTAGGCGTTCTTTTCCTTCTTGATCGAATCCTTGGCCAAGTTAATTCCATACAGAGTTTCCCGCTTGTGGTAAATTGGAGTCTCCGGTGTGTTGACATATTTGGCCTCGTTGTCTTTCCCCTCAAGTATCCGTCCCGAAAACCCAAGAACATGTTCGCGGGCATCAATGATCGGAAACATGAGACGTCCACGAAAACGGTCGTAATATCTGCCCGATGCGCTTTTAACGACCAATCCGTTCTCGAACATCTCCTCGGGAGTGTACTTCTTCTTTTTCAAAAAATTCAGTAGGGAATCCCAGGAAACCGGGGAGTATCCCAATCTGAATTTCTGGGAAATCCCGGACTTGATCCCGCGGTTTTTTAGGTACTCTGTGGCCTTTTCTCCGTATTTGCTTTTATTGAGAATGTATTGAAAAAAATCGGCAGCCATAAGATTCATTTCGTAAAAACGTTCTTTTTTTCTTGAATCTTTATCGTCTAAGGTGACGTTTTTAAGGGTGACTCCGGCTTTTTTGGCAAGCTCCCTTAAAGCTTCAACGAAAGTGATATTTTCCCACTTCATCAAGAACTTGATTATGTCTCCTCCCTCACCACAAGAACCGAAACAGTGCCAGATTTGACGCTCAGGCGAAACGATAAATGATGGTGATTTTTCGTTATGAAAGGGGCAGTTGGCTCTGAAGTTGCGACCGGTTTTTTTTAGAGTGATATATCCGCCGATAAAATCGACAATATCTATTCTCTTTTTAATCTCTTCAACGGGGTTGTCCATGGGTAACATATTCTATCACTAAAGCCCAAAGATTGAAATCAATCCCCATATCTATTTGATATTTTATTCTCGATCCCCTATATTTGTAATATATGGTTTACCTTTATCTGGGCAACAACGCAATCAAGTTGATCTATCTCAAAAAAACAATTCTCGGCCAACAGGAAACCACTTTTTTTGAAAAATCTTATGAATCCGATCTTCTCAAAGACGGATCGGTTTTAAACGTTGATCTCTTGGCTTCAGCCATCAAGGAAGCTCTAACCTTGTCCGGAAGGACTGTCGCCGATAACCAAGTATTTTTGATTCTTCCCCAAGAATCTTTTTATTTCCTGCGCGCCCAAGTGCCGGTCGACATTGCCCCATCGGCGATGAATTCATTTGTTTTCGACAAGGCCCGGGCCGCCTTCCCGGTTTCACCGGATGACTGTCTGACCGCATCCCACACCAGGGAGACTATGGGAGAAAAGGTAATCACTTTTTTCGGCATCAATCGTGAAACGTATGAGGCATATCAACAAGCGCTATCTTTAATCGACTTGAAGATCCAGTCGGTTATCCCCGTAAGTCTCTCTTATTTCAAACTTTTCGAAAAGACTTTAAGAGCGGAAAAGAAAGAAAATATCCTTTACTTAACCGTTGAAGAGAAACTTATATACGGATATCTATACGATTCAAACGGTTTGTTGGAAGACAAGAAAATAGAGATCGTAAAAAACCCCGAAGACAAAATCGAGGAACTGATAAAAACCAAAGTTGAAGAATTAAAAGGTCGGGGCATTAAGCTCAACCGGCTCATTTTGTCTGGCGAACTCTCCGATAAAATTAGGCAGGATACCTTCACCAAAGCCGTCGGTGTCTGGACCAATCCCTTGAAAAGAATTGTCCCGACATTTTATGACGAATACCTGAAAATGCTCGTTGTCCAAAGCAAGAAACCATTCCCCCTGTTGACCTTTGATTCCTGCTTCGGTGCCTTTATCTTTGCCACCGAAAACAGGGAGATGTCGTTCTTTAAGGCCGGCTACAAACCCCGATCCGGGAAAGGTTTCTCGATGCCGAAGTTGGGATTACCAAGGAAAGAAGTTCTTCTTTTCATAGTTTCATTTGCGCTTTCGTTTCTGGTATTTTTCTTTGTTTCAAAGATAAAGCTTCCGGACTTTTCGAGCAAGTTGTCGGTGGTACCGGCGACCCCGACACCTATCCCGACCGCAACCCCGACGCCAACCCCATCATTTAAGAAAGAGGAATTGAAGGTCCAGGTATTAAACGGAGGTGGAATTGCCGGAAAGGCTACCGACGTCAAGGAAATTCTGTCGGACAAAGGATATCAAGATATAATAACCGGAAATGCTGATAATTTCGATTACGCAAAATCGGAGATCCAGGTTAAGAAATCCAAAAGCCAGGCGGCCCAAATGCTTGCAGACGACCTTAAGGATTACGTCACTTCCCCAACAGAGACCACACTGGATGAAGACGACACTGCGGATATCGTTTTCATTATCGGCGCCGATTTCAAATAATCGCGTATAATATCTACATTTAAATCCCATGGAAAACAAGGAAGAGCTCGGCCACAAATTGGAAAGTATTGTCAGTAAAGCGAATCTCGAGGAAAAAAAGAAAGAGATTGTCGATCTTGAAAAACAAACTTACGCTTCGGATTTCTGGTCAGACTCCAAAGTCGCCGGCAACATAATGAAAAAAATCAACGACCTCAAAAGGGAAGTTGAAGACGTCGAGATGATGCAGCTTTTGTTTGAAGAGAATCAAATGAAGGAAGCTGAAGAGCTTATCAACAAATACGAAGTCCTAATGTTTTTATCAGGTCCCTATGACAAGGGCGGAGCGATTTTTACGATCCAAGCCGGACAGGGCGGGACTGAAGCCATGGACTGGTCCGGAATGCTCCTTCGAATGTATACGAGGTTCTTTGAACTGAAGGGTTGGTCATTTGATGAGGTTGACCGGGTAGCCGGAGACGAGGCCGGGGTCAAAAGCGTCACCTTAAACGTCAATGGAAATTTCGCGTACGGTTACCTTAAATGCGAAGCTGGAGTCCACCGCTTGGTGCGCCAATCGCCTTTCAACGCCGACAAGCTCAGACAAACTTCATTTGCGTCGGTTGAGGTTTTACCCCAAATCGAAGATCGTGAAGTTGACCTCAAGGACGATGATCTTGAATGGACCTTTTATCGTTCGGGAGGGCACGGAGGTCAAAACGTCAACAAAGTCGCAACCGCCGTCAGACTTACCCACAAACCAACCGGTATCATCGTTTCTTGCCAGACTGAGAGATACCAGGGAGCCAATCGGGAAACTGCTCTTAAGGTTCTTCGCGCTAAGCTTTGGAAAATAGAAGAGGAAAAAAGAGATGAAACTATGAGCGGTTTCAAAACTGGCCAACTGGCATCTTGGGGTCGTCAGATAAGGAGCTATGTCCTTCACCCATATAAACTCGTTAAAGATCTAAGGACCGATTACGAAGAAACCAATACCGACCGGGTTTTGGACGGCGAGATCCAAGGATTTATCGAAGCCTACTTAAAACATACCAAGTAACTCGTTTGAATTTTTTCCGATTTACTGCTATCCTAGTTTCATATGGAACAATCTAATTCTAGCCCAACTCTTATTCATAATTTAGAGATATCTGATTCGAATACCAAGTCAAAAATGAAAATGACCAATCTCGTGATATTCGTAGTAGTAGCTTTAATTTTAGGGGTCGGCGTTGGTTACCTTCCAAGTTTTTTTGCAAAGTCCGAAACAACAACAAAAACAGATAGCACAGAGAACAAAACCGCTGGAATCGTCGACAAAAAAACCTTCAAGGATTCGGCTGAAGGAACACTCAAAGAAGGCGGAATCGACGGTGAGGGAAACTTCCATCTGGTTAGACCGGGAGGAGTATCGCAAAACGTCTACCTGACTTCAACAACGGTCGATCTTTCCCTGTACGTCGGTAAAAAGGTGAAGGTCTGGGGCCAGACTTTCACTGGCGAAAAAGCCGGCTGGCTGATGGACGTTGGATTGGTTGAGACCCTAAAATGATAAAATTTGACAAGGTATCCAAAAAATTCCCCCTTGGTAATATTGCCCTTTCGGAGGTTTCTTTTGAAGTACTAGATAATGAATTCGTATTCTTGGTCGGGCCATCGGGCGCCGGCAAAACTACCATTCTGAAACTTATCCTCAAGGAATCATCCCCTACTGAAGGCTCGATCTTCATTGACGATATGGATATATCGGCCCGCAATTTCAACGATGTTGTTGGTTTGCGCCGAACGATCGGCGTGGTCTTTCAAGACTTTAAAGTTCTGTCTGACAAGAATATATTTGAAAACGTCGCCTTAGGTCTTAAAGTCAAAGGCACACCAAGAAGCGAAATAAAAATCCAGGTCGGCCAGGTCCTCAAAATGGTCGGACTGGAGGAAAAGTCAAGGGTATTCCCGGTCCAGCTTTCGGCCGGAGAACTCCAAAGAGTTGCTATTGCCCGGGCAATAATTGGGGACAGAAAGATCATACTGGCCGACGAACCAACAGGGAATCTTGATCCCAAAACCTCATGGGAAATAATGAGGATATTCAAAAAGCTCGAAGGCAAAAAAACCATAATCTTCGCAACCCACAACACAGATATCGTCAACAGCTTCCAGAGAAGGGTCCTCGTCATGAAGAACGGACGCCTTGACAAGGATCATCGTAAAGGAGGATATGAAATATGAAAGAAGTTTTTTCATCATTAAGGCGAACCCCGTACCAAACTTTCAGCGGATTTTTGGTGCTTTTCTTTACGCTTTTCCTGTCCTTGGTTCTTTTCGTTTCCTTGAGCTTTCTCCACGGAACCTTATCCTACCTTGAAACCCGACCCCAGGTAACCGCCTATTTCCAAACCAAGACTCCCGAGAATGACATCTTCAAGGTTCGCGACGAACTCAATGCTTCGGGCAAAGTCCTGTCGATAAGATACATTTCCCAAAAAGAGGCTTTCGATATCTACCGACAGATGAACAAGGACAATCCTCTTCTTTTGGAGATGGTTTCCTCAGATATTCTACCTCCGTCTCTTGAAATCTATGCCAAAAAACCGGTTTTCCTTCCCGAAATTGCCGAATACCTGAAAAAATCCGGAGGGATAGACGAGGTCCAGTTCCAGAAAGACATCGTCGACCGGCTTCTGACCCTAACAAATACGGTCCGTCAGGGAAGTATCGTCTTCTTTCTGTATCTTTTCATAATGTCGGTCGTCGTCCTCACGACAACGACCCTTTTCAAAATCGCCCTCAAGAAGGAAGAGATAGAGCTCTTAAGGCTCATTGGCGCCAGCAACTTTTATATAAGACGCCCATATATTATGGAAGGGTTGGTAATGGCCGGAATCGCCTCAACTTTCTCCTTCCTTATAATGATCGGGATAATCCTCTACGCCAGTCCGTTCCTCGGGACATATCTTAAGGGAATTACTAGTCTTGAAGTCAATATGATATTCTTTGATTTCACGGTCTGGCCGCTTAATCCGTTATTTTTCGCCGCCACCTACCTTTTGGTACTCTTCTTCGGCATGACAATAACGGTGATCTCTTCCTACCTTGCCACTAACAAGTACTTAAAAGTATAATTGGATTAAGGCTTATGAAAAAATTCCTAATAAAGACACTTATTCTATTTCTTTTTTTCTTGTCTCTCAGCCTGGTCAAGGTAAACGGTGTCGAGTGTGATCTTAACATCAACATAAACAACCTAAACGAAGACGAGTTGAGGGAATTATCCAATAAATGTAATGCAAAGAAAAATGAGCTAAGTCAAAGGCGTAATACGTTGGCTTCCGAAATCCAATATATGGATACGCAGATATATTTAACTTCACTAAAAATCCAGGAGACCGAACAAAAAATCCTCTCAACCGGTGAAGAAATAGATTTATTGGGGTCAAGGATTGAAGGACTCGATCAATCCTTAGACTACATATCCAAACTCCTCCTCGATAAAATCGTCCAAAGCTACAAGCAGAGAGAAGTATCGTTATTTGGGTTATTGTTTGACAGCCAAAGCGCCGATGACCTTTTGATAAAAATAAAATACGTCAAAACCGCCCGGGACAATAACCAAAAACTTTTAGTCCAAGTACAGGAAGCAAAATCAAACTTTGAAGAACAGAAGAAGCTAAGAGAAGAAAAGAAAACTGAATTGGACCAACTTACCCGATCCTTGAACGTTCAAAAAGCCTCCCTCGACAACCAGAAAGTCCAGAAGCAAAAATTGTTGGCCGATACCCAAAACGACGAAGCCAATTACCAAAGGTTGATAGCCCGAGCCCAGGCGCAGTTGGCTGGGTTCAAGTCATTCGTTTCAAGCGCAGGGGCCGGTATCATTGCCGCCAACCAGTTTGGAAACGGATCAGACGGTAGTTATTATTCCCAAAGGGATGCTCGATGGGCGTCTCAAGTTATAGGTTATTCGTCGGAAAATATATTGAATGTCGGATGTTTATTAACGTCAGTTGCCATAGTCGGACAAAAATACGGAGCAAATGTTACGCCCTCAGATATCGCGTCAGATACCGGCCGTTTTTTTGGAAGCACCGCCTACATGAAACTTCCCTGGCCTGGTGTCGCCGGGAAATCATATAATGCCATAAATACCGACGATAATACGATTACACAGGAACTTAACAACGGCAATTACGTTATCGTCGGAGTCGGTGGCTGCTCTTACGGAGGGAGCCACTTTGTTGTTCTGATAAAAAAAGACGGGGACGACTATATTATGCATGATCCCATATACGGACCCGACATAAAATTCAGCGCCCATTACGGAAATATCTGTACGGCCGCAACCTTTAAGTAAACTTGTAGCACCCTAGTCCATGGACAAAATACTTCTTAACGTTTATACCGAGAGTAATGACGTTAAAAAAAACATTATTCTTTTTAATTATCTTTTTATCTTCCCTAGCTATCCCTTGTCTTGCCGAGAACGGCATTCTCATTAATGAATTTCTAATTGACCCCCAACCTCAGAAGGTCGAGTTGATAAACGCAGGTAGCGAAAGCGTGGATATTTCCGGCTGGATAATAGACGACAACGGCGGCTCATCGGGTATTTATACGATCCCTTCAGGTAGTATTATTTATCCAAATTCCTGTTTGGTGTTTTCTAAAGATTTCAACTTTAATAAGAGCACTTCAGATTCGGCCCGACTGTTTGATCCTTCGATGAATCTTGTCGATTCATATCAATACAGGTCAAGTCCCGGTTCCGGAATTTCGTATTCGAGGATTCCCGACAAGGAATCCGTCTGGGCAACGGCAAGCGCTACTATCGGGTATTATAATTCAGGCGGATCATCTTGTATTTTCGTACCAACCCCGACTGCCATAATTACCGAAGAACCGTCCCCAACTCTGGAAACAGAACCGACGCCGACCGCAATCCAATACCAAAGTATTGCTAATGTATATATAAGTGAGGTAATGGTTAACCCGGAAACGGGTCAAAATGAATGGGTTGAGATATATAACGGCAACGAACACCAAGTGACTCTCGCCGATTGGTTTATTGATGATGAAGAAGATGCTGGAGCAACGCCCAAGAAATTCTCATTGGAGATTGGGGGACAAAGTTACAAAGCGTTGGTATTATCAAACTCTGTTTTCAATAATGATGGCGATAGCGTCCGACTTCTTGATTCTGACAAGAACTTCGTCGACGGCTTCGAATACGGTACTAGCATAAAAGGTATAAGTTTCGGACGATCCTCTTTTGATAATCCGGACTTCTGCCTTCAGGAAGAATCCTATGAAAGAACGAATAATCAATGTATCGATGAGGTCACTATCACTCCTACCGATAAGACCACTCTAACGACAGATTCAACCTCTCCAACCATTTCTATTTCAAAAATAAAACCGACATTAAATAAAGTAACCATTAAGGCGAAATCAAGATCGGCGCCAAGAGTCGTGAAACCAAGTATAAGACCGGGAAGTTATGAGGAAATATTGGGAGCTTCCGACAATCGGGCAATCGACTATAATCTTCTTATTAAGCACCTAAGCGTTGCGTCATTCGCCTATTCGCTTTTGACTCTTGTCTCGGTTTTATTTAAAATGACAAATATATATGGAAAAGGTAAGTGGATTCTTCCGGCATCTATTCATTCCCCACGAGGACAATAACTACCGCGCCCGTTCTCTTCATACTGATTTCCTCGGACTTTACCTGGTATTCGCCCTGGTATTGAGCCTGGTTTTCAAACAGGTCGGACTGAATAACGTATTGGGGTTTGCGACAGACATTACGGTCGATAAACTGTATCAACTAACCAACACCGAACGGGAAAAGAATGGACTGTCCACACTCACATATAACGACAAACTGTCGGCTGCGGCTGCGGCCAAAGCCCAAAATATGTTCAGCGAGAACTATTGGGCCCATTATTCGCCATCCGGCAAGACCCCGTGGGAGTTTGTCATGGCGACAGGTTACCAGTACGAATACGCCGGGGAGAACCTTGCCAAAAACTTTCTTTTCTCGGACGGGGTGGTCTCGGCCTGGATGAACTCGCCGACCCACCGGGAAAACATCCTTAAAAAGGACTATACCGAAGTCGGTTATGCGATTGTTAATGGGGTCTTAAACGGCGAACAGACAACTCTCGTTGTTCAGATGTTTGCCAAACCGACAAATTCCGCCCTCGCCCAAAACCCTGCACCTTCCGCGACAAATCCCATGCCCGTGCCTGAAAAGGGGGTCGCACCACAGAATGAGGCTCTAACCGAGGAGGTTGAGAAAGCGCCAGCTGTCCTTGCCAAACAAACGCCCGCCAAGGGATTTAGCATGCCTTCGCTGTCTTTTAACATAAATGCCGTATTCTTTGCCTTCCTTCTTTTGAGCCTGGCCCTTGATTTCTATTTCGTATCCCGTTTCAACATTGTCAGAATCGGAGGCAAGAACTTGGCCCATTTTGTTTTTGTCTTTTTTATGTTTTTAGGATTATTTATTATTAGTAGAGGAGCCATAATATAAAACATTTGGGCGAGTTATATTTCGCCCAAATATTAAAGGAATAGAAATAGTTTTTTAAACTTAACGATTATGACACACCGCCATGCTGCCCACCATCTAAAGAAAGAGGTCAAGGGACACCTTTTTGATTACCTCCTTCTGTTGACAGCCGGGGTCTTTTTCCTTATGGCCGTGAATATTTTCCGGGGTGAAAGGTTCCTTGAGTTTATATTCCTAACAGCTTTTGCGTCTTTTTACATTATATGGGGAATCTATCATCATATTATGGAGGATACCCTCCATCTAAAAAT
>CAZUBL010000006.1:0-31816 GCA_964618685.1 uncultured Gammaproteobacteria bacterium | reverse complement strand
GTCATGATAACTCCCTGATAGATGCTTTTATTTACCGACGAGACCACCACCCCGTCGCTGATATTCTGCATAACGCCGATCATGTCGTCAGATATCGCCTGGTTGGGGTTCTTGCGGGAGCTTTCAATCTGGTTTACCTGGTCTATAGTCAAGGTGGGGACGGGAGCTCCATTGGATGTTTTTTTTGATTCGGATGAAAAGTTAAAAATGTAAACCAATTCCCCGATCAGGACGATGAACAATACAACAAACACGATCGTCAAGAACTTACCGGTCCCTTTCATATATGCTTTCAGTCTATGAAGAATTTTGACCCAAGTCAAGTGATATAATATACCCAAATGACAAAACCTTCATGGGACGAATATTTCATGAGTTTGGCTGTTGTAATCAGGAGCCGGGCCGACTGTCTGAGGCGTCGGGTGGGCGCGATTATCGTCAAGGACTTGAGGATTATGGCAACGGGCTATAACGGAACACCCCATAATATCGCCGACTGTTCAAAGGGCGGGTGTGTTCGCTGCCAAAAGCGCCACAAAGGGGAGCTCAAAAGCGGAGAGAAGGAAGAGAGCTGTGTTTGTATTCATGCGGAACAAAATGTCATTATCCAGGCGGCATATCTTGGGCTTTCGACTAAAGGATCGACCCTATTTTCAACAGCCAACCCGTGTTCAAGCTGCGCCAAAATGCTCATTAATGCGGGAATAACTAGAGTGGTATGTAAAATGGAACACCACGATCATGAAGGTATTGAGCTTTTGAAAAAAGCCGGGGTAAAAGTAGACATCAAATGAGAAAAATACTGCTGACCATATTAACGGTTCTATTTCTTTTTCCTGTTCCCGCTTTAGCGGCTTCCTCAAATAATATCTACGGTATTCATTTGGCCCAACCCCACCCCGAAGACATCAGGGCCGCGTCCGACTTAGTCAATTCAAACGGAGGAAAATGGGGGTACGTCACTCTTGTTATCCAGGAAAATGACCGGAGCCGCGAAAAATGGCAAGGGGTATTTGACCAGCTTCGGGAACTGGAGCTTATCCCGATAGTAAGGCTGGCAACGAGAGCCGAAGGTGAGAATTGGAGGCGACCTGAGGTTGAAGACGCCCAAGGCTGGGCAGACTTTTTGAATTCCCTGAACTGGGTCACCAAAAAACGTTACGTAATATTATTCAATGAACCCAACCACAACGGCGAATGGGGAGGGGAGGTTGATGAGAAAAGCTTTGCCCGGGTAACGGTTGAGTTTGCCAGGAAGCTGAAAGAAAAAAACCAGGATTTTTTTATAATGCTTGCCGGTTTTGACGCATCAGCTCCTTCATGGCCCCCGGGAATGGAAGACGAAGAGATATTCTTGAGAAGGGCAATTGAGGAAAAAGCGGACCTCTTTGAAAATATAGACGGACTTTCGTCACACTCCTATCCCAATCCGGCGTTTGCCGGTTCACCCTACGCCGTAGGGCGGGGAACGATCAGGACCTACCAGTGGGAACTTAATCTGTTAAGAAGTCTCGGCGTTGACAAGGATCTGCCGGTATTCATTACCGAAACCGGATGGAAGCTGGGGTCGGATGCGACGGTTGCCCAAAATTTCCAGATAGCCTATGATCTGTGGAGTCAGGATAATAGAATTTGGGCGGTTACCCCCTTTATCCTGAATTATCAATCGCCTCCATTTCTTGAGTTTTCGTGGAGAAAACCGGGAGACAACGGATACTGGCAGCAATACTATTCGGTTCAATCGACGCCAAAAACGACAGGCCAACCTGAGATCATCGAAAAAGGTCAAATAGATTACAAACTTCCCCACGAATTGGTCGCCCAGTCAAAATACGATTTCAGGGTCAGCCTGAAGAACGTCGGTCAGGCGATTTGGGACGAAAACTACGGATACGAACTTCAAATAACCAACGACGGGGTCAAAAGCACGGAAACTTTGGTCGGGGATATTAAGGATATTAAACCGTTCCAGGAAGAATCAGTCCATTTTAGCCTTAAAACAGGGCTCAAGGAGGGAGAACAACTGGTAAAGTTCTCGCTTGTCAAGAATGGCACGAACATCCTCGAGTCCAAGTCGTGGAGATTTAATATTCTGCCGCTTCCGAGTCTTGATTTTGAGGTAGGGTTCTTCCCTTTTCTTAAAGGAAAGGGTGATGACTTTGAAATCCAAATCTTTGACTCCGAAGAGCGGTTAGTCTTCAAGAAAAAGGGGATAGAAGTAGATAACAGCCGGGGTAAGGTTAAGAGTATCCAGAACATTGCCATAGACGAACTCTACCGTGTTGTCGTTTTGAAACCCGGTTATTTGCCAAGACAAAGTTTCTATGTTTTCAAGCAAAAAGACAATTCGGTAGAATTTAAAAAAATGCTGCCTTTGGACTTCAACAGGGACGGCAAGTTCGACTGGAACGATATACTAAAATTGTTCGGACGTTGAAATTCTTGGTTTACGGGTATATAATGCTTACACTTTATGGCTTCGGAAAATTCAAACCGAAATGGAGAGAGGGCTCCGGGGTTTAAAAAACTTCCAAAAAGTGCTTTTGTAGAAAGCACGCTTCCTGTTGTACAAAATGGTCGGTCTCTTTATTACAGGGCTCCAGCTCTGACATGGAAATATTCAAGGGAACTATCCAACAGAAAAGAAGAAAAACTCAAATTAAAAGAGCCTGGTAATTTTCAGGTCGTCATGGTTACTCCGCCACATCGGGGTTACGACTTTTCGGTTGATTTGTATAACAATTTGACAGAGCAGCCTATGGGGTCGCACCCGGTTGCCGAATACAAAGAAACACCGTTTGGCCGCGATGTTGAAACGAGAATTGATGTCCTGGATGAAGCAGTTCCCGAAACCGTATTTATCGTGGCGTCTCCGATTGAACCCAATGATTATATGCTCATAAACGAAGTCGCCTCGAGGTACAGGAAAAATCCCCGGGTCAAAAAAATTGTCCTCGTGTCACCGTTTATGGCCAACCAAAGGGAAGACAAGAATGCCAAGATTGATCCGTCAACGGGCGAAATAATTTACACGGGTCAGACGATAATGATTGCGGGCGTTATGGAGATGCTCTCCAAAAATTTCGATAAAATCATAAACTTCGAGCCCCATTCTTCGGCCAGCCAAGCTTGGGCTGCGGAAAACGGAATACCTTTTGCGCCGGTGTCATTATGGAGATATATGGCCGACGAGTTTGTTGAGAGATTGGGGTATAACTCCGAAAAGTTTAACCCCGAGGAATATGCTTTTATCAGACCGGATAAGGGAAGGAATATTGCTGCCTTGAGGATCCAAGAATACTTGGACATTGAGAGCAAAGTAAATTTTGAAAAGGATCGGGATGAAAACGGCAATACCACGTTCAAGGATTTGACACCGGAACAGATAGAGCAAGTAAGGAATAAAAACCTGCTTTTGTACGACGACGAAGGGGCAACTTTCGGAACCATGCAGGGGGTAATCGGCAAGTTGATTGAAGCGAAAGCGGGTATAAAGAGCATCAATGTGCTTTTGGGCCACGCAAGATTTGCAGAAGGGTTTTATGACGCCAAGGGCAAGTATCATCGGGGTTGGAGAGAAAATATGGATGTGATAATCGACCAAGCGGAGAAAGCCGGGATAAAAATAAAATTCCTTATATCCAATTCAAGACAGGCCTTAGGCGATATTTACTCTTATGCAAAAGACAAATCCGGTCAGATAGATTTTGTCGATGTCGCTCCCTTGATAAGGCAGGCGATTGAAGCTGAAGTTAACGGAATAAATTTCTGGAAAAACAACAATGGTTTCAAGGAATTGTTACTTCAGACCTTGCCAAGCGACGAGGACGAGGAAATGGAAGACTAATTAATTACTTAATCTTCTCGCAAAATTTTGCCATCCGTTCAAGCCCTCGCTTGATGTGATCGGTTCCAGTCGCGAAACTCAATCTTACGAACCTGTCGTCGCCGAATGCAATTCCGGGAATGACGGCAACGTATGCTTCCTCAAGAAGCCTATTGCAGAAATCCAGAGAACCTTGTATACCGTCCCTGTAATATGTGGATACGTCAGCGAAAACGTAAAATGCGCCATCGGGAAGGGGAGCTTTAACGCCTTCTATCTCGTTCAGTCTTTCAACCATCAGGTCGCGCCTTTTCTTGTATTCCCAGATCATTTTTGGGATGTGGTCCTGGGGACCGTCAATTGCCGCAAGGGCCGCCTTCTGGGAGATTGAAGAAGCGTTTGAGGTGATGTGGTCTTGAAGTCGGGTCGCTACTTTAATTACTTCCTCAGGACCGGCGACATATCCAAGTCTCCATCCGGTCATCGAATAGCTTTTTGAGATGCCGTTAACGACGGCGGTTATTCTTTTAACCTTGTCATTTATCGCGGCGATTGAGACGTGTTTCTTGTCGTAAATCAATTTCTCGTAGATTTCGTCAGAGACGATAAACACATTGTGTTTGACGCAGATGGCGGCGATTTTCTTAAGTTCCTTCTCGTCGTATACGGCGCCTGTCGGGTTAACAGGAGAATTGAGGATGAGCATTTTGGTTTTCGGGGTAATCGCCATCTCAAGGTCCGACGGGTCAAGCTTGAATCCGCGGGTTTTTAGAAATACGGTCGTACCCCCGGCCATCTTAACCATCTCTTCGTACGAAACCCAATAAGGGACGGGAACGATAACTTCGTCTCCGGCCTCAACGACGGTCATGATTATTTCGTAGAGAGCCTGTTTGGCACCGGTTGAGACTAGGATTTGACTTGGTTTGTAATCGAGCCAGTTGTCGCGTCTGAGCTTTGCGGCGATCGCTTCCTTGAGTTCCGGGATTCCTGATGTTGGCGTATATTTGGTAAACCCTTCATCAATTGCTTTTTTTGCGGCGTCTTTGATGTGCTGCATGGTGTCAAAGTCCGGTTCCCCGGCTCCAAATGACACTACGTCAAGGCCTCTTTTTTTCATTTCCTTGGCGCGCGCGGTAATTGAAAGGGTAAGAGAAGGGTTAATCGACAGGGCAAATTTGGATAATTTCATGGTTTTGGTCCTGAATTTTTAATTGATTTCTGGACACTGGGAAATTTTTTCATGTTTTCGACAAACAACTGGGCCAGTTTATTGGCGGATTCCAGATAAAACTTTTTATTCATCCAAGAAAATGACGGATCGAGAATGTTGTTTTCTACGTTTTTGACGTGTTTGGGAATATGGAGATTGAAAACCGTATCATGACGGCATTCGACCGTATTGAGTTCACCTTTTAAGATGGCGTTAACGATTGCCCGGGTATCTCGGATTGAGATCCTGTGTCCGGTTCCATAGGCTCCTCCGACCCATCCGGTATTAACGAGAAACACCTGGGTTTTGTGTTTTTTGAGGTAGCTCCTCAATAGATTTAGATAGACCATTGGTTTTAGGGGCATAAATGGGCCTCCGAAATAGGCGGAGAAAGTCGGCTTGGGTTCGGTTATTCCTCTCTCGGTCCCCGCCAGTTTTGACGTATAACCTGAAAGGAAATGGTAGGCCGCTTGGTTTAAGGTCAGTCTCGCGACCGGTGGCAGACAACCGGTGGCATCAGCTGTAAGAAAAATTACGTACTTCGGGTGCTTTCCGGTGCCGCTGGGCACGGAATTGGAGATAAATTCCAGAGGATAAACGGCCCTGGTATTTTCGGTTATTTTATCGGAGTCGAAATCAAAGTCATGGGTTTCGGTCAGAACTACATTTTCGGCAAGCGCTTCCTTGCGGTGGATCGCCGACCAGATTTGGGGTTCGGATTCCTTTTTAATACGGATGCATTTGGCGTAACATCCGCCTTCGAAGTTGAAGATTCCCTCAGGTGACCAACCGTGTTCGTCGTCTCCTATTAGCCGCCTTGAAGTATCGGCTGAAAGGGTCGTTTTTCCGGTTCCGGACAACCCGAAAAACAAGGCGGTGTCCTTGCCTTTCTTGTCGATATTGGCGCTGCAGTGCATCGGGAAAATCTTTTTCTGGGGAAGTAAATAGTTCATATAGCTGAAGACCGATTTTTTTATCTCCCCGGCATATTTTGTTCCTCCAATAAGAATGGTTTTTTTGTCTACGTTCAAGATAATGAAGGCTTCGGAATTGGTGTGGTTCGTGGCCGGATCGGCGACAACCGACGGGGCACAAAAAAGCGTCAGGTCAGGCTTGAAGTTTTTGAGTTCAGTTTTTGTCGGGCGTCTGAAAAGATGTTTGGCAAAAATTGCCTGATAAGCATGTTCAAGATAAAGCCTGACCTTGAGTCGGTGCTTCTTATGCGCGCCAACGTAAGCGTCGATGACGTAGAGTTCGTCTTGGGTTTTGAAAAATCCGACAAGCTTTTCCTTGAGCGAATCGTAACTTTCTCGGGATATGGATAGGTGGGCTTTACCCCAATTTATTTTATTGTGGACCTTTTTCGTGTCGACAATGAACTTGTCGTTAGGAGACCGTCCGGTGTAGCGACCGGTGTAAACTACGAGAGTTCCTGATACGGCTTTGACCGCCTCTTTCTTTTTTAAAGCCCGATCATAAAGAAACTTTAAGGTTGGGTTATAGATTGCCTTTAGGCTCTCCATGGGTCAATGATATCTGAATGTAAGGAGCATGTCAAGTATTTGGTGAGTCGGATTTCTTTGCTTGATTTTTTATAGACTTGATGGATTCCGCAACTTCCTCAGGGCTTGCCAGATAATAATGGTTTGTTAACTTTAGGTTGTCGTCGAATTCGTATATGAGCGGAATGCAGTAGGGGATATTAACCTCAATAATCTCCTTATCGGAAAGTTTTTCCAAATACATTACAATCGCCCTGATGGAATTGCTGTGTCCCGAGAGGATCACTTTTTTCCCATTCAGAAGTTCACCCTCCACCTTTTCCTTAAAGTACGGGATCACCCGGTCGGAGGTGTCCTTTAGTGATTCGCCCGAAGGCAACAAAGCCGGGTCGACGTCTTTGTACATGGGGTCGTTCACGGGGTGTCGCGGGTCATTATTTTCAAGGGGCGGGGGAGGAATATTAAAGCTTCGTCTCCAGATTTTTACCTGGTCTTCGCCGTATTTCTCGGCGGTTTCGGCCTTATTTAATCCTTGCAATGCTCCGTAATGACGTTCATTAAGTCGCCAGTCCTTTATGACCGGTATCTTGTCCTGTCCCAAAACCTGTAAAGCCGTCTCAAGGGTTCTTATACCTCTTTTGAGTCTTGAGGCGTATCCGACGTCAAAGGAAAACCCTTTTTCCTTCAACCTGAGGGCGTATTTTTTGGTTAGCTCAACCCCTTCCGGCGCCAGATCAATATCGGTCCAGCCCGTGAACCGGGTTGTCCATTCGGTCAACCCGTGACGGATGATCACCAGTCTTTTCATTTAGAGTTTGTTTTCAATTTCTATTAAACGGTTGTGTTTCGATACCCGGTCAGATCTTGCCGGAGCGCCTGTTTTAAGGAATTCGGCACCTGAAGCATATGCTAAGTCGGCGATAAACGGATCCTCAGTCTCGCCCGACCTATGGGAAACGGCGACCGCCCACCCGTATCCTTTTGTCATTTTTATAGCCTTTACAGTTTCAAGGACGGTTCCGATCTGGTTTAATTTAATTAACACCGCGTTTACCGATTTCTTTTCATGACCGACTTTTATCCTCTTGGTGTCGGTGCACAAAAGATCATCCCCGATAAGCAAGTTGTGGGGGTCAAGACGCGTCATGAATTTGGTCCAGTTTTCCCAGTCGTCTTCGTGGAAAGCGTCTTCAAACGAATGGACAAGGTATTTCTTCTCAAGGGACAGGTAGTAATTTATAAGTTCATCTCCACTTACTTCCCGGTTATCCTTTTTAAGAATATATTTATTGTCGCTAAAGAATTCGGAAGCGGCGGCGTCAATTGCCAATCGGTAATCTTTCCCGTTGACATATCCGGCGTTTGTTGCCGATTCTACAATCACCTGAAAAACCTCTTCGTTGCTCGTGAGATTGGGTGAAAACCCTCCTTCGTCTCCAACTAGTGTAGACAACCCCTTCTTTTTGAGATTGTTTTTTATGGCGTGGTAAATCTCGGCGCCCATTTTGACCGCTTCGGAGGCAAGCTGTTTTTGGGGGATGATGATGAATTCCTGGATATCAAAGTTCCACGAAGCGTGTTTTCCGCCGTTTATGACGTTGAACATTATTTTCGGCATATTGCTTTTGCCTTCAAAGTAATATTCGCTCAAAAATTTCCATAGAGGTCTCTTGGATGATACGGCAAGCGCACGGATTAAGGCTTCAGAGACAGACAAAATAGCATTAGCTCCGAGTGAGGACTTGTTTGGGGTCCCATCGAGAGTGATCATCTTTTCGTCGATTGTTTTTGGGTCTGCGTCCATTCCGACAACCATTTTTTTAATTTCTGAATTGACATTATTGACGGCTTTGAGGACTCCCTGCCCCTCGTATCTTTTATCATCTTTGTCCCTGAGTTCGATCGCTTCATGCGACCCGGTCGATGCCCCCGATGGGACCGATGCAGCGGCCATTGTGCCGTCTTCTAAAGTCAGGTAAGTCCTGACGGTTGGGTTGCCGCGGGAGTCAAGGATTTCAATCGCTTTCACGTCTTTTATCTTCATATTGAATTATGCAAATTTTAACAAATAATCGGATCGCTGTTTCAATTCGTCATCAGGACATTTCGTCAAAAAACTTCCCGGACATACAAAATCGGGCTTGGATTTCATTCCGTTTATTGCCGGCAAGGTCTTGTCGTTGACGGCTCCATCCAGAAATATATCAGACCTATAGTCAAGTGATCTCAATTGGTCAATTTTATTGAGCGTTTCTGGCATGAAAGGCTTACTTTGGGCTCCGGGAATAACAGACATAATTTGGATACATGGTATCTGTTCAAGGTTAAAACTGTCTTTCAGATTGTCTACGCTTTCGTCGGGATTCAGAACCAATCCGACGGAAAAAGGGGAGAACTTCATAACATCAAATCCGAAGTTGTTGACAACTCCAAAGTGGACGAGAACATTTTTTATTTTTACAAAATCATTCAATGTCTCGAGTTTCTTAATCTCGGTTGCATAGTCTTTGACCATCAGGTGGAAATCGAGGGTGATTTCTTTTAGTTCCGCGGGATCGGTTTTTTTTATAGCTTCGATAACCTGGTCGAGTGATGCGGTTTTGTTGTCGACAAATATCCCGTCGGCGATATCTATCTGGAAATACTTGAAATATGGAGAAAGCCTTTTTATATGTAATAAATAGTTTGAAGCGTCAGATTCGAGGATTGAGGGACAGATATCCATGGCTTAATTGTAACAAAGTATAATACACATATGGATAACAGCGAAGCATATAAAAAGCTGAAGAGGCTGGTAGCAATACGATCGATTTCAACCGACAAGGAAAGAAGAAGCGAATTGGTAGAAGCCGCGGAGTACATAAAGGAAGAATTGTCGTTTCTTGACATGGAAACGGAATTTCATGAAATTGAAGGATGTCCACCGCTTATTGTTAGCAAAAAGTTGGTATCTAAATCTGCTCATACTATTGGAATCTACACCCATTATGACGTTCAGCCGGAGGACCCGGTTGACAAATGGACAAGCCCGCCCTTCAAGTTGACAAAGCGGGGAAACAAACTTTATGGCCGGGGGGTAGCTGATGACAAGATGCACCTGACTCAGTCGGTAATGGCAATGAAAAATTTGATCGCCAAAAAAATGCTCAAGAATAATATCGTTTTCATATTCGAAGGTGAAGAGGAAACCGGAAGCGATCACTTTGAGGAGCTTGTCAAAAAAGCCGGGGACGACTTAAGGAAAATTGACGTTTTCTATGTTTTGGACATGGGTATGAAAGCGGTAAATGTTCCCCAGATATTTTACGGTTTGCGGGGGATTGCGGGATTTGAACTCAAGATAAAAACCGGAAAGAGCGATCTACATTCCGGCGTTTACGGAAACCGGGTTTTGAATCCGGCCCAGGTGGCGGCCGATCTTTTCTCAAAGATGAAAGATAGTAAGGGGAGGATACTCATTCCCGGTTTTTACGACAAGGTCAAGAAATTCACGGAAGATGAAATAGCCGTCCTTTCAAAATTCCTACCCAATGAGGAAAATGAAAGGGAAACCGCTAAGGTCAATCGTATGGTTGGAGGATTTCTTGAGAGTAAAATAAAGCCGTCTCTTGACATAAACGGGATCGCGTCAGGATATGCCGGACAGGGCTTCAAAACGATCATTCCCTGCGAAGCAACCATTAAATTCTCAATAAGGCTGGTTGAATTCCAGAACGGTCCTGAGATCATAAGGAAGGTTGAGAAGTTTGTTGCCGACAATTTGCCAGATGGTGTCGATCACGAGTTTATCGTAAAGGAAGCGGCCGACCCTTTTTACACCGACTATACGAATCCGTATGCCATAAAGACTGCCAAAATACTTGAGGAAGTCTTTGGAGGAGAATGTTTTTTCAATCGCTCTGGAGGGTCGATCGCTGCCGCCGAAATTCTCCAGAGGCTATACAAGAAACCGATCATCCTGACGGGCTTCACCCTGCCGGACGAAAACATCCACGCCCCGGACGAAAACGTCGACATTAAGATGTTTGAAAAGGGAATCGTGGCACTTGAGAAAATCTTCTCATCTTGATGGGATAAACCTTCGCATTTGTAGCATATAGGCGACTGACAAAACAAACCTACTCGTATATCTTCTTTTTATGGAGAGAAACAATGCTTTGCATTCATTTTTTGATAGATAACATATGCGTGAGAATAAAAAGTCAGGGTAGGTAGGTTCAAAATAATTTGGAATTCAAAAAAAGACCAAGATCAGCGGTCGGTCGAAACCTTAGGCTGCTTAGCTTGGTCATCGTGATAAGTTATTGTACCATCAAAACCTATTGTCAATGGACAAAAATCTTTTGTATCGCCTAGGTTTTTCCCATTTCACTGGCATTGGTCCTATGAGATTCAAGGCTCTTTTGGATCATTTCGGTTCTTCCGCCAAAGCTTACTGGGGAGACAGGGATAGTCTGGAGAGGGTGATTGGAAAAGAACTAGCTGTCGAATTTGAGGACTTCAGGAATGAATTTAACCCCGTTCGAAAACTTGAAGATTTGAAGAAGAAAGGGATAGCCGTCTTGACCCCTGAAGATTACCGTTTCCCCAAAAATCTCACCGTTATCACCGATCCTCCGATTTGCCTATACGTTAAAGGATCATTGAAAAGTGACGGATTCTTTTCGGTCATCGGGTCAAGACATCCGACCCAATACGGACTTAAGGTCGCGTACGAACTGGCATTTGGCCTGGCCAAAGCCGGCTTTACCGTGGTTTCGGGACTGGCATTGGGGATAGACGGCGTTGCCCATTGGGGGGCAATTGACGCCAAGGGCAAGACCGTGGCCGTTCTGGGGTGCGTCGACGTTGTCTACCCGTACCAGCACCTTGACCTTTACTGGAAGATTATTGCTTCCGGGGGCGCGATTGTTAGCGAGTTTCCGCCGGGTTTGAGGCTTTGTAAGGGAATGTTTATCTCAAGAAACCGGATCGTGTCGGGCATGTCTAAAGGCATTTTGGTTGTTGAAGGCGGGGATCATTCCGGAACCCTCATCACCGCATCATTTGCTGCCAACCAGGGGCGGGATCTTTTTGCCGTACCGGGGCAAATAACAAACGATATGTCCTCGGCGCCCAATATTCTTCTCAAGCAAGGCGCCAAAATGGTGACAGAAATAAAAGATATATTAGAGGAATATCAAACTTAAGCGAGTTAGGCAGTATTAACCAATAGGTCGGCTTCCTTGTTCTTTTCGCGTGGGACATAGGAATATGTTAAGGGTATTTTGAGTTCCTGTTCAAGTCCCCGGATTTTAAATACGTATTCCCTGATCTTCCCGTTTTTAACCTTAAAAAGACCGTTGACCTGGTTAACCATGAGACGGGAGTCGGAATAGAATTCTATCCTTTCGACCCCTTTGTTTTTGTAGTCTTTTATTAAAAACTCCAAAGCCCGTATGAGGGCGGTATATTCGGCGTCGTTGTTGGTGGCAACTCCTATGGCTTCGTGATGATGGAATACATTCTTGCCGTCAAGGTAAAAGACTATCCCGATACTTGATGGGCCGGGGTTGCCTTTTGAGCCGCCGTCTGTGAATACTTTCATGACCATGTGTAGATTATACAATAAGGCCATTTCTGTTAGAATGAATCCATGACAGCGAGTCCGGAACTATCCCCCGTAATGATGAGACTGGAAAAGAGCATGTTGCCGGTGATGCCGCGGCACGAAAGGATCAAGCGTATGGTCGAACATGCCGATCCCAATACGCATTGGGGAGACAGAATAACCAAAAGTCTAAAGCGCTTCCGGGAAAACCCGAAAAGAAAAGACTTCAGGGAACAGTTCGGAGACAACCTAACAGCTTACCTTTTCGTCAAAAACAGGGAGAGGTACAATCCTCAAACTTACGACCTCGAGAAAGAAAAAAGACAGATAAAAGCCGTAACCGCTTTCTTGGAAGGTAAGCATATCCACATGGGAACGAGAGAAGGTAAAACGTCGACGGTTTTCCCGATAGCCAGCATGGTCGACGCTTTGACGTCAGACATCGGCTCTTCCGTATTAATCGGGACGGACGAGGTGTTGTTGGGGAAACTCAAAAAACACGCGGAATTTTTCAGTCGAACCTTGGCTGAAGCATCACCCGAACTCCAACTGGTGCTTGTCGATAAGGAGATGGAACATGGTGTAGGAGGACTTGACAAAAAATCTAAACAGCAGATGGTTAGGGAAAGCTTACTTAAAGGGGGTTATACCGAAGAGAGCCGCAAAGCCGTCAGTCAAACCTATTGGTCGGATGCCGTTGCTGCCGACCGCCACGAAGAATCCCAGTTTATGCCGAAATCCATATATTTCTCAACCGATCGTACCCAGGTTTTCGACTACATGGCGGACCCGGCAAAGTTTAGAGCTCAAACCGGAAATATGTTTTTTGACGAAGCCGATGTTCCTTACAGCCGTCGGTCGCCTTACGCAAGTGTTAACGAAGACCAGTATTATTCACCTGATGAAATTACCGATTCAACAGCAGATTGGATGAGGCGGTTTATCGTCTCAAAGCAACTTAGGCCAGGTGATCTGGTGGTTGACGCGGGAGGTCATACCTTAACCGGGGGGGCCAGTAAAAGATTGGGAAAGTTGAAGATTTCGGAACACCTGAGAGGATACGATTTTGAAAGACCAAAATCTGACGATGATGTGGTTCGGGCATTCAACGAAGGGGTTGAGGTGATCGCCAAAAAACTCGACCTTTCAGTCTCTGACAAAAAAATGCTTGCCAACAGGCTGGCCAATACACATCTTAATATTGAACCCGAAAATTCGGGAGGTTACTACGAAAAAACCGGCGCCGATCTGGCAAGTCTCCATAGGAAAAAAGGGTTGTTGTATACAATGGAAAACGGCAGCCCTAAGGTCCGCGATTCGTATATCGACCAGATGCTTCAGGATCATAAATTTTCCTCCCAGGAACAGATGAACATTCTCGTCCTTGAAGGAGAATTCGAATTTGTTCCCCTTAATCCGGTATCTTTCAAAAGAACAACATTCCAGAGTTTTGCCAAAGCAAATGGAGACAAGTTGCATTGCGCATCGGGCACATTAATGTTCCCCGACCCGGAAACCCATAAGGTCAAACGGTCATCATTTGCGTCTTTCTTGAAGGACGCGACCGGAAAGAATATAGAGGTTGTCAGCGCTCCGGCGATTAAAACGGTTCCTAACCCGAAAGTTGCCGAAACCGAAAACGAGTCAATCTCACAAGTTGTTAATTCGTTACCTGACAAACCAACACTTGTTGTCAGTTACCATCTGGACAAGTCTTCGGAAATTTACCGGCAACTTGTTGAGAAATACGGGGCAGATAAGGTGGCATACGTCAGAAGTAAACCTTCAGACCCGAAGGAACTTGAGACTTATGAAAAGGAAACGGAAAAGATATATTCGGAATTGGCCGAAGGCAACCTGCGGGTCGTTGTTTCGTCCGGTGCGGCCGGATTCGGAGTCGACATCATCAAGAAAGACGGTAGTTTTCCGGATCTTCACGTTGCCCTCCACGGCTTACCCACAAATCGCGCCCAGATGATGCAGATATACGGACGCCGGGGAGCACAGGGAGACGACTTCTCTTGGTACGTGAGTCGGGAGTTCCTTGAGCCTTACATAATGCTTTTTGAGGATAGAAGCGGTAGGTTAGCCAATGCCTTGGGTAAATGGGACAGGGATGAGGTCTCAAGGAGAATCGACGAAGCCGTCAAAGATCCCGAGAAAGGACGAAGTCTGATGCTTGAGATTATAAAGACATCCGAGATTTCGGAGAATACCGATGACGAGGTGGCGATAATTCTTGACGAATATATGGAGTTTGTCGGCAGGCAGATTAATGAAAGCATTAATACGAAGTTGAAGGGAATCCCGGGTATGATCGATGAGATGAAAACGGCTTTCTCAAAAAAGGATGGCAACATGACAAGACAGCAAGAGCTTACCAAAACTTACGGAGAAGAGACTATTAAAGCAGTCATTCGTGAGAATGGTCTTTATTCAATCATTGCCATGAATGATAATGAATTTAAGGCCTTAAATGAATCTATATGGACAAATAAAGAGATGGAATCCATCAAAAGAGATGTCGGAAAACAAGGTAGTCTATCTGTAGAATTTTTTAAAAAATCCTTACCCGGACTGGAGGATTTTACCGATAAACTCACAAAAGACTTGAGGGGAATCTCGAATGCTAAGTCTCAGGGGGAAATCTTGTCCCGCATCGCCACCATAAGGTCGGAAATCCAATCGGCAGGTTGGGATGGAGTTGGCGAACCGGTTAGGACTTTCTTATCCCAACAGATAGGTTTACCGGACGGAATGAAGGAATTCCTATTACGCGACGTCGACTTGATTGAAAAAAAAGTCCAAGGTAAGGATGCTAGAACCATGATTCTTAACTTAAATAGCCATTTGCGTGACGAAGGAATACTGACGACATACGCCACCAGTTGGTATCAGTACCGCAAACAAGTCGTTGAGGAGTATATGGGTGCGGTCAGGGAAGGCGGGGAGATGTATTTCCATCAACCGCTGGACGTGTCCGTATTTAAAAAGCATATATTTTCAAGGATAGATAACGACCCGCAGGTGAAGGGTCTTGAGTGGGGTCGGACCCGAATATGGGATGAGAAGGAAAGGCATTATCAGGATTTCCTATCCTATAAAAAAGACAACAAGATTTATTTTTTACATACAGACGAAGGCGAATACCTATCCTATTCAGGTTCAGATGAGCTTAGAAATGCCCTAAGTAGTCTCGTTTCCAGTAATGCGTTCAATCTTTATAAAGCCGGATATAGTTTTTTGACAGAATGACGTTCTAATGAGATTATCGTTATAAAACGATCCTACATATTAACACAATAACATTTATCCTATAAGATAAATAGACAGTAATTCTTCTTACAAATGACCAAAACCTAGTATATTCCATAATTGAGCTTAAATACTATTAAAAAATAGTAGTTGACATTGTTAAATATTTAGGAGTAGAATCGTAACAAAGGTAGATATAGTTTTTTGACAAATCGAGTAATAGATTGTATAATCTAATCAAATATGTCAGAAATCGTACACCGAGCCAGAGCTGCAGTCTCCACGGGGGCAGATTTCAAACCTTCCGTTAGGCCCTCGCGCCCTTTTATTACCAAAAAAGAAGCCATTAGAGTAGCCGCGCCCCTTACCTTATTAGCAACAACAGCCATATCCTGTGGGGCCCAGCCAGGAACTGCCGAAGTAACACCAATTGCCTTGGAGACCCCGAAGCCCTTAAGCGATCTTATAGCCGAACAATCTCAGGCGGGAATCCCGTTCCAGGGATATAACACGGGAGAATCAAGGAAGAGTGACGATTTCATTCAAGCTCAAACATCTACGTATGGGGAGTTTAAAGGGTCAACGGCAATGATCGGCCTGGACGCCAATAATTCCCAAATAATGTCTGAGATGTTTGCCTTCGAAAAGGGAGTTTTTGTAGTCTTTTACAATGCCGAAGGTGAGGCAGTATCGGAAATGTCTCCAGTCACCATTAATTACGGATATGACAACAAAAATAATCTGAGCATGATCTACAAAGCGGATGTCGGTGATGGCGATGGAGGTGAAAATATTACACCGTTCCTTGTTTTGACTTCAAACACGAAAATAAATAATCTCGATTCGCAGATCTTAACCAAGGCTCAAGCCGGTGACCAGGAAACTCTTGCGGCCCTGGCACAATACTTTGACGATCCGGGGGAGATAATTGCCCTAAGTTACTCCAATCCCCAAACACATCAGCAAATCGATATCGATAGCCAATCATTAGATTGGGGAGATAAGATAAATAACGTACTTCAAGCTTTAAATCCTTTTGCTGTAAACCCAGTTCACGCCGCACCTGCTAATACGCCAACGCCTGAAGCGACCGCAACTACTCCTGCTCCTGCAATTAACGAATCGGTTAAGACCGCTATAGGCGAAGAAGAATACAATGAGATCTTAACGGGAGAAGTAAAGGGTAAGGATTACATTACCGGAAAAGACTCGAATTGGACAGTTGAGACTTCAAGCGTCAAAGCCACAGGTTACAACGATTCAGTCTTCTCACATATAGTGACCGGTGAAGCCACTGATGCTTCCGGAAAGAAGTTTACCGTCATATGGAATGAAGAGGGTAACTACTGGTTCAAATCTGAAAACATTAATACCGACCTAAATGCAACTGAGCGCACCGACTTTGGTGAACAGCTTCAGGGAATGGTCGAAAGCAGGGATCTATACAGGATGCTTTTGACTCAAATTGACACCACGTTTCCAGAGAATACAGAAACTCCTAGGTTTTGGATGGTTCCAAGAGCTGCAAGTATACCTATGAACGAATTTTTTTATCAACTAGATATGAGTAGAGCCGATTTCAGCGATGACATTCTGACCCAAAATAAGGATAAGGAAACATATATGGATATAAGGCGTGGTACCTTTACCAAAGGTAATGAGCCCTATAAATATGCAGCGATGATTGATGGAATTGCAACCGATCTTAAGAATAGTCAAGGGGAGTCGATAGATGACAGGGAATTTAGTGTGATACCAATGATCGTACAAAATTCAGATGGAAAAAGTATGATATGGTTTGGTGGGCTTGATGCTATACAGCGGGATGACATATTATTTAGTTCTAATTCTGTTGACTCTTTCGGCAATAACGGTATTCAAAGGTTCTTTATCAATCAATGGAATAGGATGTCTTTGGTAGTTCCACCGGCGGACGAGGCTTATTGGAATAATTATGGCAAGGCTGGAGGAAATAACGGAGGAATTCATTTTAGAGGGGATGTGAATTTTGCCAATGATGCCATTATCACAATGCAAGATGAGCCAGGCACATTCTTTAGCTTGTTGTCTGAAAGTATGCAACAAAGACTTGATGACAATTTGACTGAGATTAAAAATAACGGTTGGGGAGTAAGTAAAGCTGTCCCTTTTGAAGGAAATGGTTTGCCTCAAAATGTAATTGACTATCTTTCTAATCATATTTTTGAAACTTACTATAATGACTACGGTTCCAAATAATCTGCGATAATTTAATAATGGCAGTATTAATCGGACTTTATCTTTCTTTGGTTATTTTTATGTCCGGAATGTCAATTAAATTTGGAGATAGGTTATCTTTTTATCTTATCCTATTGTTACCATTCATACTGTATTTTATCTCTCTCTGTAAACGAGAAAATATATTTTTTCCGAAAAGAATAACTCTGGTTTGGGTAGGTTTTTCTATATTTGATACAATTTCGGCATTTTTATCAACAGATAAACAGTTGTCAATTGAGCGATTGTTATTGTATCAATCGTCTTTTCTATTATGCGTATATTTTTACAATCAGAAAAAAACCCTAACACTAGTCATTGAAAACCTGATCGTTTTTTTTTCATTTATATTCACAATTTCCTATTTTCTTAAAGATCTAATTTTGAAGAACGTCAATAATATTGAGTTTAATAATGTCTTTAATCTATTTTATCCAGCTATTCAAATAAACAATCATTTAGGTATCTGGCTTGGTATGACAATAATTATTTATTACTTTCGTAATAAGCTGGCATTGTTAGCGAGTTTTATTCTAGTCTATCTCACGACATTTTCTCGTTCGTCTTACTTAGCGTTAATTATAACTTCCTCAATTTATTTTTTAAAAAAAAATATACTTCCAATCGTTGTTATGTCGGCAACGGTCTTAATTCTTGGCATAGTTATTTTTATTCCGAGGGGTGAAATTACTAGCGATAGGGAACAGTTTATTAAGGAAGCATTTCTCGGTTTTAATGATCGTCCATTATTTGGATATGGTTCAGGAAATTTTACGGAAATATCAAGACGCTATGCCTTTGTTTCTAAAGGAGTTTTTGCATCAACAAGTCATAGTTTACTACTTGATATCTTATCGGGAAGCGGATTAATCGCATTTGTTTTTTACGTATGGTTCCTTTATCTGGTAATTAAAATTGGCCAAAGAAATATTTTCTATTGGATTTTTATTTATCTGCTAATTGCTTTTAATTTCAGCTATATTTTTGCAATGCCTGTATTGATCTTTATTTTTTATCTGACAATTGGTTTGTCACATCAGGAAAAACATGAGTTTAGAATTAGGAAATTAGGTTTTTTATATTCCTTCCTGATTTTTGTTATATCGATTTATCTAGCTTATTCAGAATTACTTTACTATAAAGGTGATTTTATAAGATCTATTGCTATATATCCTTATAGGAAAGAGGCTTATGAATCACTCGTGACGCAAACACCGACACAAAATATAGGCGAAATTGACTACATACTTAGTTCATATAAGCGTAATTTCCCTGATTTGTTCGAGCCCTATAATTTTTCAGGCCAAACCTATAGCAGAATAGAGGAATATGAACATGCCTTACGTGACTACCTTGTAATTTTTGAAAACGGTACCGGATTCAATCCAGCAATAGCATATGAAATCCAGTCACTATATTTGAAGTTAAATAAGCCTATCAGAGCATACGAATTTAGCAAAATGTTTATTAGCGAAGTCCTTAACAATCCCAATAAATATCGTCATATGTTTAATGGCACATATGATTTTTGCATAAAAACAAATAAATTTTTCCTTGACAAAGCTGCGTGTTTTTGATCTATAATCATTCTATGAAGAAAGTCTTCTTAATTGTATTTATTATATTTGTCTTCATTTTCTTTTGGAAGGTTGATTCTGGTTCGGTAGTATATGCCGCCTGTACAGGAGGCACAACCGGTACGTGTAGTGGGACTTGTAGTAATATTGGACAAATATGTGAAGATCGAGGAAGTGGTTGTGGTTGTTATTCAACAGGATGTGGTGGGTGTAGTCCAGCTTGTGATGGTGCAGCGATGGGTTGTGCAGGTAGTGCAATATGTAACTATACCACCTGTAGTTGCCAATGCACTGGGGCAGGAACAGGTTGTACTCAATGGAGCGGTTGGAGTCCATGTATTGGGGGTTATCAGCAAAGGGAATGTCAGGCGGGCTCCACTGACACCCAACAACGCACTTGTACGGTCAACCCAACTAGCACTCCAGGTGGTGGTGATCCTCCAACGAATACACCCCCACCGCCGACTCCTACGGCATTTATACGAGCCAGGGCATTTAATCCTCAATTGACCCCGGTTGTGGTCGCTTCACAACTATGTAAATCCAATTGTTCGGTTGCTCCCTGTGCCTTTGTCAGCTGTCAAAGCAATGTTAATTACGTCGATGTCGCCGGAGCTGGAGCCCAACGAGGAGGAGCTCTTCGTGATTCTTCAATTGTCGTATTGGGGGTGACCCCGGTTACCAATGGGTCGGTTGATAACAGTGGCACCTATTCGGCAAACTGTCGGGGAGCTGGGGCCGGTAATTATTGTTACTACTGGCCAACGGCTATAAATACCGGTTCAAGGGTAGTTAGATACATAGTGGCCACACCGACTCCGACAAACACCCCAACCCCGACCCTGGGTCCTTGGGTTAAACTTAAGGATTCATCATACGTATCAAGGACGGGGATCATAAATCGGATTCCTTTAGCGCCAATTGCTTATGACTCCTCAGATACTGTCCAGCCATTTTTTATCGTCGGTGAGGCCGGAGTCTGTGCGGCTCCAACGATTAATTTAACCTCGGTTAATACAAATGCCAAGACAGGAGATCCAGAGTATAGGGCCATATATACACCCGCCCCATATTCCATGACCGCGGCGTCTTTCACAAACTACGTCAAGTCACGGAAAGAATACAAAACAATAACTTCAATGAATGATATAACCGCCAGTGGATTGTACGTATTTAACGGGGATGTCAACTTGAGCTCTGTGCCTTCCCAATTTGATCAATATAACGTTGTTCTTCTAACAAACGGGACAATCACCGTCAATACGGCGTCGTTTGTTCCGACCAAAGCAGTCGTATTGGTCGCAACAACCATAAATTTCGATCCAACCGTAACCGCAGCACGGGGGGTCTTCATTGCCGATTCCGTCTCAATCGGAACGACAAGCAACCAGGGATTAAAGATCACAGGCAACCTAATTGCCCAGTCGGGACTTGTCAATAATAGGATGTGGACCAACCCAAATAGGCCTTCATTTTTCATCTCATTTGACCCGTCAATATATATAGACGCATTGCCTTATCTATCAACGGCTAATTATGAGTGGAAGCAATTACAATAATAGTAGTCTTGAAATTTTTTAGCTAAAAATTATGAAAAAAAAAGGACAAATACTTTTAATTACGGTCATGGTCCTGGCGACCATCATGACGGTTGTTTTGTCGGTTTCCTTCCAGTCCATAACCGAAACCCAGGTCTCAAAGCTTGAGGAGGATTCGCAAAAGGCCTTAGCTGCCGCCGAGGCAGCCATTGAAGCGTCCCTTAAAGCAGGGTCTAACGTCATAATCGGCGAGGGGGCATTGTCTGAGCTGACCGGGTTCACCGGCGGGGCAACAGTCACCAGCCTGACTGACAACACCTTTACTTCTCCGACCGTCACCAAGGATTCCTCATACACTTTTTATCTGGGGGAATATAACGATACAACCCAAACGATCGGTCCTTCGGTTGCCGAGGGAATAACCGTTTGTTTTGACGCGGGGTCGAGCAACCCGGCGATCGAAATAACAGTCCTCAAAAATACTGGAGTTGTCAAGCATGTGGTTGACCCCAACAATCCAAAAAGGATCTCAAACGGGTCAGGTTCAGCCGGTGTGTGCGGTGCCGACAGCAACTTTGACTTCTCCTACGTCGTACCGGCCGCCGACATAGGGGTCGACAGCAAGCTTATGGTTATTAGAGTTTTCTATGCCTCAACAAAGCTTGTCTTGTCAAGGGCATCTGATTTTCCCATTCAGGGGAAAACCGTATCGTCTGAAGCCTCAACGACAACAGGAGTCTCCAAAAAGATAGTCTTATTCCAATCCTACCCCCAAATCCCGGCCGAGTTCTTCAGTACTTCGTTTTAAATAGGTTATAAGAACAATCCATATACATTTTTTTGTAGCATATATACGACTGACAATCACAACCTCTTATCATAGACTTCATTATGGTTATTTACTATATTTCTGGATCAGGCGACAATCCGGTCGCTGGTTTCCTCAATTCTATAGAAAAATCTCAGAAGGCCAAGGTATTCAGATTATTTGAGATGATTGAGAAATACGGGATTTCGTCCGTTCCAAAACATATAAAAAAATTGACGGGAACCCCTCTTTGGGAATTAAGGGTATTAGGAAGAGATAATATCAGAGTAATATATGTGGCCCCTTATAAAGATACAATCCTAGCTCTCAATGCCTTTATAAAAAAGCAAGATAAAGCTCCTATTAAGGAATTACAAACAGCCTGGCGTCGTTATTTAGACTGGAAGAGAAGAGATCTTGACAAATGATATCTTAAAAGATATCATTCATATATGAAGAATAAAATATTTACCTTTCGCCAACATCTTAAGGAATCTTTAGAAAACCCGGAATTTCGTAAAGCTTGGGAAGATTCGGAGCCGGAATACCTTTTATCTTGTTCTATGATTGAAAGAAGATTGGCAAAAAAATTATCTCAGAGACAGTTGGCAGAGAAGGTAAAAACTACTCAGGCAGTCATATCAAGAATCGAGTCGATGAATGCTAACCCTTCACTATCGCTTCTTAAAAGGATTGCCATTGCCCTTGATTCAAAAATTACCTTCAATTTTGAATAGTTTTTTCGCGTTTTCGGTAGTCTTCTTTGACACCTCGTTTACGGTTAATCCTTTAATATCGGCAACGTGTCGGGCGATGATGGTAATATTTTTGGGTTCATTCGGGAATTTTCGGTCGGGGGAAAGGAAAGGGGAGTCGGTCTCAAGAACAAGAATATCAAGGGGAACATTCCTTATAAATTCCTGTTTCTCGGGGGTATAAGCGACATCTCCGTCAACCCCTATAAACAGCTTATGGGCACGGGCAAACTCAAGAAGCTCCGGTTCAGGCTCGCAGCAGTGGAAAACCGTCCTGTACTCAAGTTTACTGTCCCAATATTCCGCAATAAGCTCGATAAACTCCTTCTTGGCTTCACGGTTGTGCAAAATCAGGCTTTTGCCGTACTTGACGGCAAGCTTGACCTGTTCCCGTAAAAATGTTTTCTGTAGGGATATAAACTCCTCTTCAACCTTATAGTCCCTATACTTGGTTTTCCGGTACATATGCCGGTCGATTCCGGCTTCGCCTACGGCAACAACCTTAGGGTTATCCAACAACGATTCTATCTTCTCGAGGTTGGTCTTGATCCCATCAGGGTCATTTCTATTTTCTACAATCTCAAATATATGGTGGGGATGGATGGCAACTGCGGCATAGACTCTTTCAAAACCACGGGCAATATCGATGGCTTTTTTTGAGGACTCATAGGACGTGCCGGGAACGACAATATATTTGACTCCGGCATCACCGGCTCTCTTTACTACGTCTTCGTGTTGGTTGTCGAATGTCTTGAAGTTTAAGTGGCAATGAGTGTCAAATAACATACATTTTCTATTATATGGTATATTTTAATCATGACCATATTCATCGGTGCCGATCACCGGGGTCTTGAGCTTAAAAACGCCATCATCGAGTATCTCCACGAGAAGAATATCAGGATTGAGGATTTAGGTCCCTATGAACTTGATCCCCTAGACGATGCTATAGATTATGCCCAAAAAGTCGCCCAAGCGGTTCTTCAGAACCCGGATAATCACCTGGGAATAACCATTTGCGGTTCGGGGTGCGCCGTTTCCATGGCCGCCAACCGCATGAAAGGAATAAGGTCGGGAGTCGCCATGAACCCTCACCAGTCGGCCCACTTGAGGGAAAACGACCACGCCAATATATTGTCCCTGGCGGCTGACTACAATACCGTTGAAGAGGTTCACAAAATCGTCGACGCCTTCCTTGCGGCTAAACCTAAAATGGAGGAGAAGTACATAAGACGGGTCAAGAAGTTGGATAGCGACAGTTCTACGGTCACACAAGCTCCTCAAACCCTCGTTTGAAACTTTCTGAGTTGAAGAACTGACTTCTTTTGAAGGCCTGCCTGCCAACTCTGTTTCTGACGTCTCGCCTGAAATATATTTCACCGATCTTGTCGGCAATATCTGAGGGATTTTCGGGTTCGGCGAAGATAGCCGACCCACCGGAAATTTCCTTGAGGACTTCAATATTTGAAAGCAATGAAGGACAGGAATTCACGGCCGCCTCAAGCCACGAAAACCCAAACCCTTCATCGCGTGATACCAATATGTTCAAAGAAGCTTGTTGGTAAACTTTCAACAGCTGGGAGTCGGTGATGAAACCCGGGAAAACGAACCTTTTGTCGTTTTGGACTTCGGCAAAAAAACCCTTAAGTTCCTTTTGCCAGGGATGGGAAACGTTTTTTTCCTCAAATATCTTACCAACGAATACACAGGTGGCGTTGATAATTTTCAAGGCTTTTGCCAGATTGATAAGATTCTTGTTCCAAGTAGCGTCCCCGACATATAGGCAGAATTTTTCCGGAAGATCGGGGAGTTCATTTTTTGGCTTTGCCGAATCGGTAAAGGATTTAGGTAAGCACGGATAGATTACCTTGACCTTGCTCTCATCTACCTTAAGCATCCCGACAATGTCTTTTTTTGATGCCTCGGAATCGGTGACGATTGTATCGTAATTTTTAAGGGAGACTTTGTTGAAAAAGATATTCATGTTTCCCCTGATTCCGGCCGGGAAATAGGCTCCGTACTTTAAGGGTATGAGGTCGTGGATGACAGCAATCTGTTTTTCGGCCAATCGTCTCATCAATATGGGAGGAGTGAGGAAATTGACAAAAGGGTTTATGAAAACAGAACCTTTAAGGTCGACCGGTTTTTTGAAGTCTATAAATTCATAATTATTATCAAAATTCTCTCTCAGAAGCTGCAAGTATCGACCGATACCGCGGACGCGGCTTAAAGAATCCGAAGCGGTTGGGTCATATACGTATACCTTTTTGGCCATATACCAATTATATAACATGGTCGTTGCTGGTAAGGTTTTAGGCAAGGATAGCCTAAAATATTTTCCAAAAAATCCGACAAAAATGATGTATAATTTTCTACTATGAACAAAATCATGCTTACGGAAAAGGAAGTAAACGACTTGGTTGCGGAAAACAGATATAAGGTTGACCCCTCAAAAAAGTTCATGAGCCGCTGCATTGACGGCAGATACAAAAACGAAGAGGGATTGGCGGTCCAGGCATTTCCGGGTGCCGACGTTGGTGAATTGGCGATGGTACTTTCGGCTTCAAGGTCATACGGATTCGAGATCAATCGCGAAAAGGTTTTCTCGACATTGATTGAGGTCTTGGGAGGAGACGCAAACTTTTCATTCCATACTGACGAACACGGAGACAAATCAAAGCTGGCCTCAGGCTGCGGCCACTACAAACAGATCAACTTGGACCCGAAAGCCTATAAAATCGAACAGGAAGATATCGACTTCATCAACGAAAAACTGGGTTACGTTAGCAGCAAAGGTTCTAAAGAAGTGGTTCTTGAAGGCGACCATGTAGAAGGGGCAATCCTGATGGTCAAAGGTAACTGGGGTATCTATCCCAGATACGAGCTTGAAACCGACAAGGGAAATAAAATGGTTGAGGTTTTCGTTTACCATCAATCCCTGACCGACGAAAAACACCGCCTTTTGGCCGAGAAACTCATAAAAAACAAGGCCGTCAAATTCGTTCTCGGGGAGGATTCGGAATATCTTTACCAGGTCCTGTCCGATGTGGCCGAGAACCACCTGATGGAGACTGCCAAAAGACTGGCGCCGGATTTGCCAATATACAACGTCCAATTCGATACGGACGGAAGTTTCAAAACCGCCAAACTATGAATCCGAGAACCAATCCCTTGAATAACTACTCACCACACTCCTAAACCTTCCCTGTTGTTTGGTTTTATCAGTTGGCTTTCATTTTTTTCATGACAGAAGATTTCCATATCGTAATAGATTTTGACAGCACGTTCGTGAAGGTCGAATCTCTCGAAAAACTCGCGGAAATATCCTTAGATAGACGTCCCGATAAAAATGCCGTGCTTAAGGAAATATCGGGGATTACCGCACAAGGTATGGAAGGCAAGATCCCTTTCGCGTTTTCGCTTGAAAAGAGGCTTAAACTCTTTTCATTTAACAAAAGCCACTTAAGAAGACTTGTTTCTGATTTAAAAAAAACCGTTACCGAATCGATACGGGAAAACAGCGATTTTATTTTTTCCAACAGAAACAGCATCTATGTAATTTCCGGCGGATTTGAGGAATATATCTATCCGGTCGTTGAGGAATACGGCATAGAAAAATCGCACGTTCTTGCCAATAAATTCATATTTGACAATAGGGGAGAGGTAATTGGTTTTGACCACCTTAATCCCCTATCTGTAGATTGCGGTAAAGCCCTAAAGGTCAGATATATGAACTTGAATGGAGATATTTTTGTCCTTGGTGACGGGTATACGGATTATGAGATAAAAAAAATGGGAGTTCCCTGCAAATTCATAGCCTTCACCGAGAACGTCAGAAGGGAGTCGGTTATTAAGTTGGCCGACCATGTCGCCACGAACTTTTACGAGTTCATAAACATTTTCAACAATGGCATTCAATATTGAAATTACCCAATTCATAGGCTTGCCCTATGATTACAAAAGTTCGCCCAGAATAGGCTTTGAAGGGAAGACGGTCAATTGTCAAAGCACCGTTCATCTTTTGTATAAATCGCGGTTGGGAATAGAATTGCCCAAAGGTATGTGGTCTAAGGAAATCTATGAGGACGAACAATTGATCTTTAAGACGGTCAAATCGCCAATAGACAGGCTATATGAGGCCGATATTCTCATATTCGGACAATTTAACGAGTGCGACCCGAGAAGATTCCACCTTACCTATTATTCCGGCCAGTGCAATGGGCAAGGCGATCCCTTAATCGTTCATGCCAACATATACGACCTTGGGGTTTCGGTATGGCCGTTGTCTAAATTTCCCTCACACAAAAGATACGAAGAGTTAAAGAGTGTAAAACGAGTGAGAGCCGATCTTTTCAAGTCTCATATTGCTCCGCTTTTGAATGGATCTTATTGAAAATCATGCAAAATTATTATATTTTATTAACCAACAATGATACTCGGACCCAAAATACTTTTGAGGCTGGTGAAAACAAAAAAACTGGTTGAAAATCTTGACATCCGGGAATTAACAACTCCCGAGGGAGCTGGATTTGATATTCGACTTGGCGAAGTCCACAAACTCAAAGGCGGAAAGGCGTTTTTGGGAGTCACCCACAGGGAAACGCCGGAAATAAAAACGGTTGCGATATATAATCCAAAGAAACTTTCCTCCTACACCATAAAGCCGGGTGAATTTGTCCTTTTGTCGTCTATTGAAACCTTCAATATCCCTCTCGACTTGACCGTTAATTTCAAGCCCCGCACAACGACATTCAGGTCGGGTCTCATGATTAGGACCGGAAACGTTGCCCCAGGGTACCGGGGTAAAGTGACATTCGCCGCCAAAAATGAGGGAACGATTCCCGTTACCATGGAGTTGGGCTGTCGGTTTGCCCATGCCCAGTTCTACAAAGTTGAAGGAGGCGGGACCCAATACAAAGGCCAGTGGCAGGGCGGTCGGGTGACGACCAAAAAACGGGAAAAGCAAATATGAAAAACAACGGAGAACGGCAATATCTTAACTTGATGGCCGATATCCTTAAAACAGGCGTTCGTAAGGTTGATCGGGGGACGGGAGACGCTTCCTATACGGTTTTCGGCCGGCAGATCAGGTTTGACCTGTCAGATGGTTTTCCCTTATTGACGACAAAAAAAGTTTACTGGAAAGGGGTTCTCCATGAGCTATATTGGTTTTTGTCGGGGCAGTCGAATATCAAATACCTGGTCGACAACAATGTCCATATCTGGGACGATTATCCCTACCGGAAATACAAGATCCTCAACCCAAGAACCAAAATAGAAAAGGAAGCGTTTATCAAAAAAATCCACACTGACAATAAATTCGCCAAAAAATGGGGTAACCTGCCGCGTATTTACGGGGAACTCTGGAGACGATGGCCAACGCGCACCAAAAAAACAATCGACCAGGTCAAATGGGCCGTTGAGGAAATAAAGAAAGACCCGGCCGCCCACAACGCCATAGTTACGTCATGGAATCCCGAATACTTGTATACGATGGCACAGTACAAGGATACATCGCACTTCCCGATTTGCCACAATATGTATCAACTGAACGTCAACAACGGAAAACTGTCGCTCCAGCTTTACCAAAGATCGGCCGATATCTTTTTGGGCGTACCTTTCAACATCGCCTCCTACGCCCTTTTGACCTTGATAATTGCCAAGGTTACAGGATATGAACCAGGAGATTTCGTCCATACTTTCGGGGACGTCCACATATACGAACTCCATCTTGATCAGGTCAAGGAACAATTGAAGAGAAAGCCAAAGCCCCTTCCGTCCGTGAAGTTTACGGGAGACTTCAAAACGATAGACGATTTTAAACCGGAATACGTATCTTTGGAAGATTATAATGCTTATCCACCCATCAAAGCGCCTTTGAGCGTAACCGGTGGATACTACGGCAAAAAGAAAAACATATTCAAGGTAAAATAAAAACATGATTTCGATAATCGCCGCAATCGGTAAAAATCGGGAATTGGGAAAGGATAATAAGCTCCTCTGGCAAATCCCTTCGGACATGAAACGGTTTAAGGATTTAACAACAGGAAGCGTTGTCATTATGGGTAGGAAAACTTACGAATCTCTGCCTCAAAAATTTAGACCGCTCCCCGGCAGAATCAATGTGATTATCACAAGAGATAGTAGCTATTTTGCCCCGGGTGCGGTTGTTGTTAATTCAATGGAAGCGGCTATAGAAGAAGCCAAGAAAACCAATAAGGAAATATTCATTATTGGAGGCGCTCAGATATATTCACTTGGAATTAAATATGCCGAAAAGCTTTACCTGACTCAGGTTGACAAGGAATACCCCGAAGCCGATGCTTTTTTCCCCGACTATACCGATTTCAGTAAGACGGTTTCAGAACAAGAATACCAATCAGGGAAACTTAAGTTTAAATTCATTGAACTTGTTAAATGAGCTGTGTTAATATTAATTAAGCATGTCTAACTACACTCCTTTGAATATAAAAAAGAAAAAGGGGAATTTTTTCCTCGTGGCCAATATATTTTTGATGATATTAGTCGTCGGAGCTACCGGTTTTTATTTGAGAAACAGGCTCATTACAACGGAACAGAAAGCAGTGGCTCCAGGAGCCTGTCAGTGTGCTTCAGATGCGACAGGAAATAACGTTGGCGGGTGTTCGTGTAGTGGGTCAAATGCTTCCTGTCCTGCCGGATCGCACGTCAAAAATAATCGTTGTGGTGAAACTTCAGGAGGTGGAGGGGAAACTCAACAAACAAATGAGCAGAGTTGTAATAATAGTGGAGGACATTGGTGTGATGTTTGGGACATAAAACAAAAAAAACACAGTTTCTGCGCCCCCCAGTCGAAAAGCTGTAATCAACAGGCGGTTGCCAACGGAATTACTATGCAAACGGGAGGTGGAGGACCAGGTGAAGGAGGTTGGTTATGTCAAATCGGTAAAAAAGGATACTCGGGAGGTCCCTGTGTTCAATACAATTCGGTATCTAATTTGGGAAACGGAGCCCCACCAAATTGTTTCTGTGGAATTATTCAGATTGATGGCGGAACTTATGCTGGTACCTACGAAAGCACTTGTTCATGTCAGAGTGAAGGTGTAACGCCGCCTCCACCGACATTACCTCCGGGAACCACTCCAACAGAAGCCCCAACACCAACTGAGGCAGTGACACCAACAGAAGCTCCAACTCCAACAGAAGCCCCAACACCAACTGAGGCAGTGACACCAACAGAAGCTCCAACTCCAACTGAAGCGCCAACAGCAACACCAACAGCTACGCCAACATCAACTCCGACCCCAACTCCAACGCCAACTGGCACCCTGACACCGACCCCAACTGGGACCTTGACTCCAACCGTTACACCGACTCCGACGGAAATCGTCTTAGCTTCCCAGACACCGACAACCGTTGAAAGTATCCCACAGGCGGGAAAAACAACCCCTTTCTTATTTGCCATTCCTATCGCTATAATAATCTTGGGATTGTTATTATAAATTTTATAAACATTTATGGCTAAAACCCAAAGTGGAACAGATTTCAAAGCCCAGATGGGAAAGCTCGAGGATACGCTGGAAATGTATTTGGTTGACAAGGCTCCATTTCAGCTGCCCAAAGGCGTAAAGGAGTTCATCGTCAAGTACGGTCCTTGGATTGCGTTGGTTTTCTTGGTTCTTTCGTTGCCGATGATTCTTTTGGCTTTCGGATTGGGTGCATTGGTTGCCCCGTTTGTCGTTATGGGGGGAGTCCAGGCAGCCGCCGGATTCGGACTTGGGATGGTTTTTTCGATCGCCATGCTCGTTCTTGAGGCGATTGCTATTCCCGGTCTTTTTAAAAGAAAGCTCTCGGCATGGAAGCTGATGTTTTATGCGTCGCTTCTGGGAGGAGTCCAGGCTCTTATAACCTTCAATTTGGGAGGATTGGTTATCGGGACAGGATTGTCATTGTATGTCCTATTCCAGATAAAGAGCTACTATAAGTAAGTAATTTGAGTTAGCAAAAAAAGGAAGCATCGGAACATGCTTCCTTTTTTGTTTGGTAATATATAGAACATGAATCCGGATGATTACAACTATTTGCTTCCAGAAAAGAATTTGGCGTTGTCGCCTTCCGTTCCCCGCGACTCATCGAAGCTTTTTGTCTACAATACGGCAAAAGACGAAATCCATTTTGACCGCTTCTACAACCTTTCCAAATATTTGCCAGTAGACTCTTTTTTGGTTCTTAACGACACCAAAGTGTTGCCGGCGAGAGTGACGATGAGAAAGCAATCTGGCGGGAAGGTGATCGTCCTGTTTTTGGTGAACGAGATCGAGGGGGATATCGTTCCGGCTCTCGTTGACCGCAAGATAAATGTCGGGGAAAGGATCTATTTCGATAACGATGAATATTTGGAAATACTGACCCAAAAAGAAAATATTTTCAATCTCAAATTCGATTTTTCAAAAGAGAAGTTGTTTTCCCTTTTGACCAAGTTCGGGACCATGCCCATTCCTCCTTACCTTAAAAAAACCCCCTTAAAGAGGGGAGAGCTATTGGACAAATACCAGACGATATTCGCCCATGAAAAAGGTTCAAGCGCCGCCCCGACCGCCTCCCTTCACTTTACGGACGGGGTGTTTGACTCCCTTAAGACAAAAAAAATAGAGAAATATTTTGTCACTTTGCATGTCGGTTTGGGAACGTTCGCGCCTTTGACACATGAAAACCTAAAAGATAAGAAGCTCCACGAGGAATATTATCTGGTTCCAAATAAAACCTATCAGTCTATTGAATCCTTGAGGAACCAGGGAAAAAAACTGGTTTCGGTCGGAACGACGGTCACAAGGACTCTTGAATCTGTCGCCAAGACCGGTAATCTGACGGGAAAGACAGACCTTTTCATTTACCCGCCTTATGAATTTAAGATGGTCGACATTTTAATTACCAACTTCCATCTCCCCAAGTCGTCGCTCATGATGTTGGTTGAGGCGTTTTTAGATCACAAAGGGTCAAAAAAAAGACTTACGGAACTGTATGAGGCGGCCATCAGAAACGATTTCAGATTCTATTCGTTTGGCGACGCCATGTTAATTATCTGAACTGAATTATTGCATTTTGACGGCCTATATAATATAATATAGGTCTTATGAATGAAAAAGCAAGACTAGAGGCTTTGAGATTGAGGGCCAGTTATATGGTGAAAGCGCTCTTTGCCGATGATATGACTACCATCCCACCTCTTTCAAGGATGACTTTTCTTAAGAATAAACTTGCATACGACTTAGGAGCACCCCCATTTCTTCAACAGAACAAAATGCTACCGGTCGAAAAATATATAGGTTCGTATTTTGACAAATCCAAAAAGACTCCGGTTGGCGAAAAAAAGTTTTTCCGGGAGGGCGACAGGATTGCCGTTGTCACCCAAGCTACAGAAGACGTTCAGGCGTTAAGCCTCCGTTATCCGGATTGTTACTTTGAACAGGTCAATCCAAACGATGTCAACAGCCCCGGTTTTGAGGGAAAGGGTAGCTAC
>CAZUBL010000005.1:0-32255 GCA_964618685.1 uncultured Gammaproteobacteria bacterium | reverse complement strand
TTAGCTGTGTCGGTTCCTGCCATAAAAAATCAAAATATTATTCTAATCCTTTTTTAATGGATTTCAAAGCGTCTTCGCGACCCAAAAAGTTCTTGAGTTTCACCCATTTGCCGGGTTCAAGCTCCTTGTAATGGTTAAAAAAGTGCTTTATCTTGTTTTTGGTCGCCTCGTCAAGGTCTTTTATATCCTTTATATGGGCGTAAAACGGATCAACTTTTTCGGTCGGGACGGCCAATATCTTGGTGTCAATCCCCGCCTCGTCTTCCATTTCAAGCATGCCGATTGGTCTTGACGGAATAACGGTTCCCGGTGCAACCGAATAACTCGAGATCACCAAAACGTCAACCGGATCCCCGTCTTCGGCGTGGGTCTGGGGAACAAAACCGTAATTGAAAGGATAGAACATTGCCGTGAAATTAAAGCGGTCAACCATCACCACTCCCGATTCCTTGTCGAGTTCGTATTTAATGCTCGATCCCTGGGGAATTTCAACAAAAACGTTAACCTCATCAGGCGGATTTTTTCCAGCCGACAGTTTTGATATATGCATAAGAAAAAAATAATTATTAACTAAATTAAAAGTCCAAGCTCGCCAATTTGGCGTGGGTAACGATAAACTTTTTACGAGGCGGTACCTCGTCGCCCATCAACATCGAAAACACGTAATCGGCTTCCTGGGCATCACCTATGGTTACTTGTTTCAAGATCCGGTTCTCGGGATTCATCGTCGTCTCCCAAAGCTGCTCCGGATTCATTTCTCCAAGTCCTTTATAGCGCTGGATGTTGAAATTGCTGGTTTTGAGTTTTACAGTCAGATCCTTAATGACTACGTCCCGCTCGTCGTCGGAATAAGCATAGGCGACCTTCTTGCCAGATGTGATCTTGTAAAGAGGCGGTTGGGCGATAAAAAGGTGACCCTTATTGATTACATCCGGCATGTGTCTAAAGAAAAAAGTCAAAAGAAGCGTCATGATGTGTTCTCCGTCAACGTCGGCGTCGGTCATGATGACGATTTTGTGATACCTAAGTTTGGAGTAATCAACATTCTCGCCGATCCCGCACCCTAAGGCGATAACAAGATCCTTGAGTTCCTTGAATGAAAGGACGCGGTCCAAATATGCGCGTTCGGTGTTTAAGACCTTACCCCTTAGGGGCAATATTGCCTGGTATTTGCGGTTTCGCCCTTGTTTGGCGGTGCCACCGGCTGAGTTACCCTCGACCATGAAAAGCTCCGACAGGGTCGGATCCTTTTCCTGACAGTCGGCCAGTTTTCCTGGAAGGGTTGCCCCTTCAAGGGCGCCTTTTCTCAAAACGGCTTCTTTGGCGGCCTTGGCGGCCAGGCGGGCTTTTTGAGCCAAGAAAATCTTGCCCAAAATGTCTCTTGCGACTTTCGGGTTTTCCTCAAAATGGGTCTCCAAAAACTCAAAGACCGTCTGCTGGACGATCGTCTGGACCTCGGAATTTCCGAGTTTAGTTTTTGTCTGTCCTTCGAATTGGAGGTTGGTTGCCGGCATCTTGACGTAAACGATCGCGGTCAACCCTTCCTTGACGTCATCCCCCGTGAAGGTATCGATGCCGTTTTTGCCGGTGTCGAATTCCTTCTTGGCGTAGTTGTTGATAGCGCGGGTTATCGCGGTCTTGAATCCCGTCAGGTGGGTTCCTCCCTCGTGGGTATTGATGACGTTCACAAATGAATGGATATTTTCGTTTATTGAGTCGTTGTATTGGATTGCGACCTCTACCTCTTTGTCGTCAACCTGTTTCCTGACGTATACCGGCTCATGGAGCACCTTCTTGCCGCGGTTAAGGTCGCGGATAAGGGAAATGATTCCACCGTCAAAAAAGTATGCAAACTTATCGCCGTTTTTGAGGTTGTACACTCTGAAGAAAACATTGTTTATTAGGTAGGCCCTTTCCTTGACCTGTTTTTTGAAGATGTTGTAATTGAGTTCGATCGTTTCCTTGAAGATCTCGGGATCCGGGATAAAGGAAATGGCCGTCCCGACCTTGTAATTGAATCCGATAATCGACTCCTTGACGACCTTGACCGGGCCTTCGGGCTTTCCCTTCCGGTATTCCTGTCTATATAATTTGCCGTCCCGTCGGACTTCAACGATGATGTGGGTCGACAATGCGTTAACGACAGAGGCTCCAACTCCGTGAAGACCTCCTGAAACCTTGTAAGCTCCGACATTGAACTTGCCTCCGGCGTGAAGTTTGGTAAATACCAATTCCAATGCCGATACGTTGTATTTGGGCACTTTGTCTACAGGAATTCCTCGCCCGTCGTCAAAAACCGTCAGATAATCGTTCTTTTCGATGCGAATTTCAACGTTGTGGCAGTATCCGGCCAGGGCTTCGTCGATTGAGTTGTCGATAATTTCGTTCAAGCAGTGGTTTATGCCGTATTGTGAAGTGGTTCCGATGTACATCGCCGGACGCTTTCTTACTGGTTCGAGGCCTTCAAGAACAACAATGGATTCGGCTCCGTAGTCAGAAGATGATGTCTTTTTTGCCATATGTTATTATACCTGAAATCCGAAACTCAAAGAGTCGAAATCCGAAACAAATTCGAACAATTAGAACTGTTTCGAATTTCTTATTTTGGATTTCGGATTTATTTCAATTCAACCTTGCCTCCTGCGGCTTCGACCTTTTTCTTTGCTTCTTCAGCTTGTTCTTTCTTGACGTCTGTTAAAAGATCTTTTGGAGCGGATTCGACCAATTTCTTGGCATCCATAAGTCCCAAATTGGGCAGGATTTCGCGGACGGCCTTGATGACTCCTAATTTATTGTCACCCGAAGCGGTCAATACGACGGTGAATGAAGTTTTTTCCTCAGCAGCAGCGGCTGGAGCACCTGCAGCAGCAGGAGCGGCAGCGGCAACCGGCATAGCGGAAACTCCGAACTTTTCTTCCAAATACTTGGCTAAGTCTGCCATTTCAACTACTGTCAATGCTTCTATTTCTGTTGCGATTTTCTGTAGTTTATCGGCTAATTTTGTCTCTGACATTTATGATTTCACCTCCTTTGCTTTTGCTTGTAAAACATAAACTAATTTGTTGGTATTGTATTTTAGAGCGTATACAAAATGTGACATCGGCGACATCATCGACCCCAACATCTTGGCTACCAACTGGTCGCGGCCCGGAAGCTTTGCGATTTTTTCGGTATCTGAGTCGCTGTAGAGGTTGTTGTCCAAGTGGGACAGTTTGAATGACAGGGTTTTTTCTTTGAGGGTAAATTCGTAGAATGCCTTAAGGCCCGAATCCCATGACTTGTCCAGGAATACGATCATTGTAGAAGACGTCAAGGGAAGGAAGTTTTTCTTGAGTTCAAGATAAGACTTATCTGATTGGGCTAGTTTGTTGACGGCTTTCTCAAAATACGAGTTCTTGATGACTTTGATTGATGAGGCGTTTTTCCTGAGTTCGCGTCTTAATGCTTCAAGGTTTTGGTGGCTTGTCTTGTCTATTTTGGCTAAAAGAAAGTTGCTATTATCCTTTAAGGCAGATGTAAGATTGTCTACTTGTGTTTTTTTCTTTGGGTGTACCATTTTGTTTTCCCTTCTCCAGTCAGAACTGGAAGTTCGCCGGGGAACTCAAAATATGAGTTTTAATTTAAACCCGGGTCTTAAGGAATCTATTAATTATATCAGTATTTTTCTATTTGTCCAGCTATGGTTTATGACTCGCTCAACAGTTCCTTCAATGACTTGGCTTTTTTCTCGTCTTTTTGACCTTTTTTGTTCTTTTTTCCGGCACTTGTTGCTTTGTAGGCGGCGGCCGTCTGCATCTTCTTCTTGAAAGTCTCAACTCTTCCCTTGACGTCAAGGAACCGGTGTTCTCCAGTATACAGGGGATGGCACTTATAGCAGACTTCAACCGAGATATGCTCTTTGGTCGAACCGGTCGTGAATTTATTGCCGCAGGCGCAAATAACGGTTGCTTCCGGATAATATGTTGGATGGATGTTCGCTTTCATAAGAAAACTATTATAACAGATGGCTCCCCTTTTATTCAACTTATTTGTTCTCTAAAAAATAAAAAGGACTTTAACTTCGTGTAAATACCTTGTCCCACTTGCCTTCATCAATTATGTCTTCGAGGTTGTGGAAGCTTTTGTTTATCCGGTGGTCAGTCAGCCGGTTCTGGGGAAAATTATATGTCCTTATCTTTTCGGCGCGGTCCCCGATCCCGACGTCCTTGACGTAGGAATGCCTCATTCCCTTTTTCTTCTCCTCCTCAAGAGTCACTAGCTTGGCCATCAATAGGTCCATTGCAATTTGGCGGTTGGCTTCCTGGTGGCGTTCCCGGGAGGCGGTTGTGACAATGCCTGTCGGTTTGTGGGTTAATCTTACGGCGGTTGAGACCTTGTTGACGTTCTGGCCTCCGTGGCCACCCGCCCTGTAGAATTGCCACTCGACTTCGCTTGGATTCAGCCTTATTCCGGACTGGATTATCTGGGGCAAAACAACAATGATACAAGTTGAGGTATGAATTCTCCCTTTCCTTTCGGTTGATGGGATCCTTTGAACACGGTGGACACCGGTTTCGTTCTTGAAGAAATCGTAGGCGCCCTCGCCTTTGATCTTGATCGTATTTTCGTCAAGGTATATAAACTTCATGAGTTTCTTTTCGGCAAAACGTATGTAGGACAAGAGAAGCTCTTTCATCCAGAGTTTTGACTCGTCCCCGCCGACTCCGGGCAAGGCTTCAATGATAACGGTATTTGGGTTAATCTGCATATATTATTTGACTGAGTTGAGGAGTTCTATAAGGGACAGTTCTTTTTGGTCCCCGGTTTTCATGTCCTTTAACTTGAATAGATTTTTCTCCGACTCAGACGGCCCGACGATAACAACGTACGGTATGTCTTTCTTGTTGGCGTACTTCATCTGTTTATCAAGCTTGTCCTTGAACGACGGATAAAGAAGCGTCTTGACGTTATTCTTCCTTAAATAGACAGCCGCCTCAAGGGATCTGTCAAATAGATTCTCTTCAAATACCGTTACCAATACTTTAGCCGACATCGACTCAAGTTTAAGCATGTTTCGGGATTTGATGACTTCAACAATCCGGTCGATACCGAAGCTTCCTCCCGTTGCCGGAGTTTCGCGTCCCACAAACTTGCCGATGATGTTGTCGTACCTTCCGCATCCGGCGACCGACCCGACACCTCCCTCAATGACTTCAAACTCCCAAACGGGTCCCGTATAGTAAGCAAGTCCCCGGGCGATGAATGGCGCAAACTGGTAGAACTTGGGGTCTAAGTTGACCGATTTCAAGTAATTGAAAATCGTCCTCAGCTCGCCGATCGCTTCGACTCCCATCGGGATACTTTTTAGCTTTTCCTCAAACTGGTCAAGCATCTGGGTAGTATCACCGGTTATTGTGACAAGGTCAAGGATCCGGTCGGCGACTTCAGATTCGATTTTGCGCTTTTCCATGAGCTCCTTCTTGACGGCTTCCCGGCCGATTTTTGGCAATTTGTCGATAGAAATACAAATGGGTATAAACTGTTCGTCTTTGGCTCCGGAATAAGAGATCGCCGCCTGGATAAGTTTGCGGTTGTTAATATTAGCCCTGAAATCCCTAAACCCAAGTTCTGACAGGGCTTCAATCCCCATCTGGATAAACTCGGCGTCGCAAATTATGGAATCGCTCCCGACAGTATCGGCGTCGCACTGGGTGAATTCGCGGTAGCGGCCTTTTTGCGGCTTCTCGCTTCTCCACACGGGCTGGATTTGGTATCTTTTGTACGGAAAAGGTATGTTGTTTATGTTTTCGGCAACCGCCCGGCACATCGAGGTCATCACGTCATACTTGAGCATGACGTCCCGACCACCCTGGTCTTTGAACCTGTAAAAAAGTTTTTCGGCCTCGTCTCCGAGTTCCCCAATATATATGTTGCTGTTTTCAAGGGCAGGCGTTTCCAAGGGTTCGTACCCGTACTTTTCAAAGACACGTTTGAAGGTATTAGTGACGAACTCCCTCACCTTGATGTCGGTCGCGAAAAAATCCCTGAAACCGGCTAATTTTTGAACTTTAAGCGTTGTTGTCATATTTGTTAATTATAAGACATTTGGGCAAATTATGTTTTGCCCAAATATTTATGGTATTATCCTAGTCTTTTTGTCTGACGATAATACAATTTTTAATTCATAAAAAAATCCCGCCTTGTGGCGGGTATTAAACTACATATCAATCCCGCCAAATCAATGGCGGCGATGGTTTTTGACGATTTCTACAAAATAGGTTTTCATAATGGAATTATATCACAAAAACGCAGTTATGATTACTCCGAAGATCCAAGCGTCAAGCTAAAAGTCATAATCTCATCATTTCTCCAAGCCTTAACTACAACTGTTTCCCCGGCCTTTTTCTCAAGGATGAGTTTTGCCAATCCCTGGTCATCATCGCCTGAAATCTTCTTGCCGTCAAATTCGGTTATGATATCCTCATCCTGCAATCCGGCTTTTGCCGCCGGTGAGTCGGAGAGAACTTCAATCAAGTACGCGCCCTCGACCGCTTTGTTCAAAAGAGCCGTTTGTCGGTCTATCATCTGGTATCTGACGCCGATATATGGGCGTTCAAACGACCCGCCGTTTCTGTTGAAATTCTCGATAAGGCTTTTGACGACGTTTATGGGAATGGCAAAGCCGATACTTTGCCCGGAATCAGCAATTGCCGTGTTGACGCCTACAACCGCACCGGAAGAATTGACCAAAGGTCCTCCGGAATTACCGGGATTTATGGGAGCATCGGTTTGAATGACGTTGTCGAGTTTCTCGACATATCCCTCGAACGCGCTGCCGGCGGTAATTCCCCTCCCTAATCCCGAGATAATCCCCTTGGTGACGGTATTAGTGAACTCCCCCAATGGAGTTCCGATAGCAATCGCCATCTGGCCCAGTTTGAGCTTTGATGAATCGCCAAGCTCAATCGGCTTAAGTCCGGTCGCGTTTATTTTGAGAATAGCTAAATCATTTAAAGGATCGCGGTAAATCTTTTCAACATCGTAGGTTTTTTTATCGTTTGTCAATACTTTATAGGAAGCGTCGGTATTTGAGACGACGTGCTTGTTGGTTATGACGAGTCCGTCACTTGATACTATGAAACCGCTCCCGATATTCCTTTCAATCTGCCGTCTTTGCCCGGGAACCAGTCGGGGCGAAAAGAAATCGAAGGGGTCAATCTCAAACGAATCTGGACGCGAAACGGTGGCATTTATGGAAACGGTTACAACCGAGGGAACCGATTTTTCAATCGCGGAAATGACTGTCGACTCCTCTTCCACGAAAACCTGTTGTCCTCCCGATTCGTTAATAACAGTCGTTGGTTTGGGCGTAAATGAAGGCAACTTTACGGATATGTTCTGGCTCTGGGCCAGAAGAAGTACACCTATAAGTCCTAGCGAAAGTAATAAAAATTTCTTCATAGTCTAAATTTATATTACTCTAAACTGAAATTATCCTGAATACGATTTTATTTTCTCACTTCCTGTAACGCCCTTTGCAGTTGGCGATCGGTTTCTTCGGTTATCGAATTGTTTTCATCTATGTCGTTCTCGACCTTAATTGTCGGCTCTATTCCTTTCCCGTTTATCCAGTCCCCTCCAGGAAGAATCCATTTGGCAACCGTCACATGGAGGCCGGCATTGTCGGATAAATCTATGGCTTCCTGGACCGAACCCTTACCAAAGCTTTTTTCGCCAATAAGAACGGTCTTCTTGTTGTCCCTTAATGATCCGGCCAGAATCTCCGAAGCCGAGGCAGAGCCCTTATTGATAAGTACTACAAGCGGCATGTCGGTCAGTTTCCCGGTTCTCTGGGCGTAATAGTCACGCGATCTTGTGACCGTCGATTCCTGTTTGACGATAAGATCGCCTTTTTTGAGGAATTCGCCGGCCAAATAGACCGAACTTTCCAAATACCCTCCAGGATTGTTGCGTAGGTCAAGGATCATTCCCTTGACCTGGCCGCTGTTGTATCGGGACATAACCTGGTTGACGGCCTCATCCCATTCCGTATTGGTGTTCTCGCCGAATTGGTTTACCTTGACGTATGCGATCTCATCAATGAATTCGGTCTCAACCGACTCAACAACTATTTGGTCGCGGACTATTGAGACGTCAAATTCCTTCTCGTTTCTTTCAAGGGAAAGCTTGACCTTGGTTCCTTTTTCTCCCCTGATGTTGGAGACGGCTTCTGGAAGCGTCCAGTTTTTGGTCGGCTTGTCGTCTACTTTGTTTATGAAATCACCGGCGCGAACTCCAGCTTTCACGGCGGGGGAATTTTTTAAAGGAGCGATGATTGCGATCCTTCCTTCCTTTAGCCCGAGCTGGGCGCCTATTCCTTCGAATTTACCCTCCAAGTCAAGCTTTGATTGGCGGTTTTCCTCGGGAGTCAAAAAGAAAGTGTAAGGATCATCAAGCGACGAGACCATCCCCTTGATGGCTCCATAATAAAGAGACTTCGAATCCATTTTTTCCTTATCGATAAATTTGGTCTGGACCTGATCGAGGGTTTCCCAGAACAAACTGAAGTCAAACTTTTTTAGTTCGTTCGCGGCCGGCACGGGTGAGCTAAGACCGCCTTTTGTCCGGAACTCGCCAATTTTGTAGCCGACTCCGAAAATCGTAAAAGCCGCGGCCAAAATGAGAATGACGTTTGTTAATTTGGAGTTTTTGTGGATCTTCATTTTATTTGTAAAAGACTATTTTACTATTTTTTTTGTCGATTAAGCAATAAGGATAATCATGTTTCTTAATTTTTTCCATATCGGCTATGTTTTTGAGTTGGGCATATTCTATTCCCTCCGTTTGGTCTTCAATTTTTTTTATGGTGACAAAACCCTTAACTCCCAAAGCCTCCGCCTTAACTTGGGTGAAAGAATCGACAGACTCGGCAACCATGACATTATTAGATACGTCTGTGCTTGTCAAGTTGGCTACTGAACCTTTCGGATAATAAGCACCGCCCCCGAAGTCCGACGTTGCGGCGTTCAACCTGAACTCTTCAACTGCGCCCGTTTCAATCTTGATCTCTCCCTTTTCGACTTTTTTGACTTTGCCTTTGAAAAAAGCCTCAAATGTTTTGTCATCCCCGACTTCAGTCGTTAAAACAACGACGCCGTCGTTGTGGTTGATTTCCTGGATCACGCCGTCGAATTCGCTCTTGACCCGGTTGGTTGAAAAAAGACTCTTTTTCAAAGCCAGGGTTTCACCTTTCTTTATTTTTTCGCCGACGAGTTTTTTTAGGTAGTGGAATATTTTGGAAGAATCGATGTCGAGTTTTTTGGCGACCTGTATTTCGACTTTTGACTCGGTTTTTCCTTCAAGGTATGGAATGCCAAAATCTACTTTTTGGTTTTCCTTAAGTAAACAACGAGCGTTTTCGGGAATATTTATGGTGATGACCATAAAAAGATTATAGCAGGTTTTTTACTTTATCCCCTGATAGGAAACGTAAGGAATCAACCCCAAGAATCTGGCGTATTTGATTTCCTTAGTCATGATTCTCTGGTGTTTGGCGCAGAGATTAGATCGGTCCCGGCCGACCATTTTTTTTCTCGGGGACAGGAATTTTTCCAAATTCTCAATATCCTTGAAACTGGGGTTAGAATTGTACTGGCAATAAAAGCATTTCATTTTTGTTTTTGTTTATTAATAACTAATTTTGATTTTTAAATTAATCAGAACGGTATGTCATCTGGGTTGACGTTCTCTTCGGCCTGGGGTGCGGCAGGCTCTTCAACCTTTTCTTCCGTTTTCTCTTTGGCGGCTTCCGGCTTGGCGGTTTCAGTCGTACCTTCCATAGCCTTTTTTCCGTCTCCGAAAACGATAAAATCGTCAAGAACTATTTCGGTGATCGATCTTTGCTGGCCGTCTTTTGCCGTATAGGAACGGTAAGTAAGTCTTCCTTCAAGAAAAACTTTCCTTCCCTTGGTCAAAAGCTTGCCGCAAAGTTCCGCCAGTTTCTGCCAGGCAACGATCCTATGGTATTGGACCTCTTCCTTGGTTGCCCCGTCTGCGGTCGTCCAACTTCGGTTCGTGGCAACGCCAAAAGTACAGACCGCGGTTCCGGCCGGCGTATATTTCAATTCGGGATCCCTGGTCAAATTGCCAATCAGGACCACTCTGTTCATCGACCGGCTGGCCATAATTACTCGGAAACTAATAACAAATACCTCAATAATTTCTCGTTGAAATTAAGCTTTTTCCTAAGTTCGGGAACCGAGCTTTTTTCGATTTCGAGAATATAGTTGTAGAAATGGGCCTTGCCGTTTCGCTTTATGGGATAGCTCAGGGTTTTTTCTCCCCAATCCTCTTCCTTGAGGATCTTGCCCTTCTGTAAGGCGATGAGTTCTTTCAGGTTTTTGAGTTCTTCTTTTTCGTTCAGAAGAAAAGTCAGTTCATATTTCATATATTAATCTGATATATAATACAAATCATGGCAGAAAAAATCAACAGTAAAAGGTTCCCGGTTGTTGCCCTTTGGGTATTTATCTTAATCCTATTGGTTTACACCCGGTTCGTTAACTTGGGTTGGGGGCTACCGCATCCGATGCATCCCGATGAGCGAAACATGGCAAACTCGATCATGCAGCTGGGCTGCGTACCGCCGGAAGTCACCTTCAATCTGCCAAAAACAATTTCGGGGGAATGGGATATTTTCAACTGGGTCAAGGTTTCAGAATTTGACGTAGCGGGCTGTTTTAACCCGAATTTTTTTGCCTACGGCCAGTTTCCCTTATATCTCGGATACCTGCTGTCTTTCGTATTGAAATTTATTTTTTCAAATTCGGGAACCGCCATAACGTTTGAGGAGGCGACACTATCTCTAAGGATAATTTCGGCTACCGCTTCGGTGTTGACGGTTTTTGTTGTCTCAAAACTTGTCGGTCTGTATTTCAACGACAAACACCGGAAGACGATTGCTGGTATTTTGACGGCCATGGCAATGACGTTTACTCCGTATGCCATCCAATTTGCCCATTTCGGAACGACAGAATCCCTTCTTATGCTTTATTACTCGGCCTTAGCATACCTTTCGGTCAAATACGCCTCAAAAAAAATTACCGACCTTTCGTTTGTTTCCTTCGCGTCAGTTGTCATGGGTGTGGCCCTGGCAACTAAAGTATCCTCAGCCGTTTTTATCGTCGTGCCATTTATTGCCCTTTTTGCCGCAGACAGCAGCCGGTTGCATTACCCCTTTATCTACCGGTTGGGGAAAAAAATCCTTGACTCGGGTTTCCTGGCGATATTTTCCGTCGTCATTTTCCTTTTCCTGTCTCCCCACATACTTTTGGACACGAATGATTTCATCGGGACATTGAAGTACGAATCCGATGTTGCCCTCGGGCGGTATATAGCTTTTTACACGAGGCAGTTTGTCGACTCGGTACCGGTCGTCTTTCAGGTTGAGAAAATATTCCCTTACGCATTGGGGCTTACCGGGTTTGTTCTTTTTGTGTTTGGGTTTTTCTGGCTTAGCTGGTCCAACTTGAAAACAAACATTCTAAGGTTGGCATTCCTTTCGTACTTTTTGACGAACGCCTTCATGTTTGCCAAGTGGAGTCGCTTTATGGCCCCGGTGTTTCCTTTGATGACGGCCTTTGCCGTGCTGTTTATTTCAAATGTTTTTGAAAAGAATAAATCAGAAAAATTGGCATATGTGCTGAAAACCTTTTTGGCGGTTGTTCTTGTTGTCGCCATGATCTTACCAGGCGCAGCCTATTTGTCGGTGTATACCAGTAAGGATGTCAGGGTCCAAGCTTCAGAATGGATTTACGATAATATTCCGGAATACTCCTATATCCTTTCCGAAACGGCCAACGTCGTTGATATCCCCATGTATATTGAGGGGATAAGACCCGTAGGCTATACGGTCGTTTCCTTCAATTTCTACGACCTGGATCAGGACCCCAACCTACAAGAGGAGTTGGGTGGTCATTTGAATAAGGCCGAGTATATTTTTGTTCCCTCCCGCCGACTATTTTCAAACCATCGCGCACCCAACTTTCCAATTATTGGCAGGTACTACGAAGATCTATTTTCGGGAAAAATGGGGTATGAGAAGGTTGCCGAATTTTCGTCATTCCCTAAAATCGCAGTCGGAAGCATGACTTTTTTTGAATTTCCGGATGAGGAAGCCGAGGAGACCTGGTCTGTTTTTGACCATCCCGTAATCAGGATTTATAAAAAGTCTTAAGGTTGAGGTAGACCATCGACGCCAGGATCAATAGAAAAAGACTCACATAAGGCTTTCCCAAAACGATCGTCTCAATGATTATGATAACGCACACCGTATTGACGGCAAGGTAGCCATACGCAAAATACTGCCAAAATTTTCTCTCCATAAAAAAAGGCCAAAGTTTTAAAAAAAGTAGGTTAAAAACGTAGAGTCAACCGTCTAACCGACTGCCCATTAAAAAATGTTCAGCCTTTTCTTCGGTTTACTTTGAAGTCAACCTGGTATCAAATTCTCGTTCAAAATTGGTGTCTAATATGAATATTTCGATGCGCTCTCCTGTTTTGGTCGAAATGTCGCTGTGGGAAGATAAAACCTTGTGACCGGTGATTTTTTTTATGATTACCCCAAGTTGTTTGGTGGCAATTTCGTGAAGATATTTTCTGATGTTCTTGACGAGTTCAACGCCTTTTTTGTTTGAGAGTTTCAAAAGGTTTTCCTCGATCGGCAAAAGCTTTCCCTGGAGGCGGATGATGACCATGTCTTCAAGGACGTAGGTTTTGGCCTGTCTAGGCCCGACGCCAAGTGACTCGGCGTAAAATCGGGTCACTTCTTTTGAGATATAATCCTCGATCTGTCCTTTTGTTTTTAAATTAGGTGTCGTCATATGCTATAAATTAAAAAAACCAGCAAAATCGTCCATTTAGTTTTTGCTGGTTTACCGGAAACTATCTTTCTTTTAAAGATATTTTTTAAGTCTACCAATTGGCTAAATTATATAATTTCAATCGATGATTGTCAATTCCCGTTAACCTTTTTTGAATCGGTAACCGTCCTTGAAATCCTCGACCTCGAAGCCTTTTTTGCGGATCTCTTCACGCAACCGGTCGGCCTTGTCATAGTCGCCTGATCTTTTGGCTTCTAACCTCATTTCGGCAAGCCTTTCCACTTCCTCAGGTATCTCAAAAGATACGGATTCCTTAAGGTTAAGTCCAAGGACGCGGTCGAAATCCAAAATAAGGGCCAGTTTCTTGTCTTCAGGCGTCTCGGATTTGGCAAGCTCCCAAGTAACGGCTAAGGCCTGAGGAATCTCGAAATCATTCATTAGGCTTTCGACAAATCTTCCGTAAAACTCATTGTTTTTGTCAACGGGCGGGACTATCTTTACTTTCTGCCTAAGTTGGGATACGACCTCTTTGAGGTTGCGGAGTCCGGTGGCTGACCCCTTCAAAGCAACAAATGTAAAATTTTGCTTTGACCTGTAATGGGCCCCAAGGAAAAAATACCTGAGATCCGTGGGGTTAAACCCCCGGTCAACAATTTCCTTTAAGGTGTATCCCGTCCCCTGGGATTTGGCCATCTTGGCCGAATCGACGTTGAGGTGCTCGTTGTGGAGCCAATAGTTTACAAACGGTTTGCCATTGGCGGCCTCCGACTGGGCAATTTCGTTGGTGTGATGGACGGGAATATGTTCAACTCCCCCCATGTGGACGTCAATCGTTTCCCCCAAGAGCGACTTAGCCATCACCGAGCACTCGATATGCCATCCCGGAAACCCCTCCCCCCAAGGCGAATCCCAGGTCTGGAGGGCGTTTTGGTGGGCGCCCTTTTTGAAGACCCAGAGATTGAAGTCGGCAAAATGTTTTTTTTGCGGATCCTCGATGGCTCCGCGGCCGGCGCCTTTGACGTTAAGATCCATTTTCTGGCGGTTGAGTTTGTTGTAGTGCGGGAACTTGGAAACGTCGTATACCACCGCCAAGTCGGTCACGTACGCATAACCACCCTCAATAAGTTTCTTGATCATCTCCTGCATTTCCTTTATGTATTCGGAAGCTCTCGGCTTAAAATCCGGATCAAGAATATTTAGGTCGCGAGTATCTTTTTCGAAAATTGAAATGTATTTGTCGGCGATTTCCTGTGGGGATTTGCCTTCGCGTTTAGCGCCTTTTTCCATCTTGTCCTCCCCTTCGTCCGAATCTGACGTCAAGTGGCCAACGTCAGTATAGTTTCTCACGAACTTCACCTTGTAATCCAGGTATTGGAAAGATCTTTTAATTAAATCGGCCCAGGTCATCGCCCTAAGATTTCCTATGTGCTGGACCCAATAGACGGTCGGGCCACAGTGGTAGAAAAGAACTTCGGAATCTTTCTGGGGTTTGAATTCCTCAAGCGACCGGGATAAAGTGTTGTAGATTTTCATACAAATCAGTATAGCAAACGCATTTAGCTTTGCCTAAGGAGAACAATAGCCGGGATAATCGCAACAAGCGCAAATACGATTGCCGCGTTGAAGGCATTGACTATGCCAAAGTGGTCGGCAATCACACCCAACACGAGGGGTGCGGTTGCGGTTGCGACTGAGGAAACGAGCGATCCCAAGGCAAAGGCTTTAGAGAGCGAATGCTTTTCGTTGTGGTGGTCAGAAAGCATGGTCGTTCTTATTGGAACCGTACCCATAGTCAAGGAACCGAGGATTATCGAAAAGACAATGATTCCGAACATGGAACCGGTATAGGCAAGAAGAAGTAAGAACAAGGCCATAAGAAGTTCGGCGGCGATAAACACCTTTGTATTGGTAAAAAGATCTGTCAGTCTGCCCAAGACCATTTTCCCGATAAGATTTCCGACAAAAAAAGCCGAGGTAAAGGCGCCAAGAACAGAAGGATTAATACCCTTATGGATAAGCAGGAACGGCAGGAAAACAAAAAGAGCCGAAGACGCCAAAAGATCAAAAAAAGTTATTGTGAGGACGAGGACCAGTTTTGGGTTCCTGATTATTTCCAGGAATGATGCGTTACCCAACTTGGGGTCTACGGTAACTTTTGTTTTACCGTTTTTCAGCTGGTTAAAGATGAAAAAAATAAACAAGGTTACTGCCGCCGCGCCGTAAATAAAGGAGGTGCTTCTCCACCCGATGGATACGATTATGTACGGGATAAAAGCCGAAAGGCAAACCCGACCGAATTCACCGAAGGCGGTGAAGTCGCCCATAATCCGGCCTTTTTTTTGCTTTGGTGCTAGGGTTGCTACCTCGGCAAATGCCGGCGTATGGAACGACCCAAATCCGATAGAGGCGACAAAAAACGCCGCAACCAATACGAGGTAAGTCGTTGAAAAACCCGTCAGGAAAAAACCCAAGCTGTAAAAAAGGCTTGCCCAGACGATAATCTTCATGGCGCCTATCCGGTGGCTTAATGTGCCAATGGGAAGTGCTAAAATAACCCCAACCAAGGAAAAAATCGACCCCAAAAAACCGACCTGCGTCAAACTCAGTCCTAAATCTTTGGAGATGAAGGGTAAGAATAGGGCGATGCTCGCCAAGAAGCCGTCGTTAAAAAAATGGAGGGCGAAGATTTGGGTTATCGTGCTCATATTATCAACAAATGTCGGAGTAGTGAGACTTGAACTCACGACCTCAGCGTCCCGAACGCTGCGCTCTAGCCATCTGAGCTATACTCCGTAATCCAGATATTTTACATCATATGCGGTCTTATTGCTTGCCGGTTGAAGGTTTGGTCTCGGTGTGTTGCTTTTCGGCCGTCTTTTTATGCGAGAAAATGCTTTTTCTCTGTTTACCTTTGGGTAAGTCGTCCCCTTGGGTCATTGCCTTTTTCCTCTCGTCTTCCCGACGTTTATTTTCCGAATCCGAATAAGCTTCCTGCCGTTTCTTTTGCATTTCCCTTTGTCTTGAATCCATAAGAGTTTTCTCGTCTCCCCGCTTGACCAGGTTAAAAAGGTGGCGCCTCAGAGCGTCAGTTTTATTGGAATCGCTGTTACTGTACTGGCTCTCCAATCTTTTGAAGTCCAAAGGCGTATGGTTGTTTTTTTGGTTCTTGAGCTTTTCCATCATGGCTTTTTTTTCGTCACCTGAAGATTTTTCGGGAGACGCCAACGGGTTAAGGGTCTGAGCCACCGACTTGACGGTTTTTTTTGATGTTGAGACACCAAGTTCGGCCAGCTGTTCGAATGTGTCCTGCAGTATATTGCCTTTTGCCATAATAATTTATCCGATTCCTAACATTGCCTTGGCTTTTTCCGACATTTTTTCCATGCTCCAGGGCGGGTCGAAAGTAAGGTCGATGACAACTTCTTCCTCTTTATATCCAATTTCTTTAAGCTTTGCTTTTATGTCCCCTTCGATAAGCGAAATCAAGGGGCAACCGATTGTCGTTAGGGTCATTGTGACTGTGACCTTTGTCTTATCTAACTTAACTGCGTATATGAGACCGAGGTCGACAATTGATATATTTATTTCCGGGTCCATCACCTCTTCCAGCTTCTTCATTACCGCTTTTTCGTCGATTTTTGTCATTAATAAAGTATATCAACTGATATAATGAAAAATATAAGACATTCCGGCAACAAAGTCTGCCGGGATATTAAATGTTTTAATTTAGTCTTTTAATCTTGACGATTATGAATAACTACAAACTCAGGTTTGTGCCGATTGGCGGGATAGTCGGAGTTACCAAGAACATGTATCTTTACGAGCTTTACGAGAACGATCTTCTGAAAGACATTCTTATTGTCGACTGCGGAATCGGCTTTCCCCAGGAAAAAGAGCTGGGGGTGGATTTCGTCATTCCGGATATTTCCTATCTTGAGGACAAAAAGGATAAGATTCGGGGCATTCTTTTAACCCACGGCCACGAGGATCACATCGGTGCCCTCCCCTACCTTTATGATTCCCTCAACAGGCCCCAGATTACGGCGAGTAAATTGACCTCCGTATTCGTGGAAAACAAATTCAAGGAAGACAATCAAAACGTCAGGGTCAACCGGGTTGATTTTGAAAAGGAATATACCATGGGAAATTTTAAGGTGAGTTTCGTCAAGATGACCCACTCAATTCCTGACGCTACCCACATAATCATAAAGTCGCCGGTTGGAACTTTTTACCACGGTTCAGACTATAAGCTGGATTTGACCCCGCCCTACGGGTCGCCCCCCGATTTCTACAAGATAACCAGAGCCGGACATGAAGGCATTACCGCCCTGTTGTCGGACTGCCTGGGGTCTGAGCGGCCGGGTTTGACACTTTCCGAGTCGATTGTCGGCAAGACGTTTGAGGATGAGATGAGGAAAACCAAGGGTAAGTTCATCATGACGACTTTTTCGTCCAACATTTCAAGAATCAGGCAATGCGTTGAAGCGGCTATAAAGTTCAACCGCAAGGTGGTCTTTCTTGGACGATCGATGAAGCAAAACAGCAAGTTGGCAGCTGAAATCGGCTATTTGCCGATCCCAGAATCACTACGGGCAACGGATGAGGACTTGCCAAGATTGCCTCCAAACAAGGTCTGTCTTATCGCCGCCGGTAGCCAGGGCCAATACGGCAGCGCCCTTTCAAAGTTAGCAGACAAACAGAATCCGTATACGAAAATAAAACAGGGGGATAAAGTGGTCTTCTCCTCAGACCCGATTCCCGGAAACGAGAACGAAGTCTATTCAATCATTGAGGATTTGGTTACCCAGGGAGCCGACGTTGTTTATTCAGACATCGCCGACCAACTCCATTCTTCGGGCCACGGAAACCAGGAAGACATGAAGTACCTCATAAGATTCACCAATCCGAAATATTTTATTCCGATTGGAGGAACAGTCCGCCACCAGAAGCAGTACCAGAAACTTGTTGGCGAATTGGGGTATGAGGAAAACAAGGTATTCGCTTTGTCAGAAGGTGAAACGGTATGGTTCATGAAGGACCGCGTCGCCATGGGCGAGCCGGTTGAGACAAAAAACATTTACGTTGACGCGTACGGGGTCGGAGATATAGGCAACGTCGTTTTGAGGGATAGGAAGAGCTTGAGCCAAGACGGGATCGTTTTTGTTGCCCTGACAGTTGACGCCCAGGGAATGCTTGTGGCGCGTCCTAAGATGTCTTCGCGCGGATTCGTTTACGACCGCGAGGAAGAGAAGCTTTACCAGAATGCCGTTAAGGTAGTTGAATCGGCCATTAAGCCAAGGGGCGGCAACGCCATGGACGGGACAAAGATAAAGCGAAGCGTCATTAATGCCCTTGAGGATTTCTTTTATAAGTCAAAAGGTAGAAGACCCCTCATCGCTGTTGAAACCATTCAGATCTAAATGTCTACCCTGCCCAACAATTTAAAAAAAATCGCCCTTTTTATGGAGAGGCTTCCGGGCATAGGCGAAAAAACCGCCAACCGGCTGGCCTTCTATTTTTTAAGGTTACCGGAAGAGGACTTAAAGGAGTTTGCGGCCAATATCAACGACCTCAAGGCAAAAACCAAGATGTGTAAGGTCTGCCTTAATCTGACCGAAAACGACCTTTGCCCTATCTGTGAAGACGGAAAGCGGGACTTCGGGGTAGTGACCGTTGTCGAGTCCGTCCTTGATCTACTGTCATTTGAGACGGGCAATATCTACCAGGGCGTCTACCACGTTCTCCACGGGAAAATTGATCCCCTAAACCACGTCGATCCCGACGACATAAAGATCGCAGAACTTATGACCCGCATCAAGAAGTCTCCAGAAATTACTGAGGTAATATTGGCGACAAACCCCGATATGGAGGGAGAAGCAACTGCCATATACATAAAGAACCAACTTGAGGAACTAAAAAAAACCCAGAAAAGGGAGATGAAGATTACGAGACTTGCGTACGGCCTTCCGATAGGAGCCAACCTCGAATACGCCGACTACATGACCCTGAAAAAAGCCATCGATGGTAGAAACAGATTTTGACTCTTACTTATTAAAGTGGACCCTACCGTGGATTACCCGATTTTGACCTCTATTCAATGTCATCCTTACGAAACCCGGTTTATTCTTAGGTAAAAGTAAAACGGATCGGCCCTTTACCGAATGGCCCATTATGTTCGGATTCAACTGGAGGGCGTCAACCAAGGTGCTTAAGTCTTTTTCACGATTGTTTAAGGATGGTATTCCTTTAATTGTGTCCATGCCCGCCGTTTTGACGAGTTTTCCTTTAAATGTCGGTTCCTGCAGCCTGAAATATGTGTGACCGTTGTCAAGAAAGTAAAAAACAACCGTCGGTTTCATGATTTCTTTTGTGGGGTTGTCGTTGAGTTCGATCCGGTAACCTGAGGTTTTATTCGGAAAAACGATAGCCGCTTTTTCGTCGCGGAACGACTGGGCTTGAAGCAGGGATTTCTTGAATCCGGATTCGTTGAAAGGATCGAATTGATTGTCCCGTATAAACTGGAACAAATCTTTCTGTTCCTGGCTTTTTAGATGCGTGTATATCGATTCGATGCTTTCGATTGTTTCGGTAGTCATGCGATATTATACTATAGGCTCTTACAAAAAACAAGGTTTTCCTCAAATAAGGGTCTTTATCTCATCGGCTATTAAGGGAGCAATCGATACTTCCTTGAGTGACGGGAATTTCTGTCCGGGCTTCAAGGCAATCGTATTGCTCATGAAGATCTTCTCGATCGGGCTTCCTCCCAATACTTTTGCCGCATTTGGAGAGAAGTCATGGTGAACGACGCAGGCCAGAACCCGTTTGGCTCCCCGCTTCATGCAGAATTCGGCCGCGTGGACGAGGGTGCCTCCTGAGGTGATGATATCATCAATCAATATACAGGTTTTACCCTTTACTTCGCCGTAAAGGTTTAATGCTTTAGATTCGTGAATTTTATCCATATTCCTTCTTTTCTCGATAACGGCGATATCAACATTGTTTGAGTGGAAGAAGTTTTCGGCGAAAATCTGGGCCCTCTCGACTCCCCCCTGGTCGGGTGAAACGATTGCCACCTCTTCCGTATTTTTGTTGTTTTTCAGGTAATGGGCGACTTCCTTGCCTAAGATATTGAATGCCGACAGATTCTTGAAGGTGATCGAGAAAATCCCCTCGGTCCCCTCGTCGTGGAGAGTAACCGTATAGACGGAACTGAATCCGATCGTTTCCAAAAAGCGTATAACAACGTTGACCGAAACCGACTCGCCGGTCCGATGTTCTCGGTTTTGCCTGGCGTATCCGAAGTACGGTATGAAGGCAATAATTTCCTTGGCTTGGCCGCGCTTTAAGGCATCGGCGAAAAAAAATAATTCCATCAGGTGGGTGTCTGTCGGGTTGGCGGTCGGTTGGATGATGACGCAGACGTCGTTTTTGACCTTATCTCCAATTGTCACCTTGACTTCGGAGTTATCAAATCGAACTACTTCAGACTTGCTAAGGGGCAGTTTAAGGAGTTTGGATACTTCCTGTGACAGAGCCGGGTTTGCCGATCCTGAAAATAGTTTTAGCATTTATAGATTATTTTTGTTGGCTTGATATTTCGATTAATTTGCGGGCCGCCAGTTCCTGAGTTTTTTTGACCGCCTCGTTGACGGCTTCAGCGATCCTGTTTTCGATAATCCCGTCGACTTCAATTGCCATAATAACTTGATCACCGCGAACCGTAACCTTAACTCCATTGCGGTCAACTTCAACTGTCTCCAACTGCAAGGCCGCCTGCATTTTTTGGGCCTGTTGCTGTAATTTCTGTAAATCTCCCAAACCTTGTAAAGGATTGAACATTATATTTTTATTAAATTATTAATATTCATTTAACCGATAGTTCATTGTAGAACTCCCCGATCGCTATTTCAAGCGGAAGGGATTCAATAGGAGTCGACCTCATCAGCTGATAAGCCTCGACCAGCAATTTTATAAGCCGAGTGATCTCGGACGTTTTGAGGGTGGTCTTTGCCTCAGACTTGTCAATTACCCCTTTTTTTATGAGAAGTTCCTGCCTTAAGGTTGAAAGCATTGATTCTATAAGAATCTTGAAGTTTCCTCCTTGTTCGGCAAACTCGGATATCCACACAAAGGTCTTTTTTTGGTCTTTTGAAGAAATCATTTCCATCAAGTCACTTCTGCCTCTAAGGCCTAAGAAAGTCTCCAGATCTTCAACCTTTGTTATTTTCTGTTGGGCAACCTCCTCTAAAAGTTTGGCTGCGTCACGGAATGAGTCATCTGACTGGGCAGCGATTAAAGCAAGCATTTCCTCGCTTAAATCCAACCCTTCACTCTTGTCAATTCTTTTGAGCATGTTGACAAGATCAAGGTTCTTGCCCCGGCCGAAGTTCACCTTGACGCATCTTGAAACGATTGTCACCGGAACTTTTTCCAGGTTGGTTGTTGCCAATATAAAGACGGCCGATTTGGGCGGTTCTTCAAGGGTTTTTAAAAGAGCGTTGAATCCGTCGGGAGTTATCATATGGGCCTCGTCGATTATGAAAACCCGGTAGCGGCCTGACATGGGCATAAAGGCGACTTCGCGAATGAGATTTTTTACTTCCTCTATTCCCCTATTTGAAGCGGCATCCATTTCCAAAACGTCGGTATATGATGAAACGTCAATTGAAAGGCAGTTCTTGCACTTATTGCAAGGTTCAAAATCTGTCCCCTTTTTGGCAAACTTGTTTTCCAAGCAGTTTATTGCCTTGGCAAGGATTCTTGCGCTTGAGGTTTTACCCGTTCCTTTTGACCCCACAAACAACATGGCGTGGGGAATGACGCCGGAGTCGAGAATCTTTTTAAGGATATCCCTAACCCGGGTGTTATCAATTTGATCAATGGTTCGGGGACGGTATTTTAAATAGAACATATTTACTTCAAAAGATTCTCCACCCCGTGTTTAATAAGGGTGAGCAATGTCTCCTCAACTTTACGGTTGCGCTCGGCTGCCAAGAGTACCGCCTGTGGGTAGCATATGAATACTTCGCCGATTATGGGTTCATTGTCGACCGTTTGCTTGTAGGCGAAGGATAAAACAGGTAGGGCAACATCCTCGTTTTTATAGGTATTGGCGACTTCCCTCATCTTATTTTTTCCCACAAAAACAATATTAAGGGTCTCGTTTTCAGGGACCCCGAGAGCCTTCAGGATTTCCTCTGTTTTCGTCTTCAGTCTTTTTCTGTTTATCCGGTAGCGGGATGAAGAAATAATATTGATCATTATCGTTAAGATAAAAAGACTACAATCGAACCTTTAATATTGGACGAAATATAACTTATCCAAATGCCTTATATTCTTCTGAACCTGCGATTCCTTGATCTTTTTACCATTCTTTCCTTTTCTTCCTCTTTCCTTTTCAAGGACGGTTTCTTGTAAAACTGTCTTTTTTTGATAGTCATGACGATATCCTCGTCAATAAAGGTCTTGCTGAATTTGCGGAACATACTGTCTTTGGATTCGCCTTTTCTTTTAGTTACAACCACCATTAATTAATTACGCCCCCTCTCTAAAATAGAGAAATTTAAAACTACACTAATTTTATTAAATGCCCTTGATTATTTCAATGAGTCTTTTGACCGTAAGGTTAGTGGCAACGAAGTTTGGATTCTTGGACGAGGAATTGAGAAGCATGTTGCCCGATGCGTGCATGAACCAAGTCCCGGTTTTGTCGGCTTTGAGAATTTTTTCGTAAAGAGGATTGAGGTCGTATTTTTTGCCAGGGATCGATTTGATCCTGACGTTGCCGCGGTCAGGGTCCTTCTTGACGACCATGGTATAACCCATCTTCATGGCCAGTTTGGCCGTTTCCTCGTTTCTCGTTTCCATGATAAGGGTTTTGCCCCAATGGGACGTGAAAACAAAACCTTTCTTTATTTCCTCAACCGCCTGGTTTTTCTTCATAAAAATATTCAAAAGTGCGTCCAGAAATGGAAAGACCGATTGGGTAATTAAGAAATCGTCCTTGAGGATCGTCTTGAGGCCTCCTTCGATTATTTTATGGATCATGAATTCGTAGTGGTCTGAAGACGGATCGGGAAAAAAGACTTCGCCGAAATGGTCAAAGTCAGTTATCTCCTTGATCATTTTCTCAAGCGCCTGCGATTGTCGTTCCTTGAGAAGATTTTCGCTCTTAAGGTGCTTGAAGATAAGCATAGACGCTGACGTATGGTCTGAGGTCTGGTGATGGTCAAAGCGGCCAAAACCGGTGTCAACGTGGATTACGTCAGGGTCAGAGTCGACCGGTTTATTATCAAGCGTTGATCCGGCGGGGACGAACCTTAATTCCGCGTCACTCCACTCGGGGAAGAATTTGCGTATGAGCCACACCGAAGTTATCGAATCGATGTCCGGAGACATGTGGGAAACTATTGTTTTCATGAACCGTAATTATATCAAATTGGAGGCATTGAGTTTAGCCGCGTCGATATGGTTTTTGATATAATACGGTTTTAGGGATTTGTATATCATGAAAAAACACCTCGGCTTGATAATATTTCTTTTAGCATATTTTGCTTACGTTCTGTTTTCCTACAGAAGTTTCGGTATTACCTGGGACGAACAGGCAGTGTACGAACGGGGCAAGATGCTCTATCAGCATCTGGTTGACCCGAACCGCCCAACCGACCCTAACCTGCTTATCCGGAAATCCGATAATGACGTGTGGCCGACCTACAATAACACCTATGCGATGACTCTTTACGCCTTCAATAAGGATAAATCATACGACATTTACCACCTCGAGAACCTGATTTTCGCTTCCTCGATTTTCGTATTTGCTTATGTATTCCTGTACAAAAAGTACAGAAGCACCTGGGCGGCCGTCTTGGGACCACTGTTTATCGTCATGAGCCCGCGGTTTTTCGGCGACCTGCCCGCCAATCCCAAAGACATGCCGTTTGCCGTTTTTTATTTCATAAGCACCGTCCTAATTTACCTGACCCATTCCTTCAAAAACGTTTTATGGCGCGTCCTAACTTTGGGGATATTATTTGGACTCGCCCAAACAACAAGATCATTGGGTTTCAGTCTGTATATACTCTTATTCGTTTATGATTTTTTGAAAAGAGACAAAAAAACCGGTCTTTTGAAATTCATAACAAGCGAGGCACTTCTCGTATTTATGGTCTTTGTGACTTCAAATATGGTGGTCCTTCTCACCTGGCCGTATATCGCCAGCAATTACTTCAAGAATTTTATTGACGTTCTAAACGTATCCAAACAATTCCCCTGGATGAGGACGATATTTTTCCTCGGCAGAAATTACCATAGCACCGAGCTGACACCTTTTTATATTCCGATATGGTTTTTGGTAAGCCTCCCTGTGTTTATAATCGCAGGAACAGTTGCCAGTCTTCTAATCGTCAAAAGGTTTATAAAAAACGAAATATTTCTTTTGTCCGTTGGTGCTCTCCTTCTTAACATGGCAATGTATTTTGTAATGAAGCCGATAGTCTATGACGGGGTCAGACACTTCCTTTTCCTCATACCTTTCTTTTCCATATTGACGGCCATTTTTGTCATCGAGATTTCTAAATCGGGATTTGAAAGAATAAAAAAAGCCGTATACGTATTCGTAATTTTAAACTGTTTTCTGGTGGTCGTTGCCCAAGTAAAACTATTTCCATACACCTACATATATTTCAACGAATTTGTGGGTGGCGTAAAAGGGGCATCAAAATATTTTGAAATCGATTATTGGAACGCGTCTTTCAAGGAAAATGTCGAATGGTTAAAAGAAAACGAGCTTATTGAAGGCAAGGAATATTCAATATATACCTGCAGCACTTCCCTGAGCATCTTAAACTATTTCACCAACGAGATGACGGTTGTCCATAAGGCGAGTGAAGCCGATTATGCGGTCTGTCTGACCCGTGGGAATGAATACAAGAAGATACCGGGCAAGATTATAAACGTTGTTACCCGCGATTCCGTACCCCTAAACTACGCGATCAAGGTAGACAAGTCACAATAAATCCAGAACCTCGTTAAAGGCTATAAGTTTTGCATCCTTACTACCTCTTTCCTTGTATTCGACCTTGTCCCCTGTCCTTTTGGATATGACAAGCCTAACTGGAATTCCGATTAGGTCGCAATCGCCAAACTTCTCACCGGCTGAAACGTCCTCACGGTCGTCGAAAAGCACCTCGATCTTCCTTTCCCTCAAGGTCCGGTACAGTTTCTGGGCTTTATTACTAATGGCCTCATCCTTAAGGTCTAACCCTATAAGATGAACTTGGTATGGGGCTATCTCCTTGGGCCAAACTATCCCTTTGTCGTCATGGTATTTTTCAACAATTATTCCCATGATCCTTGACGTCCCGATCCCGTAGCACCCCATATAAATCGGTTTTTCCTGTCCGTCGCGGTCTACAAATTTGTAGCCGAACGCTTCGGAAAACTTGGTATGCAAAGGAAAGATGTTGCCGACCTCGGAAGCCTTGAAGACTTCGTATTCTAAGCCGGTTTCCGGATTGAGATCGCCTTTTTTGGCGACCTTTATGTCATAAAACTTTTCGGGCAACGGAATATCCCTACCGAAATTGACGTTTACGCTGTGGAAATTTGTTTTATTAGCTCCGGTCTCAAAATTCAGTCGATCTTTCAGTGATTCGTCAAGATAAACCTCAACCTCATTTTTGAGGTTCAAGATTCCGGCGTACCCGACCTTGGCGCCGGTCACTTCTTCAACCGTTTCCGGTGTTGCCAATTTTAATGCCTGGCAACCGACGGCTTTCCTGAGTTTATCCTCGTTGACGTCGTACCCTCCCCGTACAGCTGCGGCAATGACCCGCCCGTCATCGGTTTCGTATATCATGGTTTTGGTAGTTTTCTCAACAGGAATTTTAAGGAATCCGGCAAGTTCGGTTACGCCGACTATTCCTTTTCCCTCAACGTCTTCAAGTTCTTTCATTTCCGTATCGTTATCTTTTATTTTTGGAGCCATGGATGGTGCTACTTCCTTATTGAAATAAGTGTTGGTCGATTTATCCAAAAAAAGAGTATCTTCGCCCGTTTCGCATATCGTCTGAAATTCATGCGAATAATCAGAGGTGAATGATCCGCCTGATGCCAGGGCGATTACCGTATCCTTACCTATCCCCAATCTGTCAAAGACTCTCATATATACTTCCTTTGACTTTTCGTAATAGCTTTTCAGGTCGTCGACCGAGGTATGGAAGCTGTAAAGATCTTTCATGCGAAACTCCCGTCCCCTTAATAATCCGGATTTAACCCGTGGCTCGTTTCGGAATTTTGTCTGGATCTGGTAAAGAGCAAAAGGAAAGTCCTTGTAACTCGTTACAAATTTTTGGGCCAAGGGAGTGACGACTTCCTCGTGGGTAGGATTCAAGACATATTCGGTGTCGTTCTTGGCTTTGGCGTAAATGTTTGCCGGCGTCGTTTTCATGAGAATGTCAACGGTTTCAAGCCGCCCGGTCGTGTTCCAGTTCTCAAAAGGAGTAAGAGAAGGCATAATGACCTCACATCCGATATTATCCATCTCCTCGCGGACAATGTTTTCTATCTTATTAAGCACTCTTGCCCCGAGTGTCAAATAAGTGTAAGTTCCGGCCATCACCTGGTCTATAAAGCCGCCTTTCTGCAAAAGGGTGGCGTTGACCGAGTTGTAAACTTTGCCGGCCTTCTTGGCTTTTCCGAAAAGTTTTGAGTAAAGCATATGTAAATATAATATAACTAAAAAACCTCGCCCTTATCAATCAAAGATTGACTGACAAGGACGAGGTCTCTCGTGTTACCACCTTGGTTCACCGAAACGTCGCCGTTACGGCCTTTTTAGCTGCATATTGCAGCGTCTCGATTTGACGGTTGAGCTTCCGTACTGCTTTTGACAGTCAGCTCGTTTGGTGGGAGCCAAACTGATAGCGCTTTTGTTAATCAATTTAAATGTTAACAGAAAAATGCGGTTTGTCAATTTTTTATTTACTTCAAAGCATCAAGGACCCGTTTCATCACGGCGTATGGAGTTATGTATGAGGTGTCTATAACCAGATTGTAGTTCTCTCTTTTAGTGAACTCCGCGCAATCAATTTTGTGGATTTTTTCTATTTTACCAAACCAACTGCTCTGTCTTTCGTCAACTTTATTTTTGGCCGCGTCATAAGTCATCTTTTCCCTTTTAGCAAATCTTTTATACCTGATGTCGTCCTTGCAGTCGAGTAACACCTTAAGAACGTCTTTTCTCTGGTTTGCCGATATTCCCGACATCCAACCGTCGACAATCAAATTCTTGTCGTTCTCGTGGAGCATGTCCCGAACTTTGTAATCGACCTCTTTGGTCAGTCGTTCATTTTGTTCTTCAGCTCCCTCGAGATTCAATCCGTGTTTTGCAACGTAGTCGCGGAATAGTTGCCCTGTTTTGAAGGTAGGCCATTTGAGTTTTTTTTCGAGATTCTTGAGAAGGGTGGTTTTCCCGGTGCAGATCGATCCTGAGATCGTAATTTTGGAATACTTCATTTTATTTTTTTCCCAGCTTGTCAAGAACTTTTCCCATGGTCTCCATGGGTCCGGTTTGATAGGTGTCTATAACCAGGTCATAGTATTTTTTATCCCAGAAGTCAAAGTTTCCGTATAGTTTTTGCCATTTCTTTACGTTTTCCTCTTCCCTCTGTTTCATCCAGGATTTGGCTTCATCAACCGACAGACCGTCACGGTTGACGACCCGGTCGACCCTGATATCGTCGTGGGAACAGACAAGAAGAACCTTGAGGACTCCTTTAACTTCGCGCGCCACAAACCCCGAAAGCCAAGCCTCATAAATAATATTGGATTTATTTTTGAGCATGTCCATGGTCATCGCCTCGATACTTCTTTCGTGGTCGTCCGACCTTGAGGCGGCTCCCTGCTTGTTTTCATTTATCCCCTGCTTCCGGTCGAATTCGCGCTGCATGGCGCCGACATTGACGTGTTTCCAACCGAGTATTTTGTTTAGATTTTTAGCCAAAGTAGAAGTTCCGACGGCGATTTTTCCGGATATCGTGACGATCCGGTATTTGGGAATAAAGGACGAATCCATAAATTATTATAGCAAAACCAATTTATTTGTATAGCTTAATTACGTCAAACACGCTTATAAGGATACCCAAGGACAATAACATCACAAAGCCTATAAAATTCACGTATTTCTCAAAGTTTTTATTTGACTGCTTTCCGGTTATCCATTCGTAAATTACGAAAACAAGCCTTCCTCCGTCAAGCGCAGGAAAAGGCAAGACGTTTATTATCGCCAGGTTAAAAGACAGTAAAGCCATAAGTTCCAAAACGGCGTTATTGCCAAACTTTATGGCGGTCGCCGTGAATTTTGCGATGCCGATGGGTCCCGAAATCTGGGCATCTGTTTTCTGGAAAGTCACCAATTGATAAAGAATCTTTGAAAGCTCCCGGAAAATGTTTGAGGTTATGTTGACGGATTCAATAAGTCCGTAAACAGGCGCTTGATACCAAGGGAATTTCTTCTCGACGAACGACGTGACGGTTACTCCTAATGGACCTTGGTCTTTGGGAGGATTTTTTCTCGGAGTGACCTCAAGTTTCAAAATTTCTTGGTTTCGTGAAACCGTCATAGTTAACTTCGAACCTCCGAATTTACGACTCAATTCGATAAGGTCGGTCGATTGTTTTATGGAATAGGTTTTGTCGCCAATCTTTATTTCCGTTATGACGTCTTTGGGTTTGAAACCGGCAACCTTGGCCGGGGAATTATCGGTGACTTTTTCTACAATCACGCGGTCTGTCGGAACGGGTACCCCTTGGGTAAACAGAAAGGAAATCAGAAACCATCCCAAAATAAAGTTTCCGGCTACGCCGGCTAAAATAATTATGGCTTTTTGCCATGGTTTCTTGTTTATGAAAGCTCGTGATGATTGGGTCTTCTTTTTTATTTCATGGTACTCTTCCCCGTAAAGTTTGACGAATCCTCCGAAAGGAATAAGGTTAATGCTGTAAAGCGTCTCGCCTATTTTTATCCCGAACAATCGTGGTGGCAGGCCGAATCCGAATTCGTCAACTCTCACGCCCTGTTTTTTAGCGGCGATAAAGTGCCCAAACTCGTGGATAAGAATCAAAACCGCCAATATCAATATGAAGACTATTATGGACATTTGATTATTTTATACTATTTTTTGAAGATAAACGGAGAAAAATTTTAATGAAACGTTCCCGTGACTTAAACCTCCCTGATTTCGGTCTCTTTTTTGTCCTGGATTGTTTCTATTTCTTCCATATACTTGGAGCTGGCTGTGTCGATTTCCTTCTCAACCCTAAACTTTTCGTCCTCGGTTATTTCCTTTTTCTCGAATTTGTCCTTTAGGTCCCGTCGGGCATCGTCACGAGCTGCCCTAATCTGGACTTTCTTCTCCTCAACCTTGCTCCCTGCCAGTTTGATAAACTTTTCCCTCTGCTCTTCCGATAGGGGCGGGATCTTTATGATGATTCTCGTTCCTTGGGTTATCGGGGACATTCCAAGCGGGGACTTAAGAATTGCCTTTTCAATGTCCTGAATAGTCGACGGGTCAAAGGGTGAGATCGATAAAGCGGATGGGCCTTCTGTAACAATTGTTGCCATTTCAAGAAGTCTCATGTGGGCTGTTCCGTTGTAAGCATCAACCGACAAATTCTCAACCAGACTTGGAGAAGCCCTTCCGGTTCTTATGGACTTTAAGTCCTCCTTAAGAAAATCGACGGCCTTTTGGCTTTTTGTTTTAAATTCCTGTACGATATCCATGATTATTGCCTTATGGCAAAAAGACTATTAATGCTTCTTCAATTTTTAAGCAAAACAAAATCTGCCGAAATGTCTTATACGGACCAGCGAATAATTCTGTTTACTTTGATGTTTTCGCCAAATTTGAGGATAGCGTCTTTGACAAGCTCATTGATCTTTTTAGATGGGTCCCTTATATATTCCTGTTCGACAAACTCTTCAACGGTCTCGGCCGTCAAGGATGCGGCCTGCATAGCCAAATCCTGACCAAGGGATTGGAAGTCCTTATTACCGGAAACGAAATCGGTCTCGCAGCTCAGTTCGACCAAGGATGCGACTTTCTTGTTGTGGTGAACGTATGAGAATATGGCGCCTGCGTTAGTCTTGCGATCGGATTTTGAAGCGGCCTTATCTTGACCCCAGCGGCTTAAAAGCTTTTTTGCCTCACCTATGTCGTTTTTTGTTTCTTCAAGCGCCTTCTTGCAAAGGGAAAACGACACTCCGGTCTCATCTCTCAACTGCTTCAGTTTTTTTATGTCGTACATATGTGATTAAAATTATTTTGAAGTCGGTTCTGTCGGCGCTCCTTTGGTATAGGCTTCGATCAATTCTTTGGCAAAGAACTCAATCGAAGTCAGGGAGTCGTCGTTTCCTGGAATCGGGTAATCGATGCCTTCCGGGTTGACGTTGGTGTCAACGACGGCTATGACCGGGATTTTCATGGCCTTAGCTTCGGTTGCGGCATTCTTTTCTTTTTTTATGTCGATTATCAGGAGGGCGTCGGGCATCTTTTTCATCGGCAGGATTCCTCCGTAGAACTTCTGAAGTTTGTTCATAAGCTTCTGCATCTGAACCTGCTCGTGTTTGACGTATTTATTCCACTCGCCTTTTTCTTTCTCTTCCTTCATCTTTTCTAGTTTCTTGACGTTTTTGATGATCATTTCGAAGTTTGTGAGTAGTCCGGCCGGCCATTTGAGGGAAACGTGGGCAATTCCCAATGGCGTACAGATCTTAGATACGACTCCGGCCCCTATTTTCTTTGTGGAGACAACGAGAATAGTTTTTCCGCCTTTGGCGAGGTCTTTCATGAAGGCCTTGGCCTCATCAAGCATGGTTACGGTTTTGGTAAGGTCAATAACCGAAACGCCGTTCTCAACCGAGTATATATATTTGCGGGCTTTGGGGTGCACTCGGTTGTTTTTGTGCCCGAGGTGGCATCCGGCTTCGAAAAGCTCGGCAACTTTCTTATCTAAATTGGTCATAATCTATACATTGTAACAATGAGGGGCATGTTTTTCAATTGGAAATAAGGGCCCTTTTATATTTTAAGCGATTTTAGGAAGCGGCGGAATTCACCGTTTATCTCTTTATGCTCAAGAGCAAATTCGATCACCGTCTTCAGGTACTCGAATTTGTTCCCGGTATCAAAATACTTCCCGTTCTCGATTACAACAGCATAAACCGGAACCCCTTCCTTCTTAAGAAGATTTATGGCATCAACGAGCCATATCTCTCCTCCCTTGCCCGGTTTGATTCTTTTCAAAGCCGAAAAAATCTCGGGAGGCAAGATATATCCTCCGTGGGTTGCGACATTTGAAGGTGCCTCGTGGGGTTCGGGCTTTTCAACGATCTTGTTGATCCTGTAAACGTTTTTCTCGACATGGGTCAAGTCGGCAATGCCGTAACGCCTCAAATCTTCCTTGTTTTCTATTTTGACTCCCGATATGACTATACCGCCCATTTTTTCGTGAACCTTGATCATCTGCTGAAGACGCGGAGGTTTAGAATAAATGAATTCGTCACCCCATAAAACGGCGAATGGTTCATCCTCTATTGCTGGTTCGGCCGTCAAAACCGGGGTACCATTGCCGTAGGGTCCCTTTTGCCTGATGTAGATGAAGTTGGCCATTGTCGATATTCTCTCGATTTCCCGCAGTAGATGCTCTTTTTTTCCGGCCAAAAGGTTTTTTATGAGATCCTCGGAAGGTCCGTCGAAATGATCTTCGATCGCCCGTTTGTTGGCGCCGGTTACGATAATGATGTTTTCAACGTGTGAATTTATCGCCTCCTCAACTACATACTGGATAACCGGCTTGTCAACCACAGGCAACATCTCCTTGGGCATCGCCTTAGTTTGGGGCAAAAACCTGGTTCCAAAACCAGCAGCAGGAATAACAACCTTATTAATTTTTTTCATAAGTGTTTACTCGAACTTGATGGTAATTTTCTGTTTGAGCTCGGTCTGGTCGTCTACCATACCCGTAACCTCCGCAAGTCCGATCAATGAGGAAGTCAAATAAAAAGTGCTTTTGCCGGACTTATCGGTCGTCTGGGAAGCCTGTTGGAATTCACCTATGGTCGAAGTGAGGGTTACTTTTTTGTTCCCTATTGGCGAATTATTGGCGTTTCTTATAAAGACATTGATCTCAACCGGCGAGGCGCTGTTGACTTTCGCGGTTAGAGGCCAAGCAAACATCAACGATGTTTCCGATGACGGTAACAGTTCTTCTTTTGCCCGTGTCAGGGTAGCGATCTGCCTGTTGAAGGTAGTGACGGTTATGAAAAGTCCGAAGGCGAGAAAGAAAATCATTATCAGGCTGACAAAATTTCGGTCAGGCTTTTTATTCATATGA
>CAZUBL010000004.1:0-32703 GCA_964618685.1 uncultured Gammaproteobacteria bacterium | reverse complement strand
ATTTTAATTTAGATTGATACAACAATCCGCCACTTCCCTTGCTCCACCCGAGCGTAACATCGTAAAAGATACAATTTACGACGTTGGATATCTTTATTCCCTCTGATATAGATATCACATAATCCCTATATCCGGCCTTTGGGGAAATTCCGGTAAATAATCCTTGGGGAGGAAAGTCCCACACCTCTCTCTGTATCGTGTCTCCATTGATTTGACACCACGCTTCTTATAAACGATTAATTATCGATTAATTATGACAAGACGACCCCTTCTCTTGGTCGCTGCTACGATTGGTCATTTTTAGAGCATAATATCGCTCTAAATTGAGTTTTTTGAGGCTAAAATGTCAGATTGAGACCGTATCTGCTTACAGGAGTGTAGGAGTTAATGCGATTTAGATTGTTATTATCTTCCAAAATGATGTTTTCGAGGCTATTTTCTTATTAAATGGACGCTAATATGGAGATGCGATTTAGCTTGTCATATCGGTCCATATTTTCATTTTTAGCCTCGAATTTCCGCACTTGTCCACAATTGGTATGGATACTGTCTGGAGTATAGTGACGGTCTAAACTAATTGAATTAGCCTCGCAGGTCAGTGGTTTATTCGATTGGTTTTAAATAAGTTTTTAAATTTTAGCCTCAACTAATACCCTATAGTATTTAGTAATTAATTACTATAGGATAATTATTCACGTCCGTGTACTTTATTTAATAGTGTTCTTTTCCCCCTATCCCACTACCCTCTCCCCGGCCTCGGGCCTGCCTTATTTACCAGCTCAACGAAAGATAAGTTATTAATAAAACGAAGCTAAATACGACTACATACTCCCTAATTGTTTCTATAAATAGTTTTTCGTCCATATGATTGTAAATGAGGCCGGCCAAGCTGTAGTATCCTCCAGTAAGAAATAGTGCATAGACAGGCGTGGCTAGAGGCAGGAATGAGGCTAGTAAGGCCAGCTCGAACATCACTAATCCCAGCAATATCGAGTAATTCTTCACCTCGGCTTCAAGATGTCTCTTGAGCCTAATTGTCCAGAAAAGGTTCAACCCCAAGATTATCCCAATTACCCCGCTTATGGCACCATTGATAATGAAGTTTGCCTTTAAGGCAAATACAAGGTTGAAAATCAAAAAAGAAACGATCGCTTGGTAGAGAAAATTAATGGAAAACGCAGCGCGGTAAAGCCCCAGGTTCTTCTCTACCCCGACGTTAAAAATATTCGAGCAAACGATCATTGCGTATATCGAGATTTCATAGAATATTATAAAAGGTATCCTTGTTAACCAGCGCCCCGGAAACAGGAAATATACAAGATAAAAGGACGCAGATACGGCAATCGGCATGACAAAAAGCCCAAACCATCCCAACTTCTCTATCCCCTCGGCCAGGGAAAAATAGGTAACCAAATACGTCAGGATAATTAAGAGTGGAAGAAAAATATACCATTTGTCAAAGTAAAAGAAGGTCGAAAAAAGCATAAGAGCACCAAGTAGCAGAGCCGAAACTACAAACCTCACCCGCTTGTCAATCCTGACGACTTTTTTTTGGAATCTCTTACTAAGTTCTTTTAGAAATTTCTTCATAATCGTTAAGATTAAAAGACTATCATTATACCTTTAATATTTGGACGACATATAACTCGCCCAAATGTCTTATAGATTGACAAATACTTTATGGACATCATCCAAAGCTTCAAGGACGTTTATAAGGTTCTCGATCTTGGCCAACTTGTCGGAATCGACTTCAATTATACTTTGAGGCTTGTAATCAACTTCGGCAGATTCATATTCCACGCCTTCAAGCCTGTCTTTTATATGCCCCAAATTCTCGAAAGGAAAATAGACGTAAAATCTTTCTTCATCAGAGTCTATATCGAAAGCCCCAAGCTTATCCCCGACCGCAAACACATCCTCTTCTTTAATAGATTCTTTCTTGAATATCATTAAGGCGCATTTCTTGAATAGATATCCGACCGACCCGCTATTACCAAGTTTTCCATTATTGCGCTCCATCAGGTTTCGTATTTCGCTTAAAGTCCTGTTCGGGTTGTCGGTTGTCGCCTGCATAAGCATAGCTACGCTTCCGGGACCAAACCCTTCGTAGATAACCTCCTTGAGGGTACTTTTATCCGGACCAATCCCTTTCTCTATTGCCCTTTTGATATTCTCCTTGGGCATGTTGAATGCTTTGGCCTTCTCGATTGCTATGCGGAGTTTGACGTTATGCTCGGGGTCGGTCAATCCTCCCCCTTCGAGTACGGCAATCGTAATTATCCGGCTCATTTTCCCGAAGACATTGCCTTTTATCTTGTCATTTACCCCTTTTTTTCTCTTGATATTCGCCCATTTGGAATGTCCTGACATAGTGACTCAATTATACTTGACAAATCAATAGTTTTAAATATACTGTAATGAATCTATGGATAAGGCATCTCAACTTGAAAAACAGGCTATCGAGGCGGCCATTTCCGCGGATTGGGAAAAGGCCATAAAATACAATCACGAGATAATAAAACAAGACAAAAAAAATGCCGACGCCCACCTTCGTCTAGGTTTTGCTTTCATGCAGGACGGGAACATTAACGACGCCAGGAAATATTACAAGAAAGCTTTGGCATTGTTGCCCGGCAACCGGACTGCTCAAGACAATCTCGAAAAGATTAAAATTCTCGAGACAAAGAAAATCCATAAATCGAAAGACGTCAACCTCAATCCCTACCTGTTTCTGGACATTCCCGGAAAAACAAAGACCGTCACTCTCGTTAACTGTGGACAGAAATCCGTACTTGCCCGTTTGGCCATCGGACAAAAGTTGTCGATGATCGTCAAGAAAAGGCGTGTCGAAGTGAGGACGATGGATGATGAATACATAGGCTGCCTTCCAGACGACATTTCCAAGCGCTTGACGATATTCATCAAGGCCGGAAGCGTATTCAACGCCTATGCCAAGGAAACCAGCCTTAAACACGCAGCTGTTTTTCTTAAGGAGGAAAAGAAAGGCCGTAGAGTCGCCAAATATATGTCTTTTCCCGTCAACATCCAGTCAAATCTTCAGAGTATGAGCGGCAAAGACGACGGCGATAATAACGAGGATGATGCGGAACTGTCTGAGGTGGATCTTGAACAGCTAGCCGAATCCATAGTCGAAGAAAAAGAGTACCTGGGTTACGAACCAGAAGAAAAAGACGAAGAGCCCGAAGAATAATGGATAACCTTCTTCTTCAGGAAAAGGATCGTTCCTTTTGCCCTCTTGCTAGAAATCATCTTTTTGATCACATCCGGAACTCCGAAATCCTTCATCGACCGAACCGCGAGGATGATTGAAATTACCAATATGATTAAAAAGCTTATATACATATATGTGTAACGTAAATTATTCTATGGCCCAGTCGCGCTCAACCCTACCTAACTTTAAAATTATATCAGATACGGTCGCTTCCCCGATTATTGTCCGGCAACCGAAAAAGCTTTTTATACCCTGAGCCACTTCGGTACCGAGGTTATCTTTTGAAGTTATAATCTCACAGGGTTTATCGGAAACCTCACCCTTTGACGTCAAATCAACTACCCTTATCCCCTCTCCATCCAAGATGTCGCTTATGAGTTGCCCGGTTCTGTAGCTTTTTGAATATTCTATCTGGACGTTAATTTGGCTATTCCGGTAACTCCTCTTGTAGAAAATACCCATATTGTCTTTGGTAAATTCCTCTTGGTTAAAGTTGTTTCCGACCTTAATCCCTTTATAGGAATTCTTGCTTTTGCCGACCAGTGAACCCATGACGAAAAATCTATCGACCAGGTTGGCGTTTCCGGGATTAAGGAATATTTCGTAAAAAGTGGGGCTGAAGTCCGTATCCTCGCTTTGCTTGTAGAATATCGTCCCCTCGGGCGGATAGAAGTATAAATCGACCATGCTTGAGGTCGCCCAGGAAAAGGTTTTGCGTATTAGGTCGGGCTTCTTCTCGAGCATCGCCAACTTGTTCACGGCACCGGCACGGTAGTGACCGTATCCACCAGGCACAAGCATCTGGGCATCGGCCGGAAAACTCAAAAAATAATCCAGACCTTTCGGATCGATCGAATAGTAACGAGTCGTATTGTCGAAGAAGACCACATTGATTTTATCCTTATTCCTCAAAAAAACCGATGAGGTAACATTCTTATAGCCCCAATACCCGACCAAAAGGACAAAAATCCATATCAGGTTGAAGCCAAGATTTTTATGTTTCAGTATTGGTTTGTTTTTCATGCTAGTCCGTGCTCTATTTTCAACCTTTTGATCTTATTGACTACCTCTATTTTATCCATTTTATGGAGTCTATAGATTCGCCTGACTATCGAGAGCGACGCCTCGAATTCCGGCTGAATGACAAGGTCGACCCCAAGATCCTTCATCCTTGTCTGGTCTTGCTTCTTGTGAACGCGACTGACGATGTATAGGTCGCGGTTCAGTTTCTTGGCACCTAATACGATTGCCTCCTGGGTGTTTTTTTCGGGTACGGCCAAAACCATAATCGCCGCTTCATCAACCTGGGCATAATCCAGGATATCTATGTCGGTCGGGTCGCCGTATATGATATTGACCCCGCTTCTTCTGGCTTTTTCGACCGTATAAAGATTGTAGTCGATGGCGATATAAGGAATGTTGGCCATAATCAACGAACGACCGACGTAACTACCGATCCGTCCGTAGCCGCACAAAACCACATGGTTCTTGAGGTTTAGTTCGTCAATAGGAGAGCGATTGCTGTCAACCCGTGTCACAAGAAAATTCTCAATGACTCCAAAATACTTCTTTGTGAAAAACCTTATCGACTTATACATGCCGTCTTTGTTTTTGATCAGGATCGGGGTCACGACAAGCGTGATCAGGGTTGACGCGATGATGAACAAATATTTGTCCTGGGACAGGACGCCGTTAAGATAAGCAGTCGACATCAGAATGAAAGCATCCTCGTCAATTTGGAACAGATATGTCGCCAGGGAAAAGCTTGTCTTTGAATGGAACCTCATGAAGAGGAAGATTGAAAGGATGATTATGCCTTTGACCAACATGACGATAATGCTAAATAAAAGGATTGCCGGTAGGTTGGTTATGATTTGGCTTATTTCTATATTGCTTCCGATATATACGAAAAAGATCACGCCTAGTAGATCCCTGAACGGTCTAATTTGGGAGAATATGTGATAATGTTCCGTCGTTTGAGCCAGCAAGACCCCAGCGACAAACACGCCAATAAGAATCGGGATATCAAGAAACAGGGATAAGCCGGCAACAAACAATATGAAAACGACGATGAAAAGATTAAAAAGCTCCCGCGACGAACGGGCGATCCGGCTGAAGACGATCGGGATGATTTTCTGTCCCAAAAGATCAAGGCCCGTAATGATGACGGTTGCCTTGATCAAACTCACGACTATCTCCCCCGTCACCGATAAGGCCGAAAGCGATCCGGCCGTAATTGACGTAAAAATGATTAGGAATGGGATGAAGGCGATATCCTGAAAAATTAGTATTCCCATGGCAATTTCTCCTATAAACGACGACTCCTCTCCCCTGTCCTGGATTATCTTGGCAACGAGAGTCGTTGATGAAGAGGAAAGAGCAATCCCGATAAGAAGAGACTCCAAAAGGCTGAACTTAAAAAAAAGGCTTAATGCGAAGACTGCCGCGATGGAGAGGGTTATCTGTAGAGTCCCCCCGAGAATAATGTATTTTTTCAACGACAACAACCGCTGGAAGCTGGTCTCCAACCCAACCGTGAACATCAGCAAGACTATGCCGAAATAGGCAAAATTTTTTATCGTCTCTGTCCTGGCTAATTCCGGGAATAGGTTGCCCAAAACAAGTCCTCCGGCTATATATCCTATAAGCGGAGATATTTTGGCTTTTTTCGAGAGAACGGCGAGGGTGAAGGGTACGAAAAGGAATAAAAAAAAGTTTAAAATAAGATTCGGCGCGATATCACCCATAATAAAGAGTATATAGGAGTTTCCCTTTACTTTCTTAACCTTTTTTCACATTCCAAACAATTGGCGGCTTCGGGGATAAGTTTGAGACGGGCCTGGGGAATTTCTTTTCCGCAGCTCTCGCATTTGCCGTACTGACCTTTAGATATCTTCCTTAAGGCAACGTCTATCTGGGTGACTCTCTTTTGAGTATCCTTGATCTGGGCTTCAATCGTGTCGTGGCCAACCTGTTCCCTAACATCGGTGTCAACGGCGGCGTTATCTGACGCGTGGTCGGGATCGGCGAATGGATCGTCTTTTCTTAACTCGTCAATTTGCGCCAGGCTTTTTTGCCTCTCCAGAAGAAGTCTTTCTTTTTGAAGCGTTTCGAATTTTTGAGACCGCTTTTTGTCCATATTTTGTTATGAAACTTGAGATTGTTTGTCTCTTATAATATATAAAGTAAAAACTCATTGTCAAGAGCAATGCCCCTGACATTACCATGTTAAAACTATAACCCTGTAAGTATAAAGTAGGCGCCTTGAGTTTGTCAAATATAAAATAGGTAAGGGAAAAGAACCATAGAAAAAAGGCCAAAAGAAAACCGTGACCGTACTTTTCCTTCCTGATCTCAAAAAGCAGTCTGTGAGACAGATAGGCGGCAATCGCAAACAACACTGCTTCGTAAAAACTGGTCAGGTGCCTCATCCCCTCGTGTCCCGGGAACTTCAACTTCAGAAAAAAATCGGTCTTGGCCCCGACTTCGCTCCCCGAAAAGAAACTTCCCAGTTTTCCAAACGAGAGGGCTAAGAAAATCGGCGAAATGAAATAGTCGATAATCTCCTTGAAATCAATCTTACGGGTGGAAAAAAACAGATAGAAGGTCACCAAAGACCCGAGTATAACACCCCAAACTGACATCCCTGGATAACCGTTTATGAGGACAAACTTCAAGAGGTCAAACCCAAACTCCTCGAAGTTGATAATAACGTAAAAAAGGCGGCCGACAAAGAGTCCGCCTGCCAGCCCCAAGAATATTCCGTCAAAGACGTCTTCTTCCTTATACGAAGTCATCCTGACGTTTCGCCATATCAAAAACATTGCCCAAAAAAATGCCAGCATCAGGAAGATGCCGTTGGTGTAGATCTTCAAAAATCCCAAATCCAATAAAACAGGCAGCATAATTACTCTATAATATATCATTATGGCCAAAATGGCAATCCTCCTAATCGTTGCTTTTTTGCTTCGACTATATGGGGTCGACTGGGATCAATGGGGCCAACTTCACCCCGATGAGAGGATGTTGATGATGGTCACCGAGAAGATAAGTTTTTTTGCGAATCTCAATCCGGATTTTTTCAACTACGGAAGTCTGCCCGTATACCTATTGAGACTTTTTCACCCTTCAACCGACTACTATACCCTGGTCAAGACCGGCAGATACCTGTCGATTTTCTTTGACCTTATGACGGTCGTTTTCGTTTATAAGATTTCAAGACATATCTTTAAAAAAGAATCGGTGGCCTTGGCGTCGGGGTTTTTCTACGCCATCGCTTTTTTTCCAATTCAGAATTCCCACTTTTTTGTTGTCGACGTTTTGCTGACGACGTTGACGGCGGTTCTTGTCTACCAACTGCTCCTATACCTTAAGAAACCTTCGCTCAAAAGGTCGATTATTATTGGAGTGGTTTTTGCCGCCATGATGGCGACGAAGTTTACGGCAATAGTATTTTTGCCGTTTATCGGCGTCTTGATTATTTGGAAGAACATTAAAAAGCCGAAAAAAATATTTCAAACGGCTACGGTATTTGGAATTACATTTTTGCTGTTTTTTTACATCTTCATGCCTTATGCATTTATCGAATATGAACGGTTTCTGACCGATATCTCTCAACAGTTGAGGATGAATTCCAATCCCTACACTTTCCCCTACACTCTCCAGTATGTCGACACCCTACCCTACTTCTACTACTTGAAAAATATATTCTTTTGGGGACTCGGCCCTATCATTTCTCTTATTGTGATTATCGGCATTATCAACTCAAGAAAGCATTTAAAAAATACCGGATTCATATTGATGATTGTTGTATTAACATACTACTTCCTAATAGTTGGTAGAAGCGCCGTCAAGTTCATGCGTTACATGCTGCCTCTTTATCCTTTATTTGCGGTTGTGGCGGGATACGGCATCAGCCGGCTCAAGGACATCAATAAATATCTGGCCGCCGTTACCTTTATCATATCGATTGCCTGGTCTTTAGCTTTTGTAAACATATATTCATATACTCATACGAGAATTGCCGCATCGGACTGGATAAGAAAAAATATTCCCGCCGGTTCCGTTCTTGCGGTTGAGCATTGGGACGACCGATTACCCGTTGGTGATTCCGGTAACTATACGTTTGAAGAACTGACTCTTTATGATCAACCCGACGATGAGATCAAGTGGTTGGTATTAAATGACAAGCTCGATCGCGCGGATTATATAATAATTGCTTCAAACAGACTGCACGTCCCCCTGTCTCGGTTGACCGACTGCCGGAAATATAAATCATGCTATGTGAAGACTGCCGACTATTACGATAAACTTTTCAACAACCGCCTCCCCTTCCGTAAGGTCGCCGAATTCCAGGCCAACCCGGGAATCAGGATCGGCAAATTTTATTTGGGTATCAACGACCAATCGGCCGACGAATCCTTCACGGTTTACGACCATCCGCAGATCATGATATACAAGAAGTTACATTAATTTCTTTATTATTCCTAGAATCCCCTGTTTCCATCCGACCGTATGGGTAGTACCGGTACCGCGGGATTTTATTTCCCGATAGTTTTTGTAGTACCAAGCGTAGGCTTTTATCAACGCGTCCGAATTTGAATAACGGGGGTGCCAGTTTAAGGTTTTGGTTAGCTTGTCAATTGACACAAACGAGTCGCGATCGGCGGTATCATAAACCCATTGGTATAAGGGAGACAGGTGCAGTTTCTCAAAAAGCCAGAGGGCTTTTTTTACTAAATATGCGGGCGTCGTTAAAATTCTCGATTTTGATTTTATTGACTTAAAGAAAATATCAAAGTCACCCTTTATGGTCGTAAATTCTTCGGCTCCGATATTGAAAGCATCATTGTACTTTTTTGTGTTCTTTTGGGTAAATAGAAAGACTACCTTTGCCAGATCGTCCACTTCCAAAAGCTGGTAGCGGTTTCGACCGCTACCTATGACCGGAATTTTCTTTCCGTCGTGAACCCAGTCAAAAAGGATTTCAAACACCCCAAGGCGGTGGGTTCCAAGAAACGTCTTGGGTCTTATGATTGTGACGTTAAGGCCATTTTTCATATATCTGAAACAGGCATCTTCGGCGTCTATTTTCGACTGTCCGTAAGGTCCGACACCCACTCGTATGTCCGATTCGACAATCGGGTGTTTAACGGGTACGCCGTATACAGCGGTTGAAGAAATGTGTATCACCCTTTTGATTTTGTATTTTTTTGAGACCGCCAAAATGTTTTCAGTACCGTTTACGTTTACGTCATGTATCTCCTTTGCCCCTCTCAAAGGCAGAGCGGCTGCGGCATGAACAACATAGTCAGGTTTTACTTCTTTAAAAATCTTATTCAAAAGCTTTTTGTTCCTAACATCGGCTTTCAGAAAAACGACTCCTTTTGGATATTCTTTCATATCGGGGTTGTTTATGTCCAAAAGGTATATCTGTTTTTTTTCGCGGAAAAAACACTTTGCCAGGTGGAGACCGAGAAACCCGGCGCCTCCTGTAATCAAGACCTTCATAAGGTATAATTATAGTCGAATGAAGTGGGATTAAAAGACTAAAATAATTCCTTCAATATTTGAGCGAGATGCATATCGATTAAAAAGTCTTATACAAATTTGTATTATGAAAAAAACAATTAGAGTCGGCTTTGATCTTGACGGGGTCATTCTATATAACCCCATAAGAGTGCTTCGTCCTTTTGCCAAGAAGATACTTAAACCTTTGAAATCTTCCTTTCTTCACCAGAAAAAAGATGCCTTCTATTTGCCCCAGTCATCTTTTGAGAGATTCCTTTGGAGACTCATTCACCTTACTAGTTTTAAAGTAAATAAGGGTTACGGGGAAATTGCGAAACTGTCGAAAAACAGTAATATTGAATTTTATTTAATCACCGGTCGATACGGATTTCTTAAGGACGACTATGACAAGTGGCTTAAGATTATAGATGCCGACAAAGTTTTCAAGAAATGCTATATAAACGAAAAGAACAGCCAACCCAATGATTTTAAAGAGGAAATGATTAAAAAGCTCAAACTAGATATTTATGTTGAGGACAATTGGGACATCATCGAAAAACTGAATCACCACACCGGGGCTGAAATCCTCTGGATCACCAATCTTGTAGATAAGATTATTCCCTACGATAATAAATTCAACGATTTAAAAGAAGTTTCCCTATTTTTGAAAAAGTTTTCTTCACGCCGCGCATAACCTCGTTATCCATATAGAACCTCAATAAGTCCCGGGTTGTCACGATCCCCACTGGATGACGGTCCTTGTCGACAATAACGACGCTACCGATTTTTTTGTTTATGATCAGGTTGAATGCTTCTGACAACAGGTTTTCGTTCTTAAGACTCAGGACGTATGTTTTCATATAGTTTTTCACGTGTTGGTTGAAAAGATGGATCTTGTTCCCCACCCTTTCCATCTTGCCTTCATGATTTTTCGGTTGGGTCAAAAACGATATAAGGTCGTAATAGCTTAAGATCCCTTTAAGCTTCATATCCCGGTTGATGACGATAAGCTTTGAGAGTTTGGTCGACTTGAAAAGGGTCAGCGCCTGGGCGACAGTTTCGTCTTCATAGATGACCGTCAGGGGTTTTTGTCTGAAGCTGAGTGCTTCTTTTATGGTCTTCTTGAAGGCAGGCAGGTCCATCAGATTTGAAAGAATCCTTCGCGCCGATATTATCCCAAGGAAATTATCCTTCCTGTCAAAAACCGGCAGATAGTGGATCTTGGATTCTATAAGCAATGACGCCACTTTGGGTACGGAAAAGTCGACATATATCTTGGGGGGGTGATGGAGGCAGTGCTCAACCAGGGCGTTTCCAGGGTGAGAACTCTTTATGACGCAATAATAAGGATTTATGACCCCCATAAACTTGTTTTTTTCGTCAAAGACAAAAGCGGCGTCGTGGGAGGTTGAAAGCTTGGATAATGCGTGGGACAAGGTCATATCGGGATCGACTTTGATGATGTTCTTTCTTTTGACTATGGTAGATAAATCGATCATATGGATAGACAGTCTGATGATACTATCTTAAAAATACAATTTCAATAAGAAAAATGTGAGAAGGTCAAAGAGTAAACAGTCCGTCCTTATATATGAGTTTTTCGGTGTTGTCGGTAAGAATTGCCGTGACCGTCTTGGGGTTGGTGTTTATGATGTCGCAATGCTCTATAGACTCGTTATACCCCAGCTTTTCCCAGTCTTTCTTTTTCATTGACTTAATATCCCCGGTATAACAATCGTGATAGGAGGTGCCGACCGCCAAGTGCGAATTTCCGTAATCCCCGCCGAAATTTTCGTCATAAAGAGTATTAGCCATGAAGCGGGAGATCTTTGAAAACCGCTTATCCGTAAGGGAAAATTCCCCGATTTTGTCGGCATTCTTTTGCGAAATCATCTCGCGAAGAAGTTTTTCATTTTTGTCAGCCGTTGCCTTAACAACTCTCCCCTCCTTAAACTCCAATTGGATATTCTCGATTATGTTGCCGTATCGGTAAAGCGGAAAGTTGAAAAATATCTTACCCGTTACTCCCCGCCAGTCCGGAGACGTGAAGATTTCAAAAGACGGTATATTGGCTCCCCTACCGCCTTCCCATTTTCTATTCTTCCCTAAGGATATATACAAGTCCGTCTTTTCCGAAACTATATGAAACTTCTCAACCGGCAAGGAGTTGAGCTTATCTTTCAGCGCCTCTATTTCCCTGAAGGTTTTTTTCCATTTGGCAATCGGGTCAACTTCATCAAGGTAGCAAGCGTCAATTATTTGTTTCCAAAATTCTTGGATTGTCAAACCAGCTTCCTTGGCCATACCCTCGGTACCATACAAACACAAAGACCAGGTCAGCTTCCCTTTATCCTCCTTCTCAAAAAGCCAACGCCTTAAGGCCTGTTTTTGGCTGTTGGCCATAATAATCTTTTTCGGGTCGATATTCTTCAATAAAAAAGGATTTGTCGGTGCGATGAGGTAAACGCGATGATCGATCGTGTCGATAAGAGTCTTTGTGTATTTTTTCGGGAAGAATTTCAACTGATCGTCTGACGCATTCTCAAACATGGCCCTCTCAAAGGTTTCATCGGAGGGCTTGAGAATCGGGTAGGCGCCAACCTCAAGGATTCGCTTGAATACCGCAACCGCCAAAGGCTTGGCTTCAAGGTCAAACTGGAGATAGACCACTTCCTTCGGCTTAATCCCCTTTCCCTTGCCGAGGGCAAAATCGACCATGACTCGGGCGTAGTTTTCCAATACTTTTTTCGAAGGAGTATACATAAAAGAAAATTATACAGAAGTTAAGGCTCTTTTTGTGGGCACCACTTCAATCACCACCGGAAGATTGTGTGGCTGTTGGGGTCTTTCATCTACTAATATATCCACTTCTTGCTTCAATACCATTGTGTTCCAACAAAAAATTCCCATCAGGCCAATCGGCCACATATAGGGATGAACTAGGTCCACGTCTTCTTTTCTGAAATAACCCATGAATTTGTCAGGAGGATATACGCGGCCCTGAATGTCGTCTCTACCAACATTTTTAACAACCCTTATCTTTTTTTCAGACATAATGTGGTATTCTATCCGAATCTTGGCTTTGTGTCAATCATTTCCTATATTGATTGATCACTCCCTTTAGTTTTTGCGCCTCTTCCCTCGGATTATCGGCAAATATTATGCCCCGCGAAGAATTGATAATAAGACCTGTCTTATTTTTATTCAAACCCGCTTTCAAGGTAGACCGTATATCGCCTCCCTGGGCTCCGATGCCAGGAACAAGAAAGTACATATTCTGTCCGACAATCCGTCTCACCTCCCGTAATTCCTTAGGGTATGTTGCTCCGACGACCAACAAACAGTTCCCATTGGCGTTCCATTTCTCGGCTACCTTCTTGGCGACTATCTTATACAAAGGAGTACCCTTGACTTCAAGATCCTGAAACTCCCCCGCCCCGGGATTTGAAGTGCGACAAAGGATAATGATTCCCTTATCCTTCATGGCGAGGAATGGTCTTATAGCCTCTTGCCCTAAGTACGGGTGGATCGTTAGAGCATCGGCCTTAAGGTATGTAAAAATAAATTGAACATATCCTTCGTTTGTATTGCCTATATCCGCCCTTTTGGCGTCTATGATTATCGGTATATGGGGATAATTGCTTTTAAGGTAGTCACAGGTTTTTTTCAGGTCCTCTATTCCTTTGTGTCCTATAGACTCATAGAAGGCACTGTTCAACTTGTATGAACAAACTAGGTCGTTGGTGGCCTTGATGATCTCCTTATTGAACAAAAACTGGCTCTTTCCCTTTCCGATTTTTTTAACATCAGCATCCAGTCCGACACAGATCAGGGAGTCGTTTTTCTTTATAGTTTTTTCGAGTTTTTCTGTAAACTTCATTTTTTATGTTCCAAAAACTTTTTACCGTGTCCTATCTTTGTATTGACAGGAATTCCCTTTTTACATAACGGACAGTTGTTTTCGGGATATGATTCTACCTCAAAAACACCAAGCGAAGTAAAAGGCGCACCGACAACTTTGGCGTTGACGCGTTTTGAATCGCGGTTGATCATCACACAGACCCCAACAACCGTTCCACCCGCCATCCTAACGGCAGCGGCGGTTTTCTTGACTGATATGCCGGTCGTTGTCAAATCTTCAAGGACCAAGACTTTCTTTCCTTTAATGAATTTATCGTAACCGCGCCTGAAGATCTGCTCGCTTTCGGCGGCCGAGGCGGTCGTTCCTTTGTCCTTTTCCGTATATACGCTCAAAATTTCTTTTCCTTTTAATCTAGAAAGATAGTGGGCGGTCCATGTGCAAAGGATCGTGCCCCCAACAGCCGGAGCGGCGACAACATCAATGGACCTGTTCTTAAACTTTTCGGCAAACATGCGCCCTATTTGGGCGGTCTCTTTAACGTGGGGATAAAGGAAATCCTTATTGATATATACCCCCGTATGGCGGCCTGACGTCAAAACAAAATGGTCGTCGGTCAAAATGGCTCCGACCTTTTTCAAAAGGCCAATCACTTTTTTTTCCATATTCATTTGGTAATTATTAATTTGTTGAACTCCGCTTCCGTCAAAAGTTTGTCCCTCAGAACTATTTCCCTCATGGTTTTACCGGTCCTGACGGCTTCTTTGACCATATTTGAAACAACATCATAACCCAACTTAGGAGTAAGTAGAGTCGAATAGGCGGTCGATTTCTCAAGGTGTTCGAGACACCTTTTTTCATTGACGACAATGTTTTTGATACCCTTGTCGGCAAAAATCCTCATGGCCTTTTCGGTGATCCTTAAAATCATGAGGAGCGAGTCGGCAATGATCGGCAACATGACTCCTAGTTCAAGATGGCTGCCTTCAGCGGCCTGATGGATGCTGACGTTCTTGCCATTAACGAGGTAATAGGTCTGGTTCATTGATTCGGCGATAACCGGGTTTACCTTTCCGGGCATAATGGATGAACCCGGTTGAAGTTCCCTAAAAGATATTTCCCCGATTCCACCCATCGGTCCGCTACTCAAGAACCTCAGGTCAAGGGCAATTTTAGAAACATCATTGCAAAGTATCGTGACGGCTGATGAAAGGTGGCAAAAATCCGAATCAGATGAAGTACCGGTCATCATGTTTTTCAACGGCTTGAGATTTTTTATTCCGGTTATTTTTCTGATCTCGGGATAAAAGTTTTCTATATATGTTTTCGGGGCATTTATTGAGTTGCCTATGGCGGTTCCGCCCATATTCAACTCGTAGAAATACTTTAAAGCCTCTTCTATCCTTTTCCTGTCCCTTTTGAGGATGTCCCGGTACGATCCCATCTCCGCCCCCAAGGTGGTCGGTATCGCGTCCTGCATGTGAGTACGGGCCAGTTTTCTCACCCTGGCGTACTCTTTCGACTTTTGGTCAAGAGTTAAGATTAGGTAATTCAGGCTTTCCAATAATTTTTCAGTCATTTTTATCGAAGCGATCTTGAGGGCAGAAGGATTAACGTCGTTTGTCGACTGGCTGGCGTTGACGTGGTCATTCGGGTGGGCACCGGCTAACGTACCTATGACTTCATTGACGTTCATGTTGACCGATGTCCCAGCTCCCCCATGATGGGCACCGACCGGAAACTGCGCGTCATATTTACCGGCCATTATTTCGTCGCAGGCTTTGACAATTTTTTCAGATACTTTCATGTCTAGCTTTCCCGCTTTGAAATTGGCAATGGCAGCGGCCTTTTTCACTTGAACCATGGCGTATACAAATTCCTTGAGAACCCGATGGTAATTGAAAGGGAAATTGGCTAAGGCAGCTTCCGTTTGCTTTCCGTACAGGATATTACTTTTCATGTTTTTTTATTTCCTGGGCAAGATATGGATTCCACATGGAGCCGGTCGCGGACATGACAACATCGGCACCGGCTTTTCTGTATTCGAAATAATCTTTAACCTTCATCACTCCGCCAACCCCAAAAATTGCGAATTTGTAATTATTGGCTTTTTTGATTTTATTCAATCTTTTGACCATGTCTATCCCCGCCCATTTTATGGCGGCTCCACAAATACCCGACTTCAATCTCACCGGACTGCCGGGTAAGGCTTGCTTGCCTTTTCTGTCAATAACAGGCGCAGCAATCGTGTTGATTGCCGCTATGGCGTCTGCATATTTATTGACGATTGACGCGAATTCTTTAAGTTCCTTGTCTTCCTGGAAATATCCGGTTTTGACGATTAATGGTTTTTTCCCCAGTACCTTTCTAATTCCCTTCAAAACCTTTTCGGTCACTTTTAAGTTGTAACACACCAGACCCTCATTTCCGATATTCGGACAGGAAAGGTTGACTTCATATATCTTCGCCTTGGTTTTGAGTGCCAATTTTGCCGCACGGGTAAAGTCGGCTATAAATTCCTTTTCCAATTGTCCGGACTTGACCGTTCCCATGAAACTCATAATCATCAACTGCCCACGGTTTTCGTACTTGACCGCTTTAGCGGCATCCTTTTGCCAATTGACGGGTTTCTTTGAAGGAACTCCGAAAGAATTGGTGATCGACAACGGCTCCCGATATTTTCTGTCGGCAACCAATGGCTTTCTGGCCCTTTCCATAGTTAAGTTGCCTTTGAGATTCACGTGCAAAACGTTTGGGTGCGGGTGACAAGGATAAGAGTCGCTTCTGACGGTTTTATATACGACAAGGTCAAACCCCTTATCGAATGCCGCTTTCACGAACTTGCTGTTTAAAACCGGACCGGCGGGTATACCGAAAGGAAGATTTACCGGATATCCGAAAATTTTGTATTGGGGAGGTTTTCTATCCTTGAATTTAATCTTGTCGGCAAATGTCCCAAAAGGTCCTTCGTTGAAGTTCTCGTCATAGGATTTACTGGGATTGTAATATGGCTTATGCAACATATGCTAATTTTCCTTTATAATAAACTTTTTTAACCTTTCCCTTGACCTTTGTTCCCGAATAGGGTGACCAACCGCATTTGCTTATCAAATTTTTATTATCAATAATATACTCCTCTTTCTCGTCAATTTCTACATATGTATTTTTATCCGTTTTAATCGAAAATATTTTTTTGGGATTATCATGACATAGCTCAACCAGTTTTTTAATGGTTAGTTTTTTTTGGGCAACGGCATTAAGAAGGAGCGGCAAAGTTGTCTCCAGATTTGGGACTCCAAAGGGGGGGTTGGAGGATTTCTTTTCACTGACCGTATGGGGTGCATGGTCGGATTCGATAACGTCTATATGGCTTAGATTTTCCCACGCGAATTCCTTGAATCCTTTTTGGATTTCGGGTTTCATCAGTCCAAATGTCCCAAGCCTTTTGACGTCCTTGACCGATAAAAACAAATGGTGAGGAGTCACTCCGCAGGTGACTTTGACTCCCATTTTTCTCGCCCTGATAATGGATTTCAATTCGTGGACCGAGGACACATGGCAGATGTGTATTCTTTTATTCATGGTCTTTGCTTTATCAAGAACTTTTTCGATAATATCAGACTCGGCATGGAACAAAATCGGTTTCCTGCTTTTCCATGCTTCAAATATTTTTTCGAGTTTATTTTCAGATATCAAATAGTTGCCGGTCGTTTTATTGAGATATAGTTTCAGTCCGTATACGTAAGGTTCCATTTTCATAAGCTCCCCCAAATTGTTTCCCAAGCTGCCCGCATAAAAACCGACGAAACACAAAGACTTTTTTTTGGAGACGGATATTTTTTCCCTTAACCTTTTCAGAGTCGTCACCGGCGCTTTGTTGTTTGGCATGTCCAAGAGATATGTAAACCCCCCGGCAATAGCCGCCTGGGTTCCGGTCCGGAAATCCTCCTTATATGTCTGTCCGGGGTCACGCAGATGAACATGAATATCGATAAGACCCGGTAATCTGATCATAGGTATTCGTCCCAACTTTTGATTTTCAAATCCTCCATCTTGTATTTATCGAGGGCCATAACAAAAAGCCTGGCGGCATTTATGTCAGTGAAAAGAGAAATGTTGTTATCGACGGCGGCGCGCCTAATGAGATACCCGTCCATTATCCCATTATTAAACTCTTCGTTTACGTCCTCCATTTTGTTAAGATGAAAAACCAGAGAAACGTTCTTGTCCTTGATTATATCCACGACGTTGGGTCTTTTGTTTTCGTATACCTTGTTTATAAGAATTGTTTTAACTCCTTTAGATTTTAGGAAAAAATGCGTTTTTCTTGTTGCGTAAAGTTTGAATCCAAGATTCTTCAACCTCCATACCGACTCGGCGAACCTCATCTTGTACTCGTCTCCCCCAACCGACACCAGAGCGGCTTTTTTCTCAAAAGACAATCCCGTCGAAATGACTGATTTCAGATATGCCTCTTCGGCGGTATCGCCGAAACAGGCAACCTCTCCCGTACTGGCCATCTCGACTCTCAGTATCGGGTCGGCACCTTCGAGTCTTGCGAATGAAAATTGAGGGGCTTTAACGGCAACGTAATCCGGGTATTTAATTCTATGTTCTTGTGCTTTCCCGAAAAAAGCATCAACAGCCAAACGTGCGAAATTAACGCCGGTTACCTTGGATATAAAAGGCAGAGTGCGGGATGCTCTTAAGTTCATTTCGATGACATAGACTTCATTGTTTTTTACCATAAACTGAATGTTGAAGGGACCGGTTATGTTAAGTGATTTTGCCAAATGAGCGGCGATTTCAATCATCCGTGCCCCGGAATAATATCTAACCCTTTCGGCCGGATAGACGATGGTCGCATCCCCTGAATGAACGCCGGCATTTTCGATGTGGTTTGAAATTGCATAAGCCTTTATGACTCCGTCTTGGGCAACGCCATCGTATTCGACCTCGCGGGCTTCTTCTATGAATTTTGAAACAGTCACCGGGTGTTCGTGACCAATATCCGAAGCTTTTTTAATGAACAACGTGAGTTCTTTTTGCGAATAACATATGTTCATGGCCGCACCGGACAACACGTATGAAGGCCGAATCAGAACCGGATAGCCAACTTTGTCCGCGAACTTAATAAGCGATTTCATGTCGGAGAAACTATTCCACGCCGGTTGCTTGATGTCTAGGGAATCCAAAAGCCCGGAGAATTTATTTCGGTCTTCGGCTCGGTCGATATCACGAGCTCCGGTCCCTAAAATTTTGATTCCGTACCCGTGTACGTTACGGGCAATGTTGTTTGGTGTCTGTCCACCTACCGAAACTATCACCCCCTGGGATTTCTCGAATTCGTAAATATCGGCGACCCGTTCAAACGAGAGTTCCTCAAAATACAACCGATCGCACATGTCGTAATCGGTCGAAACTGTTTCCGGATTGCAGTTGACCATTATGGCTTTTTTGCCGTACTTGGCCAAGCCCTGGGCGGCCATCACTGAACACCAGTCAAATTCTACAGAACTTCCTATCCGGTAAGGTCCTGATCCCAAAACCATCACACCCTTTTCGCCAAGTGGTGTGACGTCATGGTGATTTCCCCAATAGGTCATGTAGAGATAATTTGTTTTTGCCGGAAACTCGCCCGCCAGAGTGTCTATCGCAAAAACCGAAGGCAAAACTTTATATTTTTGTCTGAGTTTTCTTATTTCTAACTCCTTTTTACCCAAAATGGCGGCGATTTTTTTGTCGGAAAATCCAAGTTTCTTCATCTCTAGTAATTTTTCCTTATTCAACTTTCTATTTTTAGCCAAGTCGCTTTCCGCATCAACGATATTTTTCATCCTGTTCAAAAACCATGGGTCAATTCCTGTTTCCTTGTATATCCTGTCAACGGTTATTCCTTTTTTAAGAATAGAGGCGATCGCAAAAAGCCTTTTGGGGGTCGGAGTTAAATCGGCAAAACCGTTGTCGGTAACACCTTCTACCCCAATATCCAACATCCTGACGGCTTTCTGGAGCGCTTCCTCAAACGACCGACCGATTGCCATGACTTCCCCGACCGACTTCATCGAACTTCCGATCCTTACCTGCGCCCCTTTGAATTTTTCAATATCCCACCTTGGGATCTTGACGACGCAATAGTCAAGGGCCGGTTCGAATGCCGACTGGGTCACGCGCGTTACCTGGTTGATTATCTCAGTCAAAGAGTAACCGAGAATAAGTTTGGCAGCGATGTAGGCCAAGGGGTATCCGGTCGCTTTTGAAGCTAAGGCCGACGATCTTGAGAGTCTGGCATTCATTTCTATTACGTAGTAATTATTTGACTTTGGGTCAAGGGCAAATTGGACGTTACATTCTCCAACGATATTGAGGGATCTGACAATTTTTATCGACAACTCCCTCAGCATATGATATTGATGATTGTTCAAGGTTTGGCTGGGGGCAATGACGATTGACTCACCCGTATGAATCCCCAAAGGATCAAAGTTCTCCATATTACATACCGTCACGCAATTATCCTTATCGTCACGGATTACCTCATATTCTATTTCCTTGTAGTGGTGAAGATATTTCTCAACCAGAATTTGGGGTGCAAATGAAAGTGCCGCCGATGCGATTTCTCTAAATTCTTTTTCATTTTGCGCAACTCCCGACTTTTGTCCGCCCAAGGCAAATCCGGCGCGGATCATGACCGGGTATCCGATTTCACGAGCGATTTTCAATCCTTGAGCGAGCGAGTCGGTCGCTTTCGATTCGGGAGTCATCACGTTAATTTTTTTCAGGTGGCCAGCGAATTTTTGCCTGTCCTCGCTTATGTCGATCGTTTTGACGGACGTCCCCAAAACCGTAACCTGGTATTTTTTGAACACTCCTTTTTTGTTTAGTTCCATCCCGCAATTCAATGCCGTCTGCCCTCCAAACGACAGAGCGATAGCGTCGGGCTTCTCCTTGGCGATTACCTTTTCGACAAATTCCGGCGTCACCGGCAAAAAGTAAACCTTATCAGCAAGGTCTTCTGAAGTCTGGATGGTTGCGATATTGGGATTGATTAAAATAGTTTTTATCCCCTCTTCCTTAAAGGCTTTTATTGCTTGGCTTCCCGAATAATCGAACTCCCCGGCCTGTCCGATCTTCAAAGCACCCGAACCCAATAACAATATTTTTTTGTACTTAATCATATTTTTTTCAGAAAATGGTCAAATATCCACTCGGTGTCGTTTGGACCCGGAGTTGCCTCGGGGTGAAACTGTACAGACATGAAAGGTAATCTTTCATGGATTATCCCTTCGTTGGTCTGGTCGTTGGCATTAATGAACCAGGACTTAAAACCCTTAGGAATTTTACCAATGGCAAACCCGTGGTTTTGGGTAGTAATATAGCATCTATTATTGCTTTGCTCTATGCATGGCTGGTTTTGTCCCCTATGGCCGAACTTCATTTTATACGTATCGCCCCCCGCGGCCAGAGCCAGTATCTGATTTCCCAAACAAATGCCCAGTAAGGGAATCTTTTTTTCAAGAATTTTTTTTGTGGTGATGATCGTTTTGTCGGCTGTTTTGGGATCCCCTGGCCCGTTTGAAACGACAACGCCAGAGATCCTTTCCTTGATCGAAAAAATATCATAATCCCACGGGACGGTTATAAGCTTGACGTTTCTTTTCAAAAGGCTTCGCTTTATATTATCCTTCGCCCCACAGTCTATGAGGACTACCGTTTTTTTTCCCTTACCTTCATAGCTCGGTTTTTTGATCGAGACTTCAGCCGCAAGGTTTCGCAGGTTCGGGTCGGAGAATGAAATGTCCTTGTCAAATATTATTTTGGCAAGCTGTGCCCCCCGATCACGTAGAAGTTGCGTCAAATATCTAGTGTCCTCAATTTCAATCCCGGGAACCTTCTCTTCTTTGAGCCACTGGGCGAGAGTTTTTTTCGATTCGAAATGCGAGGGAGAGTCTATGTATTGGTTGACAACAAGGGCGGATATGTGGACTTGACCGGATTCCCATTTACTTCTAACGGGAACCCCATAACTACCGACAATCGGATAGGTTGAGACCAGTATCTGTCCCTTGTATGATGGGTCGGTCAACGATTCCGGATAACCGGTCATTCCGGTTGAGAAAACGAGTTCCCCGGTAACCGATCCCTCATATCCGAAGCTTTTTCCCTCAAATATACTGCCGTCTTTAAGAATTAATTTTGCTTTCATAAATATTTATCGGTCATTTAAGGATTAGGCTGAAAAGCCCCATGCGGATATACATACCGTTTTTGGGTTCGGTCGTCAGATACACAGCCCTCCTATCCTTATCTACGCCCTCTGAGATCTCCCCAACCCTTGGTAACGGATGCATAAGCAAAGTGTTTTTGCCGGCTTTTTCTTTAACAAGTTTTTCCGTCAGAATAAAACTTAACTTAAGTTTTTCGTATTCTTTTTTGTTGGAGAATCTTTCCTTCTGCACCCGGGTCCAATACCAGAAATGACAGTCTTTCGGAATTTCCTTGACGGAGTTTATCTCAATAATCTTTATGCCTCTTTTTGAATAGATATCAAATTCCGTACGCGATAGTCTTAATTGTTTCGGGGAAAGCAAATATACGGTGTTACCTGGAAAAATCGATAACCCTCTAATAAGCGAATGGACGGTTCGACCGTTGAGCATGTCACCCGCCATGAGCCCTTTAAGACCCGTAAGTTTTCCGAATTTTTCGTAAATTGTGAACATGTCGAGCAAGGCCTGGGTCGGGTGCTCACCGATCCCGTCACCGGCATTAATGACCGGGACTAACGCCGCGTTCGCGGCCTTTTCAAGAGTTCCCTTTTCAGGGTGCCTGATGACCAAAATGTCGCAGTACTGCTCCATCATCCTGACCGTATCTTCGATCGTCTCCCCTTTGACGGCAGAGGATGTGACCATCGGATTCTGGTGGTCGATAGTTTGCCCTCCCAACCTTTTGAAGGCGGCTGCGTTGGACGAAAATGTCCTAGTTGATGGTTCAAAAAACAGTAACCCGGCGACTTTACCTTTAAGGGTATTCAGAAGTTTCAATGTTCTTGTTTTTTTTATTTTTCCAACCTGCTTAAATAGTATATCTATAGTCTTACGGTCAAACTGATCGAGGGAAACGACGTCTTTTCCTCTGAAGTTGCTTTTGATGTGCTCGAGCATATTTTCTTAAGTTGTTAAAAAAAACCGCCCCTCAAAGGGCGGATATATTATGTAATTTTCGGCCAGTTAATGATAATTTTCATATGTCTCTAACTGTTATATATTAGAGTATAAAAAAATTTTGTCAAGGGTAAAAACCAGTCCTTTATGATAAAATATTGAAATCAGGGTGAGTGCTGGAATGGCATACAGGCTAGTCTCAAAAACTAGTGGATTCACTTCCATGAGGGTTCGACTCCCTCCTCACCCACTAAAAAAAGTGTAGTGTCGGTTCGGCTTATAAAAATAATAATGGCTGAAAACTTTAGACACAATCAAGCGGCTCGTCAACTGCGTTTAGGAGAAGAAACTCCAAAAGATATATGGCTTTTTAAACCCGGCACCTGGATATATCCTTGGCACTCATATTACGGAGGAGGAACTTTGGAAACGGAAGTATCGGCGGACAGAACAAACGAAAAGGCATACGGTCTGAAACACATTTACACGAGCCGCGAATCGGCTAGGTTTTTCTACAGAGGCAGATATTACACGCTTCCCCAGGGCACACGCTTCCAAGCCCTATCGAGTAAGGCCCACAAAAAGACACTAGCGTAACGAACTCTCCCGTACTCTTTAATTCACCAGTCCTCAGGTAACGTCAACGTCGTGGGGGCCGGACTCAACTAGTGAGCTTTGGGTAATCTGGACAAACTCCGCCTTTTCCCAAAGTTCTTTTAATGTGTGAGCGCCGCTATATGAGAACCCTGACTTCACGCCGCCCATAAGCTGGTGGATAAGGTCATAGACTTTCCCCCGATATGGGACGATCGCCTCAACCCCTTCGGCGGCATATTTTTTAAGGTCTTTTTTGACGCTTTCGTCCTTTTTCTGCCTGTCGGCATTGGCGGTCAATGAAGCCATTCCCCGTGTCATCTTGTATTTCTTATTGTTTCTGAAAAAAGTCAGGGCAGGACTTTCTTCGCATCCGGCAAAGAGAGTCCCGATCATTACGGTCGACGCTCCGGCAGCCAGGGCCTTGACTATATCTCCCGACTGCTTGACCCCTCCATCGGCAATCACCGGAACGCCGTATTTGGCGGCAACTTCGGCGCATTCTGAAATGGCGGTCAGCTGAGGGACACCCGACCCAGTAACTATCCTAGTCGTACAAAGGGCTCCGGGACCGATTCCAACCTTGACGGCAGCCGCCCCGTTCTTGATCATCTCTTCAGTTGCCTGGGGTGTGGCGACGTTCCCAGCGATAAACTCCATCTTTGGGAACTTTTTAGTCAACTCTTTGAGTACTTTGACAAAAAAAGTGCTGTGCCCGTGGGCAACATCGATTACGATCGCATCAACTCCGGCCTTGATCAGTGCCCTTGTCCTCTCAAGATAGTCGGCCCTTATCCCGACAGCCGCGCCCACCAATAATTTTTGTTTTTTCACCTTCTTGACTTCGGCGACTTCGGCGTCTATCGTCAAAAACCTATGTATGATACCTATGCCGCCGACTTCAGCTATAGCGATCGCCATGTCCGACTCCGTCACCGTATCCATATTGGCGGATACGAGTGGGGTCTTCAGGGTTATCTTTCTGGTAAGTTTTGAACTGAGGTTAACATCACCTCTTGATTCAACGCTTGTCAACTGGGGCACCAACAATACATCATCGAAAGTCAATCCAATATCTTTTCGTACTTTAAGCATGTGTATTAATAAACTATTAATTAACGGTAAATATTCTCCCCTCTTTCAGGGCCTACCGAAACGAGAGCGATCTTGGTCTTGAGGAACTTTTCTATAAACTCGACATATTTCCGGCAATTGACGGGTAGATCGGCAAACTTTCTGATTTTGGTTATATCTTCCTCCCACCCCTTGAAAGTCCTATATATGGGCGTCAATTTGGCCAACTCCAGATATCCGCAACTTGAATACGGAATCTCTTTACCCTGGTATTTGTAACCGACACAGACTTTGATTTCCTTCAACCCGCTTAATATATCTATCTTGGTGATGGCAACCTTATTTGCCGACGTCACCTCAACCGCAAACTTGACGGCTTCAAGATCAAGCCACCCTATTCTTCTCGGGCGGCCGGTCGTGGTTCCGTATTCGTATCCCTTTTTACGGATATCTTCGGCGGTTTTGTCGTTGATCTCGGTCGGTAACGGTCCGCCGCCGACTCTTGAGGTATATGCCTTAACGACAACCCAGATATTGTCTATCGACGAGGCCGGAATCCCGGATCCGGTGTTGACGGCACCTGTTACGACGTTACTCCCTGTCGTAAATGGATAAGGTGAGAAATCGTTATCTAGCATTACGCCGTGGGCTCCCTCAAGAAGGATGTTCTTCTTCATCGCTTTGGCTTTTTGCAGGAGCTGATAGGCATCTTTTACATAGGGCAAAAGCTTGGTCCTTATGCGTTTGAACTTGGCAAGCTCGGATTTGACATTTACGGCTTTCACCTTGAAAAGCTTCAAGATCCGGTTCTTTATCCGCGCCTGGAATTCAAACTTTTCCTGAAATGCCTCCCAATTCATCAGTTCATATACCCTGATCCCGTTGTAACTGACTTTGTCGGCATAGGTTGGACCGATCCCCCTCTTGGTCGTTCCCAGTTTATTCTTGCCGCGGGCGTTCTCGTAGGCTTCATCCAGCGCTTTGTGGTAAGGCATGATCAAATGGCACCGGGGCGAGATAACAAGCTTGTTCTTGAGGCTAATACCTTCTTTTTCGATCTTTTCAATTTCCCCGAGCAAAACCTCAGGATCGATAATGACCCCGTTTGCGATAACGCCTGTCGCGTTCTTGTTGAGTATCGCCGACGGCATAAGATGGAACGGATACTTCTTACCCTTAACGACAACCGTATGCCCGGCGTTATTGCCGCCGTGGAATCTAACGGCAAAATCTGCCTTCTCGCCCAACAAATCTACAAGCTTTCCCTTACCTTCGTCTCCCCACTGTCCGCCAATGACTAGATTGATCATATTTGATTAAATTTTTAATTTTTCAGTCAGTTCTTCAGCGTAGCCCGTGTAATTCAATGGAGTCAACTCTCTTAGTTTCTTATTGTCTCTGAGCCCCAAATCTTTAATCATCTCCTTATATAGTCTTTCATCAATCACCTTTCCCCGAGTGATCTTTTTTATTTTTTCGTAACCTTGCCTGTCTCCTTTGAGCCTAAGGGCAGTCTGGATTGCTTCCGTGAGTATTTCCCAGTGACCCAATAACTCTTCCTTAAGATGTGATTTATTGACTTTAAGTTTTTTTAAACCTTCGTTGACGCTTTTCCATCCCAGGATCGTATATCCTAAGGATTCGCCAAAGTTTCGCCTTGTAGTTGAGTCGGATAAATCCCTCTGTAGTCGTGAGGAAGTCAATTTGCGTACAAATAATTCCATCATACTGTTTGCGATCAGTAGATTGCCTTCGGCGTGTTCAAAGTTGATCGGGTTCACTTTTTGCGGCATAGTCGAAGAACCGACCTCCGCCTCCTTTTTTTGAAGGACAAAAACGTTGAGCATTATCGACTGCCAGACGTTGACCGAAAGGTCAACGAGGACGGCGTTCACGAGACTTATAACCTGGAAAAACTCCAGCCAGTTGTCGTAAAAAAGAATTTGAGTCGTATAGATATTGGGTATTAGCCCGAGTCCGATAACAAACTTTTGGCTGGCCTTGATCCAATCGATATTTGGCATAAGGGTTCTGTGGGCATTCAGGTTACCAACGGCCCCGTTCAGTTTGCCTTCGAATTTAAAATTATTAAGCCTTTTTTGAAGTTTCACCAGACGATAATAGTAGTTTCCCAACTCTTTTCCGACCGTCGTTGCGACAGCCGGTTGGCCGTGGGTACGAGCCATCATGGGAACCCCTTTGTGTTTTTTGGACATTTCCAAAAGCTGCGTCGTAAGGGCAAGAAGCTCGTCTTTAAGTTTCTTTTCGTTGAATTCTTTAAGCATGAGGCCGTAGGCGAGATTATTGATGTCTTCCGACGTTAGGCCAAGATGTAAATATGGCGTCAGGTCTTCCAAACCAGCCTTTTCAAGCTTTTGCCTCAAAAAGTATTCAACCGCTTTGACGTCGTGGTTTATTGTGCCCTCTATTCTTTTAATCTCACAATAATCGTCAAAGTCGTAACCCTCATAGATATTGACGATCTTCGAAATTTCTTTGGCGGTAAGCTTTCGAACCACTTTCAACTTCGATAGTTCCAAAAGATATTCAAGTTCTATTCTCGTCCGATATCTGTTGAGAGCAAACTCGGAGAAGTATTCCGAAAGATCCCTTGTTTTAAGATGATTCCTCCCGTCTAGGGGAGAAACTGCTAGCGCCTGCGAAAGTGTGGGTGCAGGGATTCTATTCATGTGAACGCAATAATTTAATCAGACTTGCTACAATTAGTCAAATGCTATTTTACGTTTTCCTGGCGATTGTTTTAATAATAATCGCCTTTATTTTCTCATCCCCGCGCCTATCTCCTGTTCCCTATTTTCCGTCAAACATCAAAGATATCGATCTGATTCTCAAAAGCCTTTCCCTTAAAAACGGACAAACTGTTGTCGACCTTGGAGCTGGAGACGGACTAGTCATCTTTGAGGCAGCTAAACTGGCACAGGAAAAAGGATTGGACACCGAATTCGTAGGCGTTGAAATAAATCCCGTACTTGTTGGGATAATGAATATAAGAAAGCTGTTTCACCTCAACCGTAAAAACATTAGAATCGTTCACGGGGACATGTTTGAGATGGATTTTGGCGACGCGTTGGATTTGAAAAGACAAACTCTTTTTTATCTTTACATATCCCCATGGCATATGGAAAAAACAATCCAAAACGTCAAAAGACAGATCAAGAGATTTCAGGTAGTCTCGTATATGTATGAAGTGAAGGCGCTTGGGAAGAGTTTGAAGCAATTTAAGGGTTTGAATAGGATTTTTATTTATAAGTCTTATTGATTATAATTGTGGCTATGGAGACACTTTTACAACTTGACGCAACCTGGACCCTGTTTCTAAAAAACCTCATTCCCGCAACTCCTTTTTTTGACATGTTCTTCTCTTTCTTTTCCCTCCGCGGCAATTCTATTCTTATATGGCTTTTTGTCATGGGATTCACCATATATCTTGAGGAGAGCCGGAATCCCGGGATAAGCGAAAGAGACAAGAAATTCACCTTCATATTTTTCGTATCTTTTTTTATTACGTCGATTTTGACGATTTTCGTCCTGAAGGATATATTCGTTCGGACGCGCCCCTATCTTGAATTCAACTTACCTACAGTCTCAAATACTTGTCCGGCCGATTTTTCATTCCCTTCGGCTCACGCTTCAACCGCCTTTGCAGCCGCCTCCGTCCTCACCTATTTTGACAAGAAACGAAGATCCTTCTACTATCTTATCGCCCTACTGATAGCCGTTTCCAGGATATATCTCGGGTGTCATTACCTATTGGATATCATGGGCGGGGCCCTTTTCGGTTGGTCCATCAGTCAACTGACGATTTATTTATTCAGGAAGGAAATAAAATAAAAAAATGTTCGAAAAAACGCAGACAATACGGTACAAGGAATTCCAGTCAAGGCTCAATAAACAAGGGACCTATAGGACCGCTCCGTCTGACGCGGAAATACTAGAACGCGCTACCAAATGCACTACCAAAGTCTTTGATAAATATTACCCCGGGGTGCCTTACGAGGAGATTGCCAAATTAAACGACGAAAAGGTGAATAAATTGGTTAACGATGTGTTTGAAATAAAAATAAATCCGAAAAAAACAGACATAAGCGAACAAGGGGCTTTAAGTACCGGTGATTATTTTTTTGACCACAGGATAGAAGATCTGATTGTTTACATGGGATTAAGGGGTTTTACCAAAACCCAAACCAGTCAGGTGGTATTGGCACACCTTATGAGGCGGATTGACGCAACCAGTGATTTTGCCGAAAAAAACAATATAACTCTCACCGATGTCGACGACTATTCGGAAATGAAACCGCACGAAAAATTCGGCGTCATTCTCAACGAATACCACAAATACGGATACGATACCGTAACCGACTATTACGAAAACTCCAAGGAGATCCTGATGCTCAATCGGGCCAATTTGCTGGAACTCAGGCCAACGTATTTAAAAAAGTTCAAAAAACACAAGGAAATCCAGGAAAAAATTGATAAAGACGTCGCGCGCCAATTTTTCGGAGTCCAGTCAAAGGAATACAATTACCCGCTCAAACGGGCTTTGGAATACCAGTTTGCCTTCGATCTTGGGCTCAAATATCTGAAATATTGCTATTCAAGCGGTACCAGGCCGGGCAACCAGGGGGTCGCCGCCGAATTCATCGCCAAAGCCGTTAATGAAATCAGAAACAACATGCCGGGTATGGTCGCTTCGCACATAAACGCCTACACCTTTTGGGGTACCCAATTGGGAAGAAGCCTGTCCGACCAGGATCTCAAGGATCTTGGAATATCGAGGAAACAATTCCAGTCGATAATCAGCCACGTGTTTGACGAACTTCTAAGATTCTCCGAAGCGTCGGCGTTTTCGATTACCCGCCGTTCTACCGAAATGACCGGTTACCATGAACAACCCGAAAGAGTCCTCGTCAATACCGTAAAGGCGCTCCTTGAATCGCAAAGCGCGATTCTAAAGCAAAACGGGGACGTCAACCTGATGGTCGTTGTTAACGATACTGGCGTCTTGAAAATCAGACTTCCCGTAAACGCGTCAGACGAAGACATAAAGGAAGCTCTTGGCAATAATGCGTCTGCCATAAAACTGAGTCCTGAAGACAGGTATAACCTTAAATTGGACGCTTATAAAAACCCAAAAAACCGTTCGCCGAGGTTTAAGGAGATATATGGGTTCAAAGGGACAAAGTCCGGGTTTGGGGATTATATCATCAGGTTAACGACAAAAAACGGCCAGGAACAAAAACTGACCAATAAATCGGTTTTCTCGATGTTTACGGTCGGCTCTTACCAGGCACTAATTGATGTCAATATGGACGTGCCCGAAGGGATTGAGTATTCCGTCAAGGCTGCCCACCGCGAATTCGACGCCGTAGCCCTTTCGGCCTTTTACGATGACATCTATGAAAAGCTCAAAGCCCGCCAGCTGGAACTAGACCTATTCGACAAGCCTAGGATCATTGAACAGTCAAAAAGAGTTGAGATCGGTCCGGAAAACTTGACGGTCCCCCTTCCCGAAGTCACGTCGACTTCAATCATCAACGATACCTACGAGACCGTAACTCTGACGCTGAGTAAAAATGCCCAAAAGATCTCGCCTGCGGTACTGAGGGCTTTGGATTTGGCTCTTGCCAACAATGTTCCGTATATGCACCTTTTATATAAAGCCGACAGCAACCCCTATTCGGATCCCAAATCTGACAATATCCAACCCGTCATAATCTCCCTTGACCCAATAAAGGATATATTGGCCAAATACGAGTTTGGTTATAAGGCGTATAAGAAGGATGGCGGTGAAGCTCCGAAGATCGACCCTGCCGACAAAAAAAGACTTATGGAATATATGAAGATGGTCAACGAAGCGATTCTCTGGGCTAGGCGCGGGTTCGGGACTCCGGCGGTACTTGCGGCACCGTTTGGAGGCTGGAGGAAAATGGCCTCGGACGCGACAACCAGCATTTATGAGAACGTCAAACTTCTCAATCAGTCGTACGGCATGTTGTCGGCGACGACCGGGTCTGACGTTTTCGATACCGCCCAATCGGTCGCCTATCGCCATAAAGTAGATCTAGCGAAGGCCAAAAACCACCTTGGGGTTATAGGAAGCCAGGCAAACCGGGTCAGGGTTCCTAAGGGTTCCCCAAGCCAGGAAGACCGCGCCATATATACGGTCAAGAAGAATCCGAACCAATCCCAGGCGTATTTCAGGGAAAAGCTTGTCCAAAATCCTGCCCTCAAATTGAATGCCGAACAAAGGGCCAACGTCATCAAGGTTTTGAACAAAGTCGTCGACAACTGGGAAAGGCTTATCTTCTCGGATAAGGAATATCGATTCAATAATTTCTTTGTCGGATTCTTTTTCGAGGATTACGAATCGGTATTAAGAGATGCCATAAAGGAGCTTAAGAAAGACAGTTTCATGGGTAAGGGAAACCTTAACAGGCTCGGGATTCATGACCATTATGATCTGCAGGTAAAATTGAACGAACTGTTTCTTGAAGACGCCAAAAACACCGTCGATCCCGAAAAGATCTCTTCAACCCACGAAATGATGGCTGATTTCTTCAAGGAGTTCAACAGGCACACCGGAAAGACCGGGCCCCTCGCTTAATCGGTGACCGTTATCTGCCCCCGATACATTCCCATTCCGCAGGAAAAATTGATAACTCCCGCTTTATCCGGCGTAAAATCGATGACCTGATCCCCTGGGACTATGGTTCTTTGAATCCCAATGGCTGGTACGACAAAATACGCCTGGCACCCGAAAGTATTCTCGCCGTTTATTACCCACTTGACGGGCACGCCTTTCTTGACCGTAAACGAGTTTGGGACATAGCCCGAAGCCACCACTCTCATGTTTATCGTCTGCACACCGTCTTTGGTTGTGGCCAAGGTTGAGTTGGCGCTTCCATCCGAAGAGAAAGGATTGATATTGATGTTATATAGGGACAAAAAGTTGGCAAAGTACGAAAACCCGACTATAAACACCATCACTCCCATCGTTTTCATGAAATAGTTGTAAAAAGTCGTCTTTGTGAATGAAGTCAGACCGCCTATGAGCATCAATGCGGGGGCCGTACCTATGGCAAAAACAACCATGGTCAGGGCGCTCATTAAGGGAGAAGCCAACCCCAAGGCATAAATCTGGACCGCTTGCGTAAATCCACAGGGCAGAAAGTACGTGATCGCACCCAGAAAGAAAGGTGCTTTCCTCGGATATCGCTTAAGCTTATGTTCCAGGCTTTCGAAAATCTTCTTGTTGAGTCCCGATGGGATGATTGCTCCTATTGACAAAATCTTCGCCATATCGAGTCCCAATAAGACCATAAAAATAGCCGCCAATAGTGTCAGGAACGGACCGAACTTGAGGTTGGTTATCAAGGCCTGGCCTACAAGTCCGGCCAGAAAACCAAAGAATCCGTAGGAGACGACCCGCCCGGCGTTGAAAAAAACCGCCTTTGAGAGGTTGTCCCCGCCCTTGCCGACGGTTGACAGAAACAAAGCTCCAGACGTTGCCATACAGGTTGACGTTGAGGCTATAAGCCCGATTACAAAGATGCTAACGAGGCTTAAGGAGCCGGTTATATTGGAGTCCGGAACAATGCCAAGCTCTTTGGCGATCAGATATAGAATAAACACGATTGATGCTATGGCAATCGATTCAAAAATCCTTTTGGATAGCGGTTCGACTTCGGGCTCCTCGCCTTTTTCTCCGATACGATACCCGAAAGGGACTATTTTCCGGTTAAGGGCTTGTGCGTTTAGAGTTCCGGTATATGCGATCTCGACCTTCTGGTTCCTGAAATTGGGTTTAACCTCCCTCACGTTCCCTTCTTCCGAAAACTTATCGTTTATCAATACCTCGCACGAAGGGCAATGCATCCCTTCGACATACAGTGTGGTTTTTTTTATTTTCGCCATAAATTCCATTGCCATTAAGGTATAAAAACCCTTTTGACAAGGGAAGATTTAACGGAAATTACTTTCCTTTTCCGCCCCCGTGGGGACCGCATCCGTCGCACATAGTTATTGTTAAATTTGTAACTTCAATCCTTCTGATTCATCTATTATATCTTAACTCTCTTCAAACCCAATGAATTCAACACAACCGACACCGATGAAAACGCCATCGCCCCAGAGGCTAAAATCGGACTTATCAGGCCGACCATCGCCACAGGGATCAGAACAACATTATAAGCGAAAGCCCAGAACAAATTGAGCTTAATTGTTTTCATGGTCTTGGCGGATAGTTTAAG
>CAZUBL010000003.1:3531-35320 GCA_964618685.1 uncultured Gammaproteobacteria bacterium | reverse complement strand
TTGTCTTCATGGAGAGATATAACAAAATGTACAACAACTATTACTGGAACAAGATAATTGCCGTCAATCCCTGTGGCGAAGAAGGCTTGCCTGCCTGGGGAGTCTGTAACTTAGGTTCGATTAACCTGTCGGCTCTTGTAAAAGGTAACGATATCGACAAGCAAGGTACTTTTGATTTTGCCGCCCTTAAAAAGATCGTATCCGTTGCCGTCAGATTCCAGGACAACGTCGTTGATATGGATCCTTATGTTTTCCCGGGCATCAGAAAGACCCAACTCGAAGGAGAGCGAAGGATCGGGTTGGGGACGATGGGCTTAGGCGACACCCTGATAAAGCTCCATATGCGCTACGGTTCACCCGAATCGCTGGAATTTATAGACAAGGTATACAAATTAATCAAGGACGAAGCCTACAAAGCCTCCTCCATTTACGCCAAGGAAAAAGGGAGCTTTTCCAAATTCAACGCCAAGCTTTATCTTGACGGCAAGTTCGTGAGCCAGGTTTCAGAAGATGCCAAGAGGTCAATCAAAAAGAACGGAATAAGGAATTCGCTCCTTTTGATGCAGGCACCGACCGGGTCAACTTCCCTTATGGCCGGAACTACTTCGGGAATCGAGCCGGTCTATGAATTTGAATTTATGAGGCACGACCGGTTGGGTGACCATGTGATACGCCACCATCTGTATGAGGCCTGGTTTAAGAAACACGAAAAGGAAGTCAAGGACGGAAGAGTCCAAAGACCGGACTGGTTCGTGTCGGCCAATGATTTGACTCCGGAAGATCACGTCAAGGTTCAGGCTGCCATCCAAAAACACGTCGACGCGTCAATCTCAAAGACAGTCAACGCGCCAAAAACCCATACGGTCGAGGACGTCAAGAGGTTATATACTCTGGCATATAAGTTGGGATGCAAAGGAATCGCTTATATGAGGGACGGTTCGCGCCCAGGGGTCTTGGAACGCAAGGAAGAGAAAAAAGAGGAAGTTAAGGAAATTGTTGCACCCTCCTATACGATAAAACCCCGTCCTATGGTTGTCCGCGGGGCAACTTATAAAATCCAGACTCCGGTTGGGATGGCTTTCATTACCCTAAACACCAACGGAGGCGATCCCCCGGAACCCTTGGAAATGTTCATTACCGTCGGCAAGGCCGGAACGGATGTTTACGCCATGGCCGAAGGCTTGGGGAGAATGATATCTGTTGCTTTGAGGTTCTCGTCTCATTTGCCGGTTGCAGAGCGTGTCCATGAAATTATCGACCAACTTCGGGGAATTGGCGGAGCCCGTTCCAGCGGATTTGGTAAGGACAGGATAAGAAGCCTGCCCGATGCCGTTGCCAAGGTGCTGTCAATGCACTACGGTCTAAATGGCGAGGCTAAGCAGTATAACGGAAACGGAGTCGCCCACGTTGAGACGGAAAAACGTCCCGAGCCCAAGCTCGTGGCGTCCCAGCCGGGCTTGATCCAGCCGGCAGTTGCCAAGTCAACCTCGTTTGATATCTGCCCCTCATGCGGAGAGGCATCCTTGGTCCACGAGGAAGGCTGCAAGAAGTGCTACGGATGCGGATATTCCGAATGTTGACCCTATGCCAATATACACAAAAACCGGAGACGGAGGGAAAACCTCCCTTTATGGAGGCAAACGGGTTTCGAAGTCCGATGTCCTCGTTGAGGCGTACGGGACCGTTGACGAACTGTCGAGCTTCATCGGGTTAACAGCGTCAAAGATCAAAAACACCAAAGACAGGATGTTCCTGATTTCCATACAGAAGGACCTCTATCTTATAATGGCCAATCTATCCGGGGCAAAAACAGATCTCTCATCTTTTGATACGAGAATCCTTGGGTTTGAAAAGACCATAGACCGATACGACAAAAAATTGCCGAAATTGACAAAGTTCATTATTCCCGGAGGAAGCGAGAACTCGGCGCTTTTCCAGGTCTTGAGAGTTTTGACAAGGCGCGCCGAAAGGAAGACCGTCGCACTCAATGATGAACGCCACCAATTGCCGATAAAATATCTAAACCGTCTCTCCGACCTTTTTTTTACCATGGCCAGATCTTACAACCGTAACCGGGAAATTGTTCTGTAATCGGTAAGATTAAAAGATTATTAATATTCCTTTAATATTTGAGCGAAGCATATTTCGCTGAAATATTTTATAATGTAACACCAATGAAAAAAATAGTATTAGCCATAATCATCGCCTTGTTCGTCTTTGCCGGGATATCGTATTTTGCCAAAGATAGCGGAAAGATAACCGGGGAGGCGACCGCCACAAGGACCATTCCGGTTGAGATGAAGATACAAGACGGACAGACATTAAAATCCAACGTGAAGGAAGGTCAGACAGCCCTTGAGTATCTTAAGGCCCAAGCCGACGTCAAGACAAAAGGGGAAGGAGTGAATGCTTATGTGGTTGCCATAAACGGACTTGGAGTTGACTCCGATAAAAACGAGTTCTGGTCATTTTACGTAAATGGTAAAATGGCAGAGGTCGGTGCCGGCAGTTACAAATTGATGCCCAACGATAAGATAGAATGGAAAATAGAAAATTATTGATAAAAGCCTTGCCCTATCTAGCCATTATAGTTTTGGCGGCCGTTGCCCGTATCGTTCCCCATGCGCCGAACTTTGCCCCGATTGCTGGTCTGGCAATATTTACCGGGTACCATTTCAAAAATAGATTAACCTGGGCAATTCCCGTTGCCGCCATGGTGCTTTCGGATTTCATAATCGGCTTCCACTCGACCGTCCCATACGTTTATGCGAGTTTCATTGCCATGTCTTTCATCGGATCGTATATGAAAAAAAAGAATACCTCATCGCTCATCCTGACAAGCTTGGTATCATCGGTGTTGTTTTTCCTTGTGACCAACTTCGGCGTTTGGGCCACCGGTTCAATGTACGTCAAAAACATAGGTGGGCTTTTGCAGTCTTATGCGATGGGTCTGCCGTTTTTCAGGAATACGGTATTGGGCGATCTTTTCTATACATTTTCCTTTTTCTACGGCTTCGACTATTTAACGGTCTTCTTAAGCAAGAAAAGTCTTTTGGGCAAGTCCGCATAAAGGTTTGAATCGGTTATAATCGGCAAGATTAAAAGATTATTAACATTCCTCCAATATTTGGGTAGAACATAAATCACCCAGATGTCTTATAATGATTTTATGGCTAATAATTTCACCGCGATTACCGATTTATTGAACAAGAACAATAAAAATCAACCGGTCGGCTCGGTATCACATTCCAAAGAGGCCGAACCCGGTGCCGATTTTTCCCAGATAAAAGAAGTCGTCGAACACGAGCCTGAGGCGGAAGTCGAGAAGTTTGTGACCCCGCGCGCCGAGTCGATAGAACTTCCCCCCGACCTTAAAAAACTCGGTCTCCAACAGGCCTCAACCACCCAGTTCCCGACACTCCAGAACGTTAAGTTGCCGATAAGCGACGAGAAAGTCGTTGTCGGTATGCACGCCCCGGTTACGTCATCCATTAGGTGGTTGGCGACTTTTGCCATTTACCTTTTGGCAAGGGCAAATCTTGGTTTGAAAGTGGTTAAAGGGAAAGTTGTCAGGGTAATGAAGACTTAAGCTACTTTATTTATTTCGGCGACAAATCCTTCTTTGCCCATGGCTCCGACAAACTGGTTGACGGGGGTTCCGTCCTTGAAGATTACAAAGGTGGGAATAGAGAAGACGGAATAGTTTTGCGCCAATTCCGGATTCTCGTCGACGTTGACTTTTACGAACTTCATGTCTTTCATCTCTTCCGAAAGCTCGGTGATTATGGGACCGGTTACCTTGCAAGGACCGCACCATTCGGCATAGAAGTCGACAAAGACCTTACCCTTATGATCTAGAACTGCTGCCTTGAAATTATCCTTGTTTACCGTTGTTAATGCCATAGCAGAGTAAATATTAAAGCAAATTTTTTTCAATTGCAACCAGAAAAACAAGGCAGCCTTTTTAGTCCTTTAAGCCGGCCTCTAGAATTATTTGTGTTTTTCGGATTGAGGATCAAATGAGAAATTTCATGCTTAATTTTTACTAAAAAAACGGTATTTGAAAGCGTATTTCCCGTAGTCGGGCGTTAAGATCGAACTAGTCGCATTCCGGACGGGAATTTTTGCTTATTGACAAGGTAAAAGAAATTAACTATTATTTGGGTATGTTAAATCTACTAACGCTGTTGGCCCAAGCTCAACCAAGCACCGATGTTGGAAGTATTTCTTATTCAAACGTTAAGCTCGGTTTTCAGATCCCATCATTTGACGCTGTTTTGACATTCATTATCCGCGGCTTTTTTATAGTCGCAGGTCTTGTGGCCCTGCTTTACCTTCTTATAGGTGCGTTAGCTTGGATTACGTCAGGCGGTAACAAAGAAAACGTCGACAAGGCCCGCGAGAAAATCCAGGCGGCCCTGATCGGTGTCATTCTGGTATTTATCGTTTTGGCGATAGTCGGAGTCGTAGAAAACATGCTAAATCTGGGTCTTGGAGTCACCAGAGAAATTGTTTTCCCGAAACTAATTAACTGAAAATTATCGCATCCTCATGAATTTATTTCTTCCCGCAATGGCAGTCTATGCTCAAATCCAGGACTGGGGTCCGGCAACGGGCACGGGCGGTTGCATGGTTGACGGCGTTCCCACCCTCAAGTGTCTTGAAATAGTATTCGGAAACATTCTTTTCATGTCGACGGCTTTTATCGTCCTGACGCTTTTTATCATGTTTATTGTCGGGTCTTTTAATTATCTAACGTCGTTTGGCAATCCCGAGAAAGTCAAAAAAGCTCAAGGGACCCTGAGACTTGCCGTAGTCGGATTCATGGTCTTCATAGGCGCCTTCCTGATTCTCAAGATAATCGATATCCTTTTCCTAGGTAATACCGGGGCAATCTTCAAGTTCGAAATAGGCGGCCCGTAAAACCCGCAATAACCACTTATTTAAAACTGCGCCTTTATTCGCTTTTATCCTTAGAAGATCTTTTATTGGGTAGAGCCGGGAGTTACGAAGATGACTTTGACCCCCTGGTCTTCGGGAATCGGGGATGCGACTTTGTTTTGATCTTTGACGAAGTTAAACAGGACAAATACCAAAAGAGCCAAACCGACGGCGATAAGAACAAGCCCGATGCGTTTCATAATCGTTAGATTAAAAGACTAATATTCTTCCTTATATATTTCGGCAATATATAATTTGCCGAAATGTCTTATAGATTAACTTTTTCCTTAACCAAAAATCTCGGTCTTTTTTGGATCTCTGTATATATTTTACCAACATACTCACCGATTATTCCGATCGTTATAAGCTGGACTCCACCTAAAAACATGACGGCGGTGAATAACCCCGTCCAGCCGATGACAAACGATTCCGGATAAATGAGTTTCATGATGAGCTCGTATATCATCCCCAGAAACCCGGTAATTCCGGCGGTGACTCCAAGGTATGTCGCAATGCGGAGAGGCTTTATGGAAAAAGAGGTGATTCCGTCCATGGCGAAGTTGATCATCTTGAATACGCCGTAATGGGTTTTTCCGGCAAACCTTTTTTCGCGTTCGAAGTATACGTATGAGGAAGGGAACGACCCCCAGGAGACAAGACCCCTTAAGAATCTTGATTGCTCTGGAAGTTTATTCAGGAAATCAACCACTTCACGGTCCAATAATCTAAAATCCCCAACATCCTGCGGGACCGCGGTGTCTGACAAAAAGTTTATAAAACGGTAGAAGAACTGGGCGGTTATTTTCTTGAAGAAACCGTCGACTTCGCGTTTGCTTCTTTTGGCGTATACGACCTTTGATCCCTCCTGCCATTTCCCAATCATTTTGGGGATGATCTCGGGCGGATCCTGAAGGTCGGAGTCCATGGAAATAACAACGTCGCCGCGGGCTATTTCGTATCCGGCGGTGAGAGCCATCTGGTGTCCGAAGTTGCGGTAGAAGCTCAACAGCTTGATGCTCTTGTTTTTTTCGACCTGTTTTTTAATCGTCGGCACGGTTTTGTCGTGCGACCCGTCGTCGACAAAAATGACTTCATAATCATATTGTTTGACTGCGGGAATAAGTCTTTTTAAGAGAGGGAGAATATTATCTTCTTCGTTGTAGACCGGAACGATAACCGAAACCAAAGGATTGTTCATGCTTTTATTATAGCACTTGTTACGGGGCCGGGAGTCGAACCGCGGTCTAGGAGATTATGCACGATGTTATCTCCAATTGCTTGGAGTGTCGGACTGTGTCTTCACCCCGCCGGTAAGCGGGGGTTGGCGTTCAGTCTCTACAGGTCCGTGATAGAAAATATCACAGTTCCCGCGGCGTTGTCCCATAGGGAGTTCGCCGTTATAAGCCAATTATCATAGGAAATTACTTTCATATGAGCCCATTGTTTTAAGCCTCCTGTGCAACCGTACACTACCCCGTATTTAAAAAGAACATCTCTATTATATCATTTTAATCTCTACTCTTTATGAGTAAATCCCACCATTGTCGCCAGACAGGAGGGGGCGTCGGGGTTATCCTTCTGGGGAAAGGGGTCGGCGACGGGAGGATGAGAGCGATCTCATCCGGTTTCAAAAGATTGAGATCGTTTCTTATGATTTTTTCAACTTCGGTTACCGACTTTTTCTTGACCATCTCGGTCTTCAACTCGATATTCTTCTTTTTCTCCGCCTCGTAATCGTGGCGGTAGTCGTCGAAGAACTTCATTTTGTCCTTGTAATTGAAGATGTTTTTCAATAAAGAAAAAAGCAGGAAAAATATAAGGAATATGGCAAGAGCTGTCTTGACCTTTCTCATAAGAAGATTATACCCAAATTCAACCCAGGTTTATTTTTGACCTAAGAAGCGGCATAATCCGTCCCGGATCGGCCTTGGATTTTAATTTTCCCATGACAACCCCGATGACGGCTTTGGGATTAGTGTCAACGAGCGATTTGTTTTCCTCGAGGATCTTGTCCATTTCTGAGGCGAGTTCTTCGTCAGATATTTCCTTGGGGAGGTATAATGAGACAACTTCAAGTTGTTTTTTGTTTTCCTCAACTAACTCCTGGCGGTTGCCCTTGGTGAAAGCGTCGATCGATTCCTTGAGTTCTTTTGCGAACTTCTTGAGAACAACCAAAATCTCCTCGTCATTCAATTCCGACTTCTTCTCGATCTCGCGGTTTTTAACCTGGGAGATGACAAAGCGGATAACGGTCAGGCTCACCTTATCTCCCGATTTCAAGGCTTTTATCTGGTCGTCTTGCAATTTTTGTCTTAACATACCATAATTATAAGACACTTTGATTAAAAAACCAAAGTATTAAGATCAATCGTATTGATCTTTTATCCAAAACAACGGATCATAACCTATGAGAAAAAAAACCACCAAGGATATTTCAGCCCTCATCCAGTCGTTCCAATCGTTCATAAAAAACAAGCCCAAGACGGACGCCATGTACCGGGAGTTGAGGATGATGAGGTTCAAGATCAAGCCGATCCAGGGAGACCTTCTAGCGGTTGACCTCAAGGACGAGCGGTTTATCGAAACCCTCTGGAGCCTGGGCAAGCTTGATGAATTTTTCCAGATGGAATATCCGAGACTGACGGCAAAAAACAAGGAACTGTTCCTTAAGATATTCGACGATCTTTACCATAAGTACCAGAAGGAACTGAATAGTATCAATATATATAAAGGGTCAACATCAGAAAAAAATAAAGTCCTCGAGATGGAGATATTCAAGGAAATAAAAAACAAAAAGATCAACTGAAATATGAAAAAATTCCCCGTTGTCCTGGATCTTGAGACAAAACACACTTTCCGTGAATTTTCGGAACCCCGCGACCTGGGGATAACCGTTGTTGCCATCTACGACTATGCCGACAACACCCCAAAGGTTTTTACGGAGAAAGAACTCAATAGGCTTTTTCCGATCTTGGAATCAGCCTCATATGTCATCGGCTACAACGTTCGGAACTTTGACGTACCGGTCCTCCAGGGATATTACCCCGGGAATGTTGAGAACTTTCCCCTTTTTGACATTATGGATGACGTCAGGGAGAAGATCGGCCGAAGATTATCCCTGAATGAACTCATCACGACTACGCTTGGAAAAAAGAAGACCGGTCACGGACTCCAGGCGATCGAGTTTTACAAGGAAGGCCGCTGGGAAGAACTCAAGAAATATTGTATGGACGACACCATGTTGACTAAAGAACTTTTCGAATACGGCATGAAGAACCAGGAGATATTCTATCTTAATGAGGTCGGCAAGATATCGATCAAGGTCGACTGGAAAAAGTACCTTGAGAGCCAGGAATCAAACGACATGCCCCTAACGCTTCCCTTTTAAAAGGGATCGGTCTTAGCTAAGTGAAAGCAAATAATAGGGAGAATGAATACCGCCGAGATCGTCATCTATTAAATTTGGCCCGGACCCAGTCCATATCTAAGTTCCTGTTGTAGAAAACCGCCTTATCAAATTCCCCCCTCGCCAAATCGTTGTCGCCCTGCTTCTCAAATACAAGACCCCTCAAAACGTAAAGCTCGGAAAAAGCCCGGTTCTCGTTGTTGAGGATTTTATCTGTCATAGATAAAACCCGGTCGTAATTACCAAGGGCAAAGTACGCCTCGATCGGTTCCGTCTGGTACCAGAGGGTTCTAAATGAAAGGACTGATTCAATCTTTTCGAATTCCAAAATCGATTCAGAGTAATCACCGACATTGAAGTTGGCAACCGACAGGTTTAGGCGGGCATAGATATCTTCGGGATTTTGCCCCAATTGCTGTTTTGCCCTTTCAACCGCCTTTTGCCATGCAACCATATTGTCAACGTCCTCACCCAATATGCTTTCGACGATTTCCTTTTTGTCCTGAGTTGCCAATACGAGGTATTCGTAGTTGAACTGCTTCCAAAGAAGGTCAAAGTCCCGGTAAGCATATTTCAGATCCCGGCCCTGAAGAGAGTCGTCCTGTACTATTTCACCGGTTGAATCATCATACCCTTTGACGACCCGGTAGTGGCCGATATCTTCGTTCAAAGTCAATAATGTCCGGGTGACGACCGGGATATCCTGGGCAATCAATTGCTTGATTATCTCCGCGTTTCCGTTTGGCCGATGGTAGGGAATAAGATTATACTCTTTGGATTTCTCGGCCAACTCTTCAAGAGTCACCGACTTGTCGTCGTTATCGCCTGTAGGGTTTTGGTAAGGGCGAAGCAATTGTCCGAGTTCGCCCTGACTCACGTTTATTCCGTAATACGACAGGGCCATAGATAGTGCGGCTGGGCCGCAGTTGTTGAAGGTCTGGAATGAATGGGAACCACCCGGCAATACTTTTGTCAAAGGAGGGGTTGGTAAGGGATAGGGGGTGGGAGAGGGTTCAAGAGTCGGGATAGGAGTCGATAGAATTGTGGTCATCGAATTCTCCACGGTTATGTCTGATCTCGTCCAAAGATAGAAAATAGCCGAGTAAACGGCGATAGCGATGCCTAACAATAACAGGATTCTTTTGCCCACAATCCCTCAATTTTAACAGACCAAAGTAAGAGGAAGCTGAAGTTTTCAAGCTGAAAACAGACCGCTTTTCTGATATCATATATGTGTTCTTTTAAAATCCCCTGTAGCTCAATCGGTAGAGCAGGTCGCTGTTAACGACAAGGTTCGTGGTTCGAGTCCACGCGGGGGAGCATCGTTGAACTTTTCGGTTGATTAACAAGGAAATAATAAGGCTTTTTCCAATTCCAACGCAATAATCCATCTTTCCATACGAGGTTCTCACAAAAGATATTAACCATCTCTCTTTTATTGTCCGGTAATGCGAGTCGAAGTCGATTCGTTACGTATTTAATATCATCTAAGAATTTATACATTAACTCGTCGAGTTCGTGGACGATATTCTCGCATTTAATAATAGTTTTTCGGTATGACCCTTCCTTTTGATGACTGTCATTCATTAGCCGGTCGTACTCGATTTTATTAAGTTCTCCTTTAGTAAATCGCCGACCCATATCTATTTGTAGTTTTTTTTCGGTTTCGACTTTTTCACCTATCATTCGTATTTCCTTATTTAAATCGATTTTTTGAGGTTGATTCAATTCGGCGACATAATCCCGGGCTTCTTTCCAAGTTTCCTGGTCAATTTCGAAAGTTTCAAAGGCTTTGATTAAGTTTTCTTCGAGTTTCTTTTCGGGTACGTATGCTACTCGATCCATATCCCTACAAGGCAAGTTTCTTTTTCCGCACCGATAGTAGGTAATGCCTTTTTTATGGGTCCCCGAAAGCATTCCACCACATAAACCGCACTTAATAATCGTCGAATAAGCGTAATCTAGGCTCGTTACTTTTGGATGGGTATGGGCGTTAATAATTTCTTGTACTCGGTAAAATAAATCGGTGCTTATCAAGGGTTCGTATTCTCCCACTATTCGCTCGCCGTCGGATTCGAAAATGCCCGTGTACTGCCCGTCTACGAGTCTATTTCGCCATGTATTCTCCGAGTACCGTCCCGAAGGCGAATGCGTTGATCTTAAGCCTATGTTATAGGTGTATTCGGTTAATTGTTCGATAGTATATTTACCGGTTGCGAACTGTTCGAACACTTTTTTAATTAAAGGACCGGTTATCGGATCGACTACCCATTTTTTTCTTCCGACGGGGCCTTCGGTTATATATCCTAAAATCGCTTGTCTAGCCGGGTGTTTCATAGTTCGCGCTTTCGATCTCATTCCTTCTTTTGTTCGATATCCGGTATCGTCGCTCGATTTTTTAGACATGGCAAATTCTATAGCTACCATTAGCTGATCTCCGGACGAATCGGTAAATACTTTAGTCGCGGTATAAATTCTTCTTATGAGACCACTTTGTAAATACCATAGGATCATACCTCCATCGGCGAAATTTCGGGCTAAGCGACTTATTTCGGTACAAAGAATCCCGTCGACTTCTCCTTTATGTTCTTTTAAGTAATCGAGCATCTCTTTAAAGCTTTTTTCGCCATCGCGAACAAAGGCTTCATAACCTGTCTTATCGTCTTCAAATATAGGTCCTACGAGCTTTAATTTGTATCGCTCCACTGCTTTTTTGATGAAGTCTCTTTGATATTCGAGGGAGTTAAGTTGCTTATTAGCTTCGCCCTTTAGATTATCCTCCGAAGACTTTCGTATATAAGCAACTACGCGATCAAATTTTTGTTGATCATCTTCCATATTTGTCTTTAGTTACGGCTTTATTAAATCTCTTAAAAGTTTCCTCAATCGATAAAGATTTTTCGTCTTTATTTAAGACCTTTTTAAGTTCTTTTATGTCCGTGTTAATGACTCTTAACTTAGTCACTTTTCCTTTAATTTCCTTTTCGACTATTTGAAACTGGGCTTGAGGTTCTGTATAAATTTTATGAACGACTTTGACGAACCTTCTAAAGTCATTTAATAGGGAAGATAAGTCCCTTTCAGTTAATTTAGGATCCTTTCTTAATAAATAGGATGTTAATTTTCTTTCGGCTACAGAATCTTTATTCATTAATTCATTTTAAACGAATTAATTTAGCTAAGCCATTCGCATGTAGTTATTATGAAAGATCTTGAGCTTGATAGATAGCGTCTCGTACTTCCTTTTTCTTGTGCGTGGGGATAGTATATTTTTGGCCGCCGGTCGTTTCTATCGTAATCTTCATTACTCCCCACATAGGTAAGGAAATACTCGCGATTTGATTTATTAAAATACTTTTCGACCCCGTGCCTAGAATGTTAAACTCTACGTATTTTGGGAATACTTTGATAGACGTTCCAAGAAAGTTACTTTCAAATATTGGCTTTAACATTAACGAAAATATAGCATATTTCGAAGTCAAATGCTATGTTTACTGCGTTGTTGTATTCAGCGTATTACGTAAGAATATAGGGTATGATGTCAAAAGGGGAGTTTTCGAAGAAAATAGGTCAAAATATTCGTAAAATTAGGGAGGAAAAGGGGATATCACAGGAAAATTTAGCCTTCGAGGCTGGTTTATATAGGACCTATGTCGGACACCTAGAGAATAATCGCTATTCACCTACGGCTTATATTCTTTATCGTATAGCTAGCGCGTTAAAGGTGAATATTTCCGAACTTCTTCCTTAAAGGCTGTTTAGTGTTTTCCTAAAAAAAATATCAATTTCCTCGTGCTTCTTTTTATCTAATTTGTCATTACTTACTTCGACTTTATTAGCCTTAATTTGTCTTTCTTCATTAGCTAGGACGAAAAAAGGCTTACAGCTTCGGTGTCTTTTACAAAAGAATTTAAATAAGCTTAATTCGGCTTTATCGACCTTTCTATCGTTTATAAATTTTTCGTTTATCTTTGAAATAAGACTAATAAAAGCGTTATTAGCTATCTCACCGGGATAGCTTTGAAAAGCTTCGATTTTTTCGCAAAACCAATCTTTTAGCCTCGACTTTCGATAAATACTGTCCTTATGGACCATAAGTCCGGCTTTTTCGATCGCATAGTATAGAGAATAGCCTCCTTTAAGGAATGGCTTCATCTCATCGAGCCAAAGCCGATACTGATTGTCGGTATATTCGGGTCTGCCTAAGTCCTTCACAGTTTAATTCTATTGGATTAAAGAAAAAAAGTAGTATGATGGGTCTTATATGCCAGTGAAAGTATTTTATTTTCCTAATCTAATTTATAACTGCGAAAAGCCATTCTATCGCTTAACCCCGCTACCTGATTCTATTATCAGTGAGGGGTTAATTTTTGCGTTCGATTTTAAGAAGCTCAAAAAAGGCGTTCTAGCGCTCGCTTTAAATCTTAATAGTGACGTCGACGATAAAAACTACTATAAAAGCATCGAAAGGTTAAAAAACCTTGTTTGTTTATCGTATTCATCGATACCAAATGAAATTGTGATGGACGATCAATATAGTAGCCTCCAGGAAGCCATAGATAAAAATTTAGTCGATAAATTTTATGAACCAGGGTTAATATTCGGCGAACAATTAGACCAAGACTTACCTTTAAGAATCGCGGCATATAGTCAAAAGATAGTTAAGCTAAGCACAAAGGATCAAAAGAAATTTTGGCAATCTCTCCAGACATTCTCGTATGCTCGTTTTATCGCTCATTTAAGTAATCCACAATATAAATACACTCTTTATATGACTTTACATTTATCTTCTATTAACCAGCTCGCTAATAAACGCCAGAACTTACACAATTCCTCCGTTAAATTATTTTGTCCAGAATGTAATAAGGAAGTAAATATGACTCACCAGACAAGTCACGTAGAAGAAATCATAAAGTTAATTGAAGAATTAATACCCAAACCGCATGATGAAAACTTTATTAAATTAGTAAAAAAACTCTATCATCCAGTTAGATCGGAATTCATACATGAGGGAAATTTCGCCGGAAGTGAAGATCTAGGAGGGTTTATAGGTTTATGGGGAGATCCAATTATGAAACAAATTAGTGAAAGCGATATTAATTTACAGGTCATTAACCGCTCGCTACTTGAGCAATTTTTAGTAAAGAAGGCTCTAAAGTAATTTTTTTTAAACTCCAAAATAAACGGTAAAATTGTCTCTAAATTTATTAGGCCCGGGTCATTATAAACACTCCTACGTATTAAACTAATTTATATACAAAAAATGAAGTTATGGCTTGATATGTCAATCTTCGGAGTTAATTAACTTTTATTAATAAAAAGAGTAAAATATAGCCAAGTTAGTAATAGTATGAGTATATTTACTCCAAAGGGTCATTACGATAACCAGGAAATTCGTAAAAGATTACGTAAAGTCCAACTTCCTAAGGGTAAAAAACTTAGTGAAGATGGCATCGACGATATAATTCAGCAATTTTGGTTAAGGGATTTATACAATAGCTTCATATCAGATCCGATTTATTATCGTTATCTAGAAGAGTTCTTGAAAAAGAAAGGCTTAGAGGAGTTTTCGCGGCTCTCCTTTTACCGATATTTGTTTGATCGATTGCTTCCTTCAAGTAAGTTAAAAGCTTTAAAACCCTTTAGCTTAATTTTTGAGCTACTTCATCGAAATGATTTAGAAATAACTGAAGTCAGAAAAATTCTAAAAGATAAACAGTTTAGTTCTTTAAGGCTAGTAGACCTTATTAAGGCTTATTTAGTAAAAATTGAAAAGGGTAAGATAATATGGATTCATCATACATTAACCGAATATTTGACTTCGGAGTTAATTTTAACGTCCGACAAACCAATCGACGAATTTAAAAGATACGCTTTTATCAAACTTAGTAAAGACGATATAGCTTTAAAACCTTCCTGGTACGGGGTTTTACGATTCTTAATGGGAAGTAAAGAGAGTAATTTAATATTTAAATGGTTAATTTATGAAATACAAAAAAATAATAATATTCTCGACGACACTTTGGCTGAAATTATCGTTTCGATCGACTCCACCAAGCTTTCACCTTCTATTAAATCTTCGATATTCGAAACTATATACGGAATTTATAGGGAAAGGAAGCTTTGGCTTTCGTACTTAACGAGAAGTAGTTTGTATAAGTTTTTTGACCCGCGTTTTAAAGATCTATTAAAAAACGATCTTAGGGAGACCAAAGATGAAACCGAAACGTATGTTAGGCGAGGGAATGCGGTTTCGGTATTTGAAGGTGTCGCCAAAAATTATCCTAAGTTATTTTCTGAAAAGGAAACTCAATTTTGGAAAGAAGAACTTATTAAATTCGCCAAGGACAAAAACGTAAATGGGGTATTACAAAGACATAGCTTATCCGCCTTAGCTATATTTAAAGAGCCGGATATTATCCCAAAAGTAGCCTCTTCGCTTGATAGCTCCGACAATTTAATAAAAGAAGCATTTATTAAATTAAGCCTTGAAACCGATCCTAATAATCCAATTATCATAGATCAAATAGCTTTAGGATTAAATAAGGGTGTATCCATCTATGGGCGTCACGCGTTGTACGAGATTACTTCACCCGAAGCCATTAAATACCTGATTGAAAATCATTTCTTAAAAGATAAAGAACTACTAAAAAGATTTTTGGATAAGGAATCCATTTTTAATAGAGATGAAGAAAAAGGTGACGATCAGCTATTAAAAAATCTACTTAAAGCTTTAGAGATTGATCCAAAATTTTTGGAACTATATAAAAAATTATTAATTGAAGCTAGTAATTTAGCCGCTAAACATTATTACGATAAATCGTACTTCTTATCTCAATTAGCAAAAATTATCCTAACGAAAGACGAGGACTTAATTTTTGAACTTCTTGACATTATTAAGTCAAAGGCTACTGAAAATGAAAAATGGCACCTTCTTTATAGCTATAAGCAATTATTTGCGGACATTGTCGAGCCGGATAATCTGGAAAAATTCTCCAGTATCGTTAAAGGAATATACCCAAAAAATGACGTAGTTTTACAATACGTGGTTGGATATAGTAATCGGACTCGTGGTGCTATTGGTAAAAAGATTTGGCTTATCGCAAAGAATAAGAAGTTACTTTCTGAACAGTTTTTCAATCCTGGTCCGGAATTTGACTATGAAGCTAAAAGAAATAAAGAAATATACGAGGAGTTTAAAAAACACCTTGAACCGGCACCAAAAGAATTTATGACTGATGTATTTTCTCGATATGCCGAGAATTCAAAAATTATAAATCGCTTAGCTAAAAAGGAAGAAATTAATAGGCTAAAATATTTAGCTCTCGATGAAGGAATAAAGAAAATCGACCCTAGTAAGTTTATAGTTCGAATAAATAGGGATAAAGAAGGAGGTGGAAAAAAATTCACATGGAGCAGTCAGGCTCAATATTTTGGCGACATAATTCGCGTACTTAAGATTTTAAAGCCGACTGTTTTAAGTAATGCGGATATTCGAAGTAAAATTATAAACTTTATCCCATACGCTTTTTCCGACGACTTAGGATTGATCTTGGAAGTCGTGCCGAAGATTGAAGATAAGGATTTAGAATGGGTTAACGAAAAACTGCTCGATAGAGACAAAGATCATAGATATTTAATACCGGACTCTTATATCTATTTAGTTAGTCAATATATTAAAAAAGGGTTTTCACTCCCAACGAGTGTAAAGGTATTACGTTCTTTTTCGGAGGATTCCAAGATTGAAGAGTCTGTTCGTATTTTTGCTTTAAAGACACTTGGAGGTCTTTTAAGTAAAACAGAAGCAAATTATAAATACTTTAAAAACCTTTTCGATCAAAGTAAGGATAAAGAAGCCTCGTATGAAATAAAAGTGATGGAGCTTGCGAATAGTATCTTAATATCACTTTTTAAAGACGAAGTAGCTATAAATTGGCGCTTTGAACAAATAAAGAATAAGCAAGGATCCTTCGATAGTAAATCTAAATTTTCCTTTCACTCTGTCGGTCCTTTCGAAGACGAGCTAGATTCGCTCTCATTCGCTAAACCATTAATCGAGCTAGGAGATGAAAAATACTTAAAAAAATTCCTTGGATTACTCCAATTTTCTATAGAAAATACTATTGAAAAAGGTAAGGAATATTGGGAATACACTAATTATATTTGGAGAATCGTTTTCGCTTATCTCGAAAGATTGAAAGTACATAATTCATTCGAACCTTTGTTAGAAGTAGAAGCTTGGGTATCAAAGTATAACGTGAAAGGAGAGGGTAACTGGTTAAAGGCTCGCTTATTTCAAACGAGACTGGATTATATCAATGATCTGGGTCGTATAAACGCAGTGGAACGAGCGTTTTCCTTGGTAAGGGAGGTGGACTCGCCATGACTTATCAAGTAAATAAAACCTATCATTTTAGTGTCCCTAAAGATAGAGTCGAAATTATGAGTAAGCTTAAAAACATTGATCCTTCAAAAGATTATAGTTCACTTGATGAAGTTCTATTAATGTCCGAATGGCGAAGAATTGAAGCGTCACGGTTAAGAAGCCTTATAGATAGAAAAACGTGTGAAGTTGGTAGAGAACACTCGCGTCTTTTTGAAGAAGCTTGTTTCGAAATTTTAGGCATTACTTTAGCAGATACATTTAGAAATAATGAATCTACTATTCAATTTCAACCGAGCTCGAATAATATTGATGGATATATTTCAAGCGAGAGGGATATCACCTTATTCTTAGCACCAAAACAAGAAGATAACGATGAACATCATATTTGGAACATATTTCATAATGTATATGGAATAAGAAACTTAGTATTTGAATGTAAAAACTATAAAGAAAAAGGGATAGGAAGAAATCAGGTTTATCAACTTTATGAATACTTAAGCTCGGATGACCCCGAGAAATACAAAGAAGGAAATGGTCGACTGGGCTTTCTTCTTACGCGACATGGTAAAAAAAGTCTAGATAATTATGGCACTCAGGCAATTCTTAGATTAAAAAAAGATAAATACAATATCCTTGTATTGGGAGATAAAGAACTTTTAAAGATTATTGACCAATTTGAGTCGAAGGGAAACGCCATAGATTGTTTCAGAGATTTTTATTCGGAATATACAAATCCTCCGGTAGCACCTTATTAAGGGACGATAATTAATGGTACTAATACAATACTGCTACGCATCAATAGTAAATTTAGGCTGATATTTAGCTTTAAAATTATCGCTAATAAATCGAAAATCAACTTCTTCGTGTAAAATTGGAGTAAGGAGTTGGGCAATATAAAAAGTTCTCACTTGTTCCAAGAGTCGGAGCCTGGAGAATATTACTATAACCATTTTATCTACAGGACTAAATGGGTCTAATCCGACACGCTGAGCCAATAAAATATCGTCACACCATTTATCTGCGTAGGTAGGATTGAGAAACATACTTCTTGATATAATTTCATCATGCTTGAGCTTTCGATAGAAAAAATGAAAGGAATTGCTGAAGGTTATGCATGGAAGGGAATAAGGTGGCATTTTCATATTTTAACTCCAGAATGTAAACTCAACAGTGTAAAAAAATATGCGCTTATTATTGAAAATGCTGAAGATAAAATCGTCTACGTTTGTTATTCAGAAAAGCCTTACATGAATATCGGAAAAGAGTTAGTTAAGTTACTTCACGGTACTGATGTAATTAAAGAAAAAGGTGAGAAAAAAGAATTACTACCATCATCTAAGGTAAGCAGGTTCTTGGAAAGAGCAAAGGAGTTGAATAAAGAGGGTAAGTTCTGGCACCATCACATGCTCTTCCCTTATTGTAAATTTAATAAAAATATAGGAAAATGGACGATTCTTTTTGAGGATAATGAAAATAGCGAAGTAATAGAAAGCATTTCAGACAATGAACCAAAAGGTGATCTCCAACATATCGAAGCCCTTTTCTATAGTCAAAAAAAGTAAATTATTAGACGAATCTTGTTCTAATTGTTTCAGCGATAGGGAGTCAACTTTGATATAATCAAATCATGTCCAAGAATCCATTTATCAATGCCCTTAGCGCTTCAGCCTACATCTTTATTGTCGTCTCCGTTATGAATTTTGTGACACAACCTTTGAGGAACAAACCGGACACTTTCTTCGCGCCTATCACAGTTTTGTTCGTGCTCACTCTTTCGGTTGCGGTGATGGCTTACTTGTTTTTTTATCAACCACTTCTGCTTTTCATAGAAGGTAAGAAAAAGGAAGCGGTCAACCTTTTTGTAAAAACCGTTGGAATATTCGCTGCCGTTACCGCGGTGGTTTTGGTTCTGCTTTTTTCCGGCCTATTGTAGGTTTATCTTAGTTTCTAAGATTCATTTAACAAGCTTCCCTGTTGGTTGGATCCTGTAGTTTAAGCTAAACGGAGTTACTTCTTTTTTCCCATTTCTTCTTATAGCAAAGGATATGCTGTCACCTTTAGGTGAAAATTTAATTTTGGTACCGACCAATTTATCTGATTTATCTGACCTTAGTACTTGAGCTAAGCGGTATTCGATGAAGTCCAATTGTTTTAACGGGGCTTCAAGATTGTGTGGAGGCTGTTCTCTTAGCTTTGCTTCTATTTTTGCTATCGATTCAATGTCCGAACCGTTACTAACCCGGATTATATTTTCATTTCCTGCGTAATAATGCGAGACCCTGACTTTACCGCTTTGTATTTCCAAAACATCCCTCTGTTTGTTAGAAATGTATGATCGTGAATGGGCCAAGGTAACTTCATCTGTACCGGACACATTTTTTATATACTTCATAAACGGTGTCTGCAAAAACATATACGAATATGGGACTATCCCATTTGCTGCCAATAAATCATACTTTGAGTCTGATAACAAGAATCCGCTATTAGCTGACCTGACGACTCGTTCTGCTAAAGCATCACTCATACTCATAAGACCTTCAGTTACAGGATCCAATACAATCACCACAGGACCTGTTATTGTCCGCCTGTCTTTTAAAGCTTCTTGATAATCATCTGTAAAAGGAGGTTGTTCTAACTTCAATACATACTGCCTTCGGGCTAATGCTTGGTTATATCTATAAATGATTGAAGCTTCTTCAGATGTTCGAGGATAATTACCTTGCAGATACCACTCAATAGCCTCTTGATTCAAGCCTTCGCTTTGCAACAAGGATTTTGGTAAACCTCCAATAAGTTCTTCATCAGAATACATTCTTAGATTATATATCATACGCATGGCTTAATAAATTAGGGCATAGGAAGTTTCCAAATATTTAGGTAATGCAGTATGTCTATGTACTAGGATTTATAAACCTTTGACAAACATGACATGTGTTGTTAAACTCGATATATGAACAAAAATTCATATGATTGCTGCCGGGTCAACTCCAGGGAATCGATCAATATCAAGAATATCGCTCCGCTTCTCAAGCTGGTTGCCGAAGAGAGCCGCCTTAAACTTTTATGCGTTCTGAACCGTGAGGAACACTGCGTCTACGAGCTTATGGAGCATACGGAGTACTCACAAAGTCTCATTTCCCACCACTTGCGGGATTTGAAGGATTCGTCACTCATCAAGGACAAAAAGATCGGTCGCCGGGTTTATTATTCGGTCACACCTTTGGGAAAAACTATTATTGATTCTCTTTTACAAATTCAAAATAGTAAATAATCGCATGAAAATTCAGGTACTTGGATCGGGATGTTTGACGTGTCGAAAGTTATACGAGATTACTAAGAAAGCGGTCTCTGAGATGGGTTTGAAGGATAAGGTTGAGTATATTGAGGGAACCGAAGGAATGCAGGCTTTAATTGAGATAGGTTCGATGAGCAGTCCTGTCTTGGCCATAGACGGCCGGATTTCAATGTCGGGGTTTACTCCGGATATCGAAAAGATAAAAAAAATAATTAAAGGATCTGAAAAAGCGCAGAGTAAGGACACTAAATGTAGTTGCGGAAAGGAAGGTTGCTGCTAACGCATATGGACATCTTCAAGCCAATACAACTTTTCTCCGACATCGTAACGCATGAATGGCTAGGTATCATTCCCCATTCCTATTGGGGAGATGCTGTCAATTTTTTTATCTACGACACAATAAAAATCGGCCTACTGCTTGTAGTCATAAATTACGTCATGGCCATAACCAGATATTACTTTCCAATGGAAAAGGTGCGTAATATTTTAACCAAAAGACGCTGGTTTGGGTTGGATTATTTGTTTGCCGCCCTTTTGGGCGTCGTCACTCCTTTCTGCTCATGTTCGTCAATCCCGCTATTTATCGGGTTTGTGGGAGCGGGGATTCCATTGGGAGTCACATTTGCGTTTCTCATAAGTTCCCCCCTAGTTAACGAGTCGTCGCTTTACCTATTCCCGGCCATGTTCGGGATGAAAGTGACGGTTATCTACAACGTTGTCGGCATTCTAATTTCAATGGCCGGCGGGTATCTTATCCAAAAGCTGTCGATGGAAAAGTTCGTCAAACAGGAGCTTCTGAAGTTTAAATCTCGAAGGGAAGTCGAGAGGGACAACGGCGGAGGATCCTTACCCCTCAAGGAGCTATTAAAATATTTTTGGGATGACGGGATGAATATCACAAAGAACATTTTTCCCTACGTAATACTGGGGGTGAGCATTGGCGCTCTTATTCATGGCTTCGTTCCCGCAAGTGTTGTCGAAAAATATCTGTCTGTTAAAGCTTGGTGGTCGATACCAATGGCGACACTCCTTGGCGCTCCTCTTTATGCCAATTCCGTCAGCGTCATTCCGGTCATGGAGGCGATGGTCGGCAAGGGAGTGCCTTTGGGAACCGCCCTCTCTTTTATGACCGCAATTGTCACCGTATCGATTCCCGAGTTAATGATTCTCAAAAAGGTGATGAAGTGGCAGTTGTTGGCGGTCTTTTTCGGCATAACGATAATCGGAATCATGATCATGGGTTATTTATTTAACTGGATATTATGAAACAAGCGATTGATTGTTGTAATGAATGATTTAAGTAGAAATAATCAATGTATTATTTCTCATCTCTCTTTATTTAATAGTATGTTTATCTGCTACAATTTTAGTATTAGTCAATCCGATATATTCACCACCTGTGGTAAATACAAAAAAAAAGATAAACAAGGTTAAAGGTTTCTCAAATGAGGAGAAAGAGGCGATAAAAGAACGCGCAAAAGAAATAGGTGGTAAGACGGACGGGGAAAGCGCGGTACTTATGAAAATTGCCGAAATGCCTTTGCCGGATCGCACGATGGCCAAAAGGCTTCACGGTCTTATCAGAAAAGGCGCGCCCTCTCTTCTACCTAAAACCTGGTATGGGATGCCGGCGTATGCCAATCGTGACGGTAAGGTCATATGTTTTTTCCAAAGCGCTCACAAGTTCAAGGCGAGATATGCGACCTTTGGTTTCAACGATACGGCGAAGTTGGACGACGGTTCCATGTGGCCGACTTCCTTTGCCTTGACCAAGCTGACTTTTGACAATGAAGCGAAGATTATCGCACTCGTCAAGAAGGCGGCTAGATAAAGAACAAAAAGGGGATGACAGATTGGATGTAGTCGCTTTTTGCAATTGCTTGATTTGGAATGGTGACGACGGCTGATCTTAAGATTAAGGGCAGAAACATTTTCGGAATAAGTTAATAGAGCCCATTCTCATCAAAAACAACGGGGAAGCGATTAAGAACTTCTCGGTTTTTTGATATCATCATAGTATGGAACTTTTTTTAGTCATACTCACGTTTGTTGTCGGAACAACGATATACGTAATGTATTCAATAAACCGCAAAAGCAAAAATGAACTGGGCAAAAAAATAAAGGAGCTTGAGACCAAGCTCTCAACTACCCAAAGCGACCTTGACAAGAACATAAAATCACTAGCAGAAACAAGCGCAAGGAACCAAAATGAGATTTATGCCGGCCAGATAGTCTCGAAAATTAATCAGGGAGTGGTCTACATAGATAAGAACGAAATAGTCCAATTCACCAATTCCTATGCGGAACGTTTTTTGGAGAATTTGCCCGCCGTGGGAAAGCCCTACCAGGAAGTATTGAATATTCTCATAAACGGTAACCGTGACTATTCCCTTTTCAAATCAGCTATTACCGGTAGGGAACAAACCCTTCCGGGGGATGCCGAAATAGTCACCCAGCGGGGGAAAATACCCGTAAGCGGAACGATAATGCCTCTTCAATTGGATAATTCCGACTGGGCGATGGCTTTTGTTTTTGCCGATAACAGTCCTAGTATTCTGAAGGCCCAGGAACAGAAAGCTTTTTTTTCAACGGCCGCCCACGAGCTCAGATCGCCCCTAACAGCGATCCATATGAGCGTATTGTTATTAATCCAAAAATTCGACACATTCAGCCGGGAAAAAATCATCGAGTACCTGACAAAAACCAGTGAGGAAATAACCTATTTGATAAATCTGGTCAACGACTTCTTGAACGTATCGCGGATTGAGCAGGGAAGAATGACCGTCAATATAAAACCATTCAATATGGTAACTTTGACCGATGAAGTCATAAAGGATTTTTCTCTACTCATAAAGGAACGCAAACTCTACATAATCCATGAACCCATGGAGGCTTTATACAGAAATGTACTTGGCGACCCGGTTAAGGCAAAAGAAGTCTTGACCAATCTGATAAACAACAGCATAAAGTATACAATCCAAGGCGGTATTACCATAACCCACGAAGTCAATAATACGACCTTCATTACGAAAGTCACCGATACCGGTAACGGTATCTCCGAGGAATCCCAACCGCTTCTTTTCAAGGGCTTCTTTCAGCTGGGGGCCGCCCGCCTTCAGTCCTCAAATAAGGGTAGCGGCCTAGGCCTTTATATCTCAAGGAAAATCGCCAGGCTTATGCGCGGGGATGTTGCTTTGGAATCAAGCGAACCGGGAAAAGGTTCGACATTTATTTTCAAATTACCCCTAGCTCCAAGTAAGTAATAGGAATTGGAAGACTTACAACAAGAAGCCTTGCGTAGCTCCGAAATCACAGTTTTTACTACCTTCTGATATAATAAACCATGAATCTTGACGGAGTTTTGATGCCTTTCGTTCTGACAATCGTTGCCGGACTCTCAACTGTCGTTGGTAGCCTTATCTTCCTTTCCCACCACTTTTGTAAAAGAAAATTTATCGGGTTTTTTTTGGGTTTGTCGGCCGGGGTGATGATCTACCTGTCGTTCATGGAGCTGTTGCCCCATGCGATCGAGAATATAGGTCTGCTGAAAGCCAACATATATTTTTTTGCGGGGATTGTCGTCATGGCCATTATTGATTTCCTTCTTCCTCTTCACTATCTAGAAGAAAGGGCTTGCCGCAAACACAACGTCGTAGACAGGCGGCTTTTGTCAACGGGGTTTGTTGTCACGATGGGTCTGATGATCCATAACTTCCCCGAGGGGATGGCAGTTTTCTTGAGTTCCTTCACGGACCTCAAATTGGGGATAATGCTGGCCCTTGCGGTTGCCGTTCACAATATTCCGGAAGGCGTTGCCGTGGCCGCCCCCATCTACCACGCTACCCAAAGCCGTGCCAAGGCGGTTAAGTACGCGCTCATCTCTGGAATGGCCGAGCCCCTGGGGGCGATGATTGCCTACTTACTACTTAAGCCGTATCTTGATCAAAACATCCTTTCCTACGTTTTTGCGGTCGTTGCGGGGGTGATGGTGTATATAAGCTTTGACGAACTTCTTCCGGCGTCATTCCGTGACGAATACGGTCATAACGCAATCCTTGGCGTAGTTGCCGGCATGATCTTGGTTTCGGTAAGCCTGATCCTTTTTTAATAAACTACTTCTTGACATACATATGTGAAGATAACGAAGAATGAAAGTTAGGCTTTGATTTTCTTTACCAGTATTTTATCTATCCGGTTCTGGTCCATGTCAACAACCTCAAACCGATACCCGTATTTGTCAAAATACTCGCCGGACTTGGGAATTTTCTCGAGATGAGCGATGAAAAAACCGGCCGCCGTTTGGAAAATGCTCAAATCCTTGTTGGTCAGGTCTTGAAGATTGAGCTCCTTCTTCAAATCATACAAGGAAGTCATCCCGTCTATCAGGAAAGACCCGTCTTCCCTGACCGTGATCAACGGATCTTGTAAGGATTGGGATTTGATTTCGCCGACGAGCGCCTCAAGAATATCGTTGAAGGTTACAAGACCCTGGATCGTGCCGAACTCGTCAAGAACCAAAGCGATATGAATAGGTGAATGGCGGAACATCTCAAGGACTTTGATTGCTTTCATCGATTCAGGAACAAGGTGCGGTTTTTTTATAATCGTTTTCAGTTTTTCGGTTTCAAACGAACCGTCTTTCAGGAAATAGGAAAGAAGGTCTTTTATATGAACGACGCCAAATATCTTGTCTTGCTTTCCCTCAGTAAAGATTATGCGGGAATGGGAGTAATTGGATAAATAATAGTCCGGTTTTTCGATAAACTTGTCGATGTTAATGACACTCATCCTGTGTTTGGGTGTCATCAATAATCCGATTCTTAGGTCGTCCAGTCTCAAAGCCCTTTCGATCAGTTTTTTTTCGGTCTTACTGAAGATGCCCATATCGGCTCCCTCCCGTATGAGTATTCGGATTTCCTCTTCAGTAATGCTTGAAGCAACAGCTGATTTCAGACCCATAAGTTTAAAAACAAATTCGGTTGAGGAGCTCAAGATTTTAATGATTGGTGAAGTGAAATTTGCGAAAGCCGACATAATAGGCGCGATTAAGGAAGCGATCTTTTCAGGATTAGAAAGGGCAATCCGTTTTGGTACAAGCTCGCCCAGTATGATTGAAAGATAGGTGATGGTTGAGATGATTATTACGAAGGCGATTTCTTCATAAAATTGGCCGACAAAGGGAAGGGGCTTTATCATGCCGCCGACTCTTGAAGCAAACCTACCCTCACCAACGGCTCCGGCAAGGACGGTCACCAATGTTATCCCAATCTGGACGCTCGACAAGAATATATTAGGTTCTTCGGCGAGCTTTAGGGCTATTCTTCCATTCTGATTCCCGCTCATAGCTAGATTTTTTAGTTTGCTTTTTCGTGACGATACGATGGCAATTTCCGCCATTGCGAAAAACCCGTTGAATAGAATTAGAGCGAGAATTAAAATAACATCCATATATTAATTATATCAGTCCATCGATATCTTGATATAATCTTCCCATGGACAATAAACGACACACTCTCCGTTTAGCGGTTTACGCCATAATCGTCAAGGAACATAAAATCCTTCTCTCCTTGAGAAAAAATACCGGGTGGATGGACGGTCGGTACGGGCTTCCGGCGGGGCATCTTGAGAAAGGCGAGGAATTGAAGCAGGCGCTTGTCCGGGAAGTGGAGGAGGAAGTGCTCCTTAAGGTCGAACCATCCAACTTGACTCTTTACCACGTCATGCACAGGAATGAAAAGAAAATCAATAACTTCGAATATGTAGATTTTTTCTTCAAGCTCGAATATTGGGAGGGAGAACCCGGCAATGGTGAGCCTAACAAATCGGAAAGAATTGGATGGTTTGACCTAAACTCCTTGCCCGACAACATCGTTCCGAACGTAAAGGCGGGAATAGACTGCTATAAAAACAAGATCCTTTTCTCGGAATTCAGCTGACCGCTGACCTGGACCATTCTTGTATGATCCCAGTCAATTACGACTAGCTATTGTCCTTCGTAAGTGGTAAACTTAAGTCGACCTAAGAAATTGTTATCTTCTTTAACAACAACTTCTTATCTTTAACCAAATATGGGTAACAAAATATATGTCGGTAACATTTCTTCTTCGACCACAGACAAGGACCTATTTGATTTGTTCTCCAGTTCCGGAAGCGTCCTTTCGGCAAAAGTAGTATTCGGGATAGACAACAAAGTGGCCAGAAACGGATATGTCGTCATGGCCGACGAAAAGGATTTCAGAAACGCGATCAGCAAGAACAATAACGCGGTTCTGAAGGGCAATAAAATAAAAGTTATCGGGGCCCACCCGATAGACCAGAACAGCAATTATTTCTCGAATCAAAATAGATTCAGAAGGTATCCAAGAAAATGAACGTAAACAGCAATCCATGCTACCGCTGCGGTAAAGAAAGAATATTCGTGAGGACGTGGACCGAGAAGATCGGTCACTCGACGGTTACAACGACTGAGAAGGCATGTCCAGACCCTGAATGCCAGAAACTACTCAATAAAGAAAACAAAAAAAGAATGGACAGATTGAAAGCTTCCCAGACAAGAAGAAAAGAGAGTCTCCACAGGAACGGCAAAAAAAAGACTACGTAACCCCGACTTTTAACAATATCTAAATATATATTAATCCTCCACTTTCCGATCCTTAGCTTTTTTATTCGAAAAAAGTTTGACGGCGATGTACAAGGCCAATCCGATGATTCCAAGGTCATCAAACCATCCTATTAATGGAACGTCGGGAATGATATCAAGTGGCCAGACTCCATAAGCAATCCCCAAGAATATCACCAGGTAAGGTAGGAATTTTTTGATCAGTAAGGGCTTCATGTCTAATATTATATTCCAATCCAAAAATCTTTATGTAACGGGTTACGGTTTACGATTTATGATTAACAAGTTATGAGTATTATAGTTCTTCCTTAAAAATCATCAAAGAATCAAAGCGGTTCAATCGGCCCTATAACCGTGAATATGCCGACGATTGGGTATTTATTTAAGTAACTGTCGTCGTTAGTGTCTACCGGGGTGATCAGTCCCTTAGCTCTGAAACGGCCGCCGATATTAAAATCGAGCATTTCTTCAGGGTCAAAGTCAAGAGAATAGTATTCTCCTGCGTCGGTTTTGATACCAAAGGCACACTCGAGTGTTTGAGGTCCGCTCGTATCTTTGTGGGGAAGGCAGACGTGTTCACCGGTAAGTATGCCTTCATAAGGGGCAACTGTAACCCCACCCCCTTGTTTCTCGGTATAAATGTACTTATTAAGAATAAGGAATCCGATCGTTGAAATCGCAACAACTATTGCTACGATTAATAGGATTTTCCGCATAAGGTAATTATATCGACAAAAAACATATTCTTCCATAAGGGGCACTTTCATAAAAGTTGGACGAAATAAAAACAAAAGTTGTTTGTATTAATAATAGGAAGGAGGTGACAAATATGAATACAAAAAAACTATTGACGGGAGTTTCGACACTTGCCCTAACGGCGGTCGTCGGAACCATGGTCGCAGGATCAGTGGCCGCTTATCAAGGAGATCCTGCAAAAAAAGGACCCAACTATACTCCGGAACGCCATGAAGCAATGATCCAGGCATTTGAAAAAAAAGATTATTCTTCCTGGAAGAATCTTATGGACGGACGGGGAAGGGTGACCCAACTTGTCAACGCTGAAAACTTTGGTCGCTTTGCCGAGGCCCATAAATTGGCCATTGCCGGTAAGACCGATGAGGCAAACAAAATAAAAGCCGAGCTAGGTTTGGGATTGAGGAACGGTTCGGGAATGAAACAAGGAATGGGGTACGGTCGAAACAGATAATTTAAGTTATTTATCAGGCTCCCGTCTTTCATAGATGGGGGCCTGTCCGGTAGGTATAATACAATAAAGTGAAAAATTTGAAAAAACTCAAAGACGAAGAGATAGTCGAAATGGTGCGGATAAAGGACAAAGAGTTTTTTGCTGAAATAGTTTCACGTTACGAGGCAAAGCTCTTGAGATACGCCGTATACATAATACGCGATAAAGCCAAAGCAGCCGATGTTGTACAGGAAGCTTTTATCAAGGCGTATGTAAATTTGAACGGGTTTGACCTTAAGATGAAATTTTCGAGCTGGATTTATAGAATCGTCCATAACCAGGTCATTAATGCCATCAACAAGAACAAGAGGGAAATGCCACTATTTGATAACGTTGATTTCAGAAGCGATAATGATATTGAAACGGAATTAACAGAAAAAGAGATCAAAAAGACATTGGATAAATGTATTGGGCAGATACCGATCATTTATTCGGAGCCCTTAACGCTTTATTTTCTTGACGATAAGTCGTATGAGGAAATAAGCGATATTTTGAGGATTCCGGTAAATACCGTCGGCACGAGGATTAGTCGTGCCAAAGTTATAATGAAAAAAATATGCCAAAACATCAGATGAGCATCAGGAAAAATGTGATGTCAAAAATAAAAAATGAGGAGATCAAAATGAAACCGAGGTGGTTTTTTGTAATAGGGTCACTGTCGGCATTTATGGCAATGGTCGGACTAATTATAGTTTCGGTATTTTTAGTGAGCTTGGTTACTTTTTCCTTAAGGCGTCATGGGCCGATGGGAGATATACGGTTTCAGGAAATTATATCCAACTTTCCATGGTGGGCGCTTGTTTCGGCGATTGTCGGGATGGTCGGAGGAGTAGCCTTATTGAGAAAATATGATTTCTCATATAAGAAGAACTTTTTTGCGATTATCTTGAGTGTTGTGGCCGCAGTAGTGGTCGCAGGGGTGCTTATAAATCTTTTAGGTCTTGATAATCTCTGGATAAGAAAGGGACCGATGAGAAGATTTTATCAGCGGTATGAAAATAGGAACAACATTCTCCAGGACGATGCGATCATCAATAACGGCCGCATGAGAATAAATCTTCGATAAATCTTGAATATATAATCCAGTAGTTGTACTCTTAAAGTACGAGTTAATAATTTAAAAAAAGACAGTATGAAAAAAATATCAATCTTGATAATCTTTTTGACGGTCTTGTCGGTCACTAGTTTAGCTTATGCGCAACAGGGTAATTCCCAAAGTCCTGGACAAACCGGTTCAAACGAAGTTGAGAATCAACAGCAAGGTCAGGAACAACCTGAGGCGATCATGTCTCCCTCGCCTTCTGATGGAAATCAAGTTCAGAACCAAAATATTATCAATACTCAAAACCAAGGGGAGGAATCACAACTGCAGGTAAATACAGAGGAAAAAGAAAGTCTTGGAGAAAAGGAAGGTGTTCAAGGTATGCCAAAAAATCCGGCACCCCGAAGTCAAACGGCCCGTGAAAATATGAGTGCCGTTGCGATAGCGGTTGAGGAGCTGTTGACAACCCAGGGAGCTTCCGGGGGAATCGGCCAGCAGGTGAGGCAAATCGCCCTTGACCAGAAACAGACTCAGGATGAGCTGGAGGCGAAGATCGATAAGATCGACAGGAGAGGAATATTGGCAAAGTCCCTATTCGGTCCGGACTTTATGGCGCTTAAGGATATGAAAAAACAGATGGAGCAGAGCGAGCTTCGTATCCAACAACTAGAGGAACTGCATAATCAGCTATTTGACGAAGATGAGAGTGCCATGGTTCAAGAGATAATCAAAACACTGACGGCACAAAATATCGCCCTTGAGGATAGGATTGCCATGGAAGAAAAAACAGTCAGCCTGTTGGGGTGGTTATTGAAACTGTTTGTCAGGTAACCGGAAGATATCAAAACCGCGTCCAGTTTTTAACGGCTTGACTAAAAATGACATCACTTATTCTTTGTTGTTGTGATGTCAGTGAAAAACAAAGAAATTCTGTAGACAGATAACTCTTCTTACAAAAATCTTACTTAAATAATATGTTTGTATTACATAAAAATAATAAAGTGTAAGTGTACAAGTTAATAATTCGCGATGGAGAAACATATGGATTGGCAACAGGCGTTTTACATTTCAACCACTATCGGCATGATCGTCATAATCGCTGTGGGCTTGTTGCATATCTGGTTGTTTTATAACACGATCCGACTTATGAAGCATTTGACCGATATGATCGACGAAGGTAACCGGTTAATTGAAGACGTGCGTTATCTTCAGAAAGGAGTCAGGTTGGGGGTGTTGAGATTTCTATTAAAAATTTTTGATAAAGGAGAAAGATATGAATAACCAAAATGATCGGGGGAGCAATATCCTCATTTCAGCTATCGTTGGAGGTTTGGCTGGTGCGCTTGTAGTGTATTTGTCCGATGAGAGGAGACGGAAAAGGATAAAGGGGAAGATCGATGACTTTATGGAGGAGGGTCAAGAGAGGGTAGACGAGTTTAGAGAAAGCTTAAGGGATTCGATGAAAAGAGGAAAGAAAAACATCGCCAAGAAATTGCGTGAGGCGGAAGAAAAGCTAGAAAGCTAGTGGCTTATGCTTTCGTCAGGGAAAACAGTACGGATGTTACAAGCGAAAGGACAAGGCTGAATACCAATGCCCACCAGAAGTCCCTGACTTCAAACCCGACGATAAGCATGTCAACAATAATGACCATCAGCGCGTTGATGACGAAGGTGAAAAGACCCAAGGTGACAATAGAGACAGGTAAGGTTAGAAGCAGGAAAATCGGTTTCAAGAAAGTATTGACCAGTCCGAGTATTATCGTAACGACTATAGCCGTTGAGAAATTACTCAAAGTAACTCCGGGAAGTATCTGTGCGGTAGCGTAAACCGCCACACTGTAGATTAGGAGATTTATAAGTATTTCCATAACTTAAGTTTACATGGTTTTTACTTTTTTTAAAGTCAAAAACTTATTTTTTGAGTTCTAGTATTTTATTCTTTTGCCATTCCGCATATCAAAGCGATCTTATTTTGTTACTTATCAATACTTATGACTCCTTTCTTTATTTGAACTTATATTCCCTGATTTCAACCGTCGCGCCGAAGCCCTGTTTGCCAGAACTAGGCGGACTTAATTCAAGATATATCCAATAGATAAATTATTTGTAATAATTGGGTAAATATTTCATAAGAAAAAAAGTAAGGAACGACATGGGTATCGGTTTTTGGAAAAGAAGCCTGTCCAGACTTAAATACTTTAATATGACCCTGATTTTTGTGGAATGGTTGATAACATGTCTGAACTACCGGAAGCCCTTAACCACATAAAACAACAAGTGATCTTTCCTGATCCCCCAAAAAAACACCCAAAATAAAAGGGAACCCATTTCCATTGTCGAATATTGCGTTCTACTCCCGGGATTACAAATGGTCATGTTCATCCGCTTCGGCCTCGGCTTTCGTCTTGTGAATAGTTCCGTCTTTGTGGTGGGGCGGAGAATAGATCGTGTAAAGCTTCAAGCTCAAGGTGGACGAGGTATTAACAACGTTGTGTTGGGCGCCCGCCGGTATGATTATTGCGTCGCCTTCTTTGATCGTTTTTTCCTCTCCATTCATGATCACCTTGCCCTCACCCTGTTCAACCCTGAAGAATTGATCGGTGACGTCGTGGACTTCCATGCCGATCTCTTCGTTCGGGAGAAGACTCATCACCACCAACTGTTGGTGTTGTCCGGTGAAAAGCACCTGTCGGAAATAGTTGTTGTCCTCTGTAAGTTTTTCTATATTGTCTACATATCCAATCATTTTTATCACCTCCTTTACCATTATTTATACATCAAAAATCAATTGATTTGGGGCGTAATTAACTACTATAATTATAGTATGAGTTTATCAAACACCGTGGTTATGGTC
>CAZUBL010000003.1:0-3431 GCA_964618685.1 uncultured Gammaproteobacteria bacterium | reverse complement strand
CGTAATTAACTACTATAATTATAGTATGAGTTTATCAAACACCGTGGTTATGGTCCCTCCCGAACGGTTCGGTTTTAATCCGCAAACGGCTGCGACAAATGCCTTCCAGCACCATATGAATCTTTCAGAGTCCCGATTAAGAAACCGGGCGATGGAAGAATTCAAAGAAATGGTTGCGGTACTGGAAAAGGAAAAAATAAAAGTGCTCGTTCTGGGAAACCGCATAGATGTTGTGACGCCTGATGCGATATTCCCCAATAACTGGTTTTCTCATCACGCCGACGGGAAACTAGTCATATACCCAATGATGGCTCCAAACAGAAGATTGGAAAGGCAATCGCATAGTTTAAAAAACCTATTAAATGATGCCGGTATAAATCACATAAAGATTATCGACCTGTCTTCGGATGAACTTAACGACAGGATTCTTGAAGGGACGGGTAGCCTGGTCCTGGACCGGGACCGTCTCGTGGCTTTTGCTATGGAATCGGAAAGGACCAATAAACAGGAATTTGAAAAATGGTGCCGGTTAATGGGTTATGAAGGGGTGTTTTTCCATGCTTATGACCAGGACTTGAAACCGGTTTACCACACGAATGTCGTAATGGGCCTGGGAGAGAGATTCGCCGTTGTCTGCCTTGATGCGATTACTCTTGAAAGCGAACGATACCTGGTCGAAAAGAAGCTTCAGGATATGAAGAAGGAGATTATTCCGATAACCTTTGCCCAGATGAGTAAATTCTGCGCCAATATTTTGGAGTTGAAGTCAATCGACAAAAAGTCGAAAATAGTTATGTCCACTAGCGCATATGAAGGGTTTACTCCGTCCCAGAGAACCACTCTTAAAAAGTACGGGACTCTGGTCACGGTCGCCATTCCGACAATCGAAACCATCGGCGGCGGATCGGCCCGCTGTATGATCGCGGAAATATTTACCCATTAAAAGTTATACATATAAGAATATGAAAGCTATTAGACTGAAGTCTTACGGAGCTTATGAGAATCTTGAATTGGTTGATAACATAAACGAACCACAACCTTCAGAGGGGCAGGTGCTGGTTGCCGTTGAAGCCTCAAGCGTCAACCCTTTTGACTCCTTCATAATCAAAGGCTACATGAAAGACGTGAAACCATTGGACTTACCCGTAACACCGGGCGGGGATTTCTCAGGAACGATAAAGGCATTAGGCCCGGGCGTAGTTGACTATAAGGTTGGTGATGAGGTTTATGGTACGGCGATAGTTTTAAGCGGTGGGTCGGGGGCTTATGCCGAAATGGCCGTAGCCAACGTCAAGCGGATTGCCCTTAAACCCAAGTCCGTCGACTTCGTCCAGGCGGCGTCCCTTCCCTTGGTTGGGGCCAGCGCCATCCAGGCCCTTATTGAAAACGTAAAACTTTCAAAAGGCCAGAAAATCCTTATCCATGGAGGAGCCGGGGGAATAGGGACGGTAGCCATACAACTAGCCAAGCATCTGGGAGCTTATGTGGCAACGACGGTATCGGGCAAAGACATTGATTACGTCAAGGGTCTTGGCGCCGATGAGGTTATAGATTACAAAACGGAAAAATTCGAGGACAAGTTTAGAGATTTTGACGCCGTTTTTGACACGATTGGCGGACAGGTCACCGAGAAGTCTTTCCAAGTCCTCAAAAAAGGCGGAGTCCTGACGTCAATGAAAGGACAGCCAAGCGCGGAGTTGGCAAACCAATACGGAGTTACTGGCATTGCCACCAATACTTCAAGCAATACCGAAAGACTCACTCGTCTTTCGGAGCTTGTTGACGAAGGTGTAATCAAACCCCAGGTCGATAAAATTTTCCCCCTTGATAAAACCGCTGAAGCCTTTGTCTATAAAGAACAAAGTCCCGTACGGGGAAAGGTGGTGATAAAAATAAAATGAACAATTTCAAGGAGAAGGTCTATAAGATCTGCGACTCAATCCCCAAAGGGATGGTGGCCACTTACGGCCAGATTGCCAAGCTGGCGGGAAGACCAAAGGCCGCCCGGGCAGTCGGGTATTATATGAGAACCAATCCCGACGTCCCCCATACCCCCTGCCATCGAGTTGTCGCATCAGACGGATCCCTCACCGGTTATTCGGGCCGCGGCGGACTGAAGGCAAAAAAACAGATGCTTAAAAAAGAAGGGGTGGTTTTTGAAGGCGATAGAGTGGTTCTTTCCCGGTCGGGATGGTCACTTTAATCCTCCGAAGGCAATCCGGTCTATGACGACCTTGCGGCTCCGCATCATCAGAGCCGGCGTGACTATGTATTCCCCATAGCGGTCGTTAATTAGGTCGACCGCTCTTGAGACTTGTCGTTTCTTTTCGACTTCGGTATCAAACAAAGACGGCGTCATAAAATCAAGAGGGACAAGGTCGAAGCAGGAAACGGCCACTTTGCGGACGATTTTTTTTGAAGGGGCTTCTGAAAAAATCGCCATTGCTTTCCGGAAAAGTTCCGACGTCGTATAAAGGAATTCATTGAATCTGTGTCCCCGGTGCCAATGGGTCCAATCATCATAAAGAAAGGCCAGATGGACTCCTTGGGCGGCATTACCGGACGATCTTAAGCGCCTTCCCATTTTTTCGGTGAGCATCATGATGAGAGCGGCCAGTTTTTCCGGATCGTCGGTTTTCTTGCCTAAGGAATATTCCTGGCTATAACTTTTTCTTTCGCTTTTGTAATCGTCAACTTCAAAACCTCTAAGTCTCAAATACCAATAATGGCCAACGATGCCTTTGAAGACCTGCTTTCTCAAAGTCAGGTCCGTGGCTTTGAAAAAATCCATAGGGGTGAAAATCCCAACCATATTGAGCCTTGCCTGGTATCTGACATTGATTCCATTCAGGTCGGTCAGTGATACCGACGAATAGACGGTTTTGAGGTTTTTGTGGTCGATGATATCAAGTCCGTCCGGCTTGTGGAGGCTTGATGCCAGTTTGGCCAGGAAGCGATTTGTGGAAATACCGACGTTGCAGAAAATCCATTCTCCAATCTCATCACGGAATCTTTTTTTTATCTCCCGTCCGATTTCGGTCAGGGTCTTCTTGTGATAGTTGTGGGTGGGGGCGAAATTAATGACAATCTCGTCTACTGATTTGGGGGTAGCGTCGGGAGAATAGTCGGCGCAAATATCCATAAACTTGCGGCTGACGTCACGAACGAGGTCGGGGTCGTTTTCCCGGACGATAATATCGGGGCAGATTTTTCGGGCGTCGCCAACCCTCATGCCGGTTTTTATCCCGAGCTTTTTGGCTTCAATCGACGAGGCGAGGATGCACCCTCCGGCAGACGTGTAGGCGGCAATCGCCAAAGGTCGTCCCCTCAAACGCGGATGGGCTTGTTGGGCGACGGTCGCGAAACACGAATTCAGATCGATATGCATGACCGAAGGAGCAGCAACATTAACTTGCAGATCCATCGGACAC
>CAZUBL010000002.1:29431-41944 GCA_964618685.1 uncultured Gammaproteobacteria bacterium | reverse complement strand
TCAATTTTCATAAAGATCGGTCTTATTGGATAAACTGCTAAGAATCTTCTGACTGACTTTCTTTTTATCAACCGGATCAAGAGTTTCTATTAGTGCCTTGTTCACTATAAACAACGAGAGGTCGGAGACTTTATTCTTGATCTCTTTATACATCTTTTCCTTTTCGTTCTCCATCTCCTTCTTGGCGTTCTCCTTCAACGTCTGCGCTTCTACTTTGGCTTCGGAGAGCATTTCGGCTTTGATTTTTGCGGCCTGATCCTTGGCGCTTTTTAGAGCCGTATCAAGTTCCTCTTTCATCTTTCTTTCAAGAGTCTTTTGTTTGGCTTGAAATTGCTCCTCCTGCTTCACCATTTCGGCCTGCAGTTTCTGCTTTTCCTTTTCCTTTTCCCTTTCATCCTCCAAAAAGGCGGTAAAGGGTTTGGCGACGAATTTCTTGATGATAAAGAAAAACAAGCCAAAATTAATTAATTGTGCAATCATTAACTTAGGATCAATGCCTAGGTTTTCCATAAACTTTTTTTATTATGTAAATTTCAAAATCAAAGCCACGACCAATGCGTAAATAGCGACGGCTTCTGCGAAAGCTATTGCCAAAATCATGGCGGTTCTAACTGCCGATTCGGCCTCAGGATTTCGTCCCAAAGCTTCCATAGCCTTGCTTCCGATGGCACCGATAGCAATGGCTGGGGCTAATGCTCCGAGGGCCATTGTCAATGCGATTGATAAAGTTTTAACTGATTCTGCGTCCATTAATTATTTCACCTCCTTCAATATTGTTTAAATTTTTAATGATGGCTGCTTATTGCGCCACTTATAAGAACTGCTGTCAACATTGAAAATACCAATGCCTGTATAAACCCTACAAATATCTCAAGCAATATAAAAGGAAAGGATGCCAAGACCGGCACAAGAAACGCAACAATCGTCAACAAAACTTCACCGGCAAAAATATTACCGAATAACCTGAACGAGAAAGACAATATCTTCGAAAGTTCAGAGAATATTTCTAGAATCCCAAGAAAGAAATTAATCGGGTTTGTCAGGTTTATATATTTCTTCATGTAGTTTTTGAACCCGACAAACTGGATCCCGTAAACCTGAACCATCAAAACGGACACGGTAGCCAGAACGAAGGTCGTATTTAGGTCGGCGTTGGCACCCCTAAAGATAGGCGCATTGACATAATGGCCGTGCTCATAAACCAAGGCCGTTATGCTACCGACACCTGGCATAAGGCCGAACCAGTTCTGAAGGATAATATAAAGAAAATATGTCAAAAGAAGGGGAAAAAAGTACTTTGTCTTTTCTCCAAGAATGGATTCAAACAACGAATAGATAGCTTTTATGACGAAATTAAAGAAATAAAAAAAACCGCTTTTCTTTGGGTCTTTAGAATCGTTATAGTACTTTCTTGCGATGAAAAAGAAGCTTGCAATCACTATCCAGGCCAGAATAAGGGAGTTGGTTACGGGAAAGTCGTAAATGTGGAAAATAACTTCGGGTCTAATGCTAATGGCTGGCATTACTGTTTTAAAATTCTGAACAAATTATAAAAAGTACCTATACTGCCTATTACGATACCGATTACCACCAGGTAATTTGTACCTAATCTGCCATCTAAGTATAAACCTAAAAAAACTCCAACTATCAAAGGAGTTATCAAATAATAACCGATATTGGCGTAATTTGCAAGATCCATTTTATTTTTTTTGAGGACCGGCTTCGGTTTTGGAGCCGTTGAAGACTTTAAGTTCAAATTTTTGTCGAGAGTGAAGTACTTTTTTTCAATCATTTTAGGTTTACCGATTCGAGGTCTATGGCGTTCTCCATGATGACGCTTAATCTCCCCTCCCGGTCGTTAACTTTGCCTTTAAGCATCAAGATTCTGTTTATCCCCAAAATCGTTTTTAGCTTGGTAAATGTTTTTGGAAAAACCACCACCTCAATATTGCCGGTTTCGTCAAAAATCTGAATAATTGCCATCTCCGAGTTATCCTTTTTGGTCTTGAGAGCCTTCTTTCCGCTCATGATTCCGGCAATAATCACCGACTTTCCGACATCTGTCGCGTCAATGTCTCCTATTTTATGCGAACATTTTTTAGATATGAGGTCTGTAAACTTCAAAAGCGGATTCTTTCCAATAAGGAATCCTATAACCTCGCGTTCCATCGAAAACAACTCCTCTTCAGAATATTCGGCAACTACCGAAAAATTATCCTTATTGGATTTTTCGGTCTGGCTGTCAAATAAATCGAACTGACCTTTTTCCTGTTTTACTTTTGTTCTTTGGATGTCGGTTACGATCGCCGGATAATGGGTTAAAAGAGTTGCGATATTGCCAAATTCCGAAAAAGCCCTGGCCTTGATAAGGCTTTCAACCGTTTTTTTATTGACTCGCCTCAGGTCTATTCTTGTTAGAAAATCCCTGAAACTTACGAAATCACCATTGTTACGAGCCTCAATTATCGACTCTATCGCCGACTGACCAACGTTTTTTATGGCCGATAACCCAAACCGTATAGCGCCTCCCTCTATGCTAAAAGAATGCTTGGACTTATTGATATCCGGCGGCAATACGACAATATCCATCCTCCGGCATTCTTCTATTGCTTGTGACATCTTTATCTCCCTCTGGGGTCCGGCCACACCCTGGAGTTCCGCAGATAGTAATGCGGTCATAAACTCAACCGGGAAATTGGCCTTAATGTAAGCGGTCCAATAGGCTATAAGGGCGTAAGATGCGGAATGGGGCTTATTGAATCCGTAAGCGGCGAACTTTTCCATGAAATTCCAAAGATTGTCGATCATGGATTTCTTGTAACCCTTCTTGAGACAGCCTTTCAGGAATTTTTCCTTTTCTTTTTCCATCAGGACCTTCTTCTTTTTACCCATAGCCATTCTCAGGTTGTCCGCTTCACTCATCGAGTAACCGGCCAAAGAATGGGCAACCTCCATGATTTGCTCTTGGTAAACGAGGACTCCGTAGGTTTCCTCAAGAATAGGTTTCAGGTCAGGGTGAAGGTATTTAATCTTCTTGGCGTTTTTCTTGCCCTCAAGAAACGACGGTATAAGATCCATCGGACCTGGGCGGTAAAGGGCAACCATGGCTGAGATGTCAGTCATTTTTGAAGGCGCCAAGTCTTTTGCCAGCCTTTTCATGCCTCCAGACTCGAGTTGAAAGACTCCGACCGTATTTCCTGAAGCGATAAGCTTGTAAGCCTTTTCGTCATCCAAGGGAACGTGGTGAATATCTATCTTCTTATGGCTGAAAGTTTCGGCAAACTGTAAAGCTTTTTCGATGATTGTCAAGTTGCGAAGGCCAAGGAAGTCTACCTTAAGAAGACCTACAGCCTTTTGATTTGATACGGCATTAAGGTCTAGGCAGTACATGTCGTATTGGGTGATGATTTTTCCTTCCTTGTTATCTCTTTGCAAAGGTACGTACTCGACCATATCCTTATCGGAGATGACAACGCCGGCGGCGTGGACTGAAGAATGGCGGGGCAAACCCTCAAGACGGCGGGCGACATCAAGCACCTTTTTGGTTTCAGGCTCGGTCTGATAAGCGAATTTAAGCTGTGCCGATTCCTCAAGGGCAGCGGCAATTGTCATTCCAAATCCCTGCTTTCCGAAAGGGATCATCTTGGCGACCCGATCACCCTGGCTGTAGGACAGGCCAAGCGCCCGGGAAACATCACGAACCGCAAGTCTTGCCTCCATACTACCGAAGGTTATAATCTGAGCAACCCTAGTTTCACCGTACTTCTGGGTAACGTATTTTAATACCTCCTCACGTCTCGTATCCGCAAAGTCAATATCGATATCCGGCGGCGTCGGACGCTCCGGATTAAGAAAACGCTCAAAAGGCAAGTTATAATCTATAGGATTAATATCGGTTATTCCCATGACATAAGCGACAAGCGAACCGGCGACAGAGCCTCTTCCCGGTCCCACGGCGACTCCGTGGTTTTTGGCCCAGTTGACAAAGTCGGCAACAATTAGAAAATAGGTCGCATAACCTTTACTTGTAATGATTTTCAATTCGTAATCAATCCTTTTATTGACCAACTCCTGATCATATTGCGATACCCTTATTTTCTGCTCGCCAACAAGTTTTCTCAAATACTGCTCAACCGACACTCCTTCGGGGGTTGGAAAGTTTGGCAGTATCCATTTGCCGTAGGGAATTTCAAGGTTACATTTTTCAGCTATCTTTACGGTATTCTCGATCGCTTCCGGAAGGTCAATAAACAATCCCTTCATTTCCGACTGTGATTTGAAATAATAGTCGGGGACATCGATCATCGACATTGGCCGGTTTTTCTCAACTATTGTCCTCTGGGTCTGAATACACAAGAGAATTTCCTGAGCATAAGCATCCCCTTCCTCAAGATAATGAACGTCATTTGTCGCAACAAGCGGAATACCAAACTTCCGCGAAAGGCTAACCAACTCCTTATTGACTTTATCGAGTTCCGGAATCTTTGGGTGCCGTTGTATTTCTATATAGTAGTCGTCCTTGAAAAGATCAGCATATTTTTTTATGAGTTTTTCGGCTTCTTTAGGCTGGTCGTGGCGAATAAGGGTCGACAATTCTCCATTTAGGCAACCCGACAAAACGATAAGACCTTCATGGTATTGCTTCAATAGTTCAAAGTCGATTCGGGGTTTATAATAGTATCCCTCAAGGTGGGCCACGGTTATGAGTTTAAGAAGATTTTTGTAGCCTTCAAGGTTTTTCGCAAGAATTGTCAGATGATGCTGGTCCCGCCCGCCGCCGTTTTGCTTGTCCAAGTGGGAGTTCTTCGCGATATAGGCCTCAACTCCGATTATAGGCTTTATGCCGGACTCTATCGCCTTAGCATAAAACTTGAAAGCCCCGTATAAAGCGCCATGATCGGTTATAGCAACCGCCGGCATTTTGTATTCTATGGCCTTATTAATGACGTCATCAATGCGACACATTCCGTCAAGGAGTGAATAACCGGTATGGAGATGTAAATGAACGAATGACATGGTTAGATTATATCTAATATTTAATTTTAAATTATACCTTTAATCAATAATTATAAGTTTAGGCAATTAGTATGAAAGAGAAAGAATATACTTATGGAGATTTAATTGGAGGTTCTTTACCAAGACACTATTATGATCGGGGTCTGTTCGTTTCCTTGTCCCATTGGGTTATCTGCCACGATCTCTTCGATGCGCTTATCAGGAATACCTGTCGAATTGCCAAGAACATCGCGTCCGATATCGTTGGCGTCTATTACGACACACCCCCCGAAGTTGTCATTATTATATTTTTCTTTAATCCTATCCCCAATTTTTCTGGACACTTTTTCAGGATCGTTTGGCCCAAGTTTAGCCGACACGTTTGAAGGGTAAAGTGAATACTCTGTCGGCCCGTCTATGGATCGAACAGTTTCCCCAGCCAAGCGATAAAACGTTCCAGAAATGCCAAATGGTTTCGTAAGTGCAGACGCCAGAGTTGACAAAAGGATCCTTAGAAGTCCTATTTCCTCTATGGCCAGTTGCATTGTCCATGGACTCCCCAACCCGATTCCATATGGGGTTTTTTTGACGAACTTTGAAAGCAGGTTGGCAAAAAAGCCCGGTTTGATATCCCAAATAAAATGGCTTCTACCTTGGGAAATGGCCACAATTTTTTCAGAAACTACGACAAACCATTTTTTGTTTTTTAACGGTAGATCTTTTACCGCATTCAAAGTTTCATCCGCAATCTTTTTACCATAATCATCGCCTTTCTTGAATAACTCCGTTCTCACGGGATATCTAAAATATTCTCGTTTTCCAATCTTTATTGGTATTTTTTTGCCCTTATTTGGTTTGCCAAGGACATAATTTGATTCTTTCGTATCATTTGTTTTTTTGTCAAAATACATTTGAAGCCATATCTCAAGATTAAGCATTCTCCAAAAAACCATACTGTCCGATACCTCGCCATTTATGAATCTCTGAAATGCCTGTAAGACGTTTGCCTGATTGAAATATTTCCGCTTTCCAAATCTGTCTCCTGAAAAGATCAAATAGACTCTGTTTTTCATCTTCATAAACCACTCGTTTTCGGGAGTGGTAAAACCTATTTTATTTCGCCTTTCCCTTATTAAAGGCGGTAGGATATCTTTTGTTGCTTTCCGGAGAACGTATTTATTCCAGCCGTCTTTGATGATTGCTTCGTCGTCCATAGAAAAGACCGTCTTCAAAAGGTTATAGTCCAGGAAAGGCACCCTTCCCTCGATTGAAAACCTCATGGCGTTCTTGTCTTCGTATCTCAGTAACGATTGAAGGCTGTTTGAAAAAATATCCTGGATAAGTCTTTTCTTGAGATTGTCACTTTCTACTGTGAATTCTTCTTTTTTGTACTTTTCGTTGAAGTCATCATTTAAAAGCGTGTTGACAGGAATAACAGGCTCAAGTTTGGCAAGAAAATATCGTCTGATGACGTCAGTTGACTTGAGCCCCTCAAAAATGACCTTCAGATATTTTTTTTGGCGCAATAATTGTTTCAAGTAAACAAAATAATACGGCAAGTACCCCGCCATCATCTCGTCCGCCCCCTGTCCGTCCAAAACAACGGTAACTTTTTTGTGGGCCATCTCCATGACTTTGTATTGGGCATATGGACCGGTTGAAATTGTCGGCTCTTCCTGGGTTTTTATAAAGTCTTCGATTTCATCAAAAAATTTAACCGGATCGGGTATGACTTTATGACTTTTTGCGTTGACCTTGGTCATAAGCTCGTCAATATATTTCTCTTCATCATTTAAAGATCCTGGAAAAACCGCCGAAAATGTATTCTGGATACGGCCGACCGACCCAGCTTCCTTAACCTTATCATTTAGAAGTTTGTTGACTATCGATACGACCGTTGATGAGTCAAGCCCTCCAGACAGACAAGTACCAACCGGAACTTCGGAGATCAACCGGTACTTAACAGCTTTCACCAACTCCTGCCTGAACTTTTCAACATCAACGCCCTCGCCTTTCATTTCTAAAAGCTCTTTCTCTATGTCGGTATATTTCCTGACGGATTGACCATTCTTCGTAATTTCAAGCAATTCACCTGGAAGAAGCCTGAATACGTTTTTAAAAAAAGTTTCCCGACCATCATCGTGGACACGATATCTCAGATAGCGATAAATTATTTTGTCGTTTGGTTTTTTTTTGACTATTCCGCTTCTGATGATTGCCCTGATTTCCGACCCAAACACCAGACGGTTTCCAGAATGGGCATAGTACAGAGGCTTAATTCCGAAATGATCTCTAACGAGAAGTAGCTTGTTTTTCTTGGAGTCGTAAAGGGCTATAGCAAACATGCCGTTGAGTTTGTCAAAACACTTATCCCCCCATTCCTCATATCCATGAACAATCACTTCCGTATCTGAATTAGTCTTAAATGTATGTCCGGCTTTTTTTAATTCTTCGGTCAGCTCAAGGTAATTATAGATTTCGCCATTGTAGACAATCGCAATCGATTTATATTCGTTATAGATAGGTTGCGTACCACCCTTTATGTCGATAATCGCCAACCTCCTGTTCAATAAGGTTGCGCTATCGCTTAAAAAAAATCCTTCTCCATCCGGACCCCGGTGCTCTATTTCTTTAGAAATATCTTTTATGAGTTTGTCGTCCCTAAATCCGTAGAAGCCAGCGATTCCGCACATAATTAAAGGCTCCTGAGAATTTTTAACCGCTCTTCAACCGGAGGGTGGGTGGAAAAAAGGTTGGTTATCCATGATGCGGTTTTAGACTTTTTCAACGGATTACTGATAAACAAATGAGATATGGAAGATGAAGCATTCTTCATGGCGTGAGGATAAGACGAAATTTTTTCCAAGGCCGAAGCTAATCCCTGCGGATTTCTGGTCATAAGGACACCCGTTGCATCAGCCAGAAATTCACGTTTTCTGGATATGGCCAACTGAATAAGAGTGGCAACGATCGGTGTCAGAATAAGGGCGACTATAAACAAAAAGAAAAACACCGGATTGCGGTTATTGTCCCGATCACTTCCACGCCACCAAAAGCTTCGCATTATCCAATCGCTCAAAAGAGCAATCGTCCCGACAAGCACGGCAACGATCGAGGATAAGAGAATGTCGTAATTTTTGATGTGCGAGAGTTCGTGGGCAATCACCCCTTCAATATCTGAACGGTCGAGTATCCGCAAAAGACCGGTAGTGGCACAGACGACCGCGTGCTTGGGGTCGCGCCCGGTCGCAAAGGCGTTTGGAGCTGCGTCTTCTATCACGTAAAGCTTGGGCATTGGAAGTCCCGAGGCAATCGACAAGTTTTCGACCGAGGAATAGAAATCAAAGTATTGTTTCTTGTCGGCTGGAACGGCTTTAGCCGTCCATAAAACTATCTTGTCGGACCAGTAGTAGCTTGCAAAGGTCGAAAAAAGAGAAATAGAAACTCCCAAAAATAAATAGGAGTTAGGGGAATCGAAATATAATCCTATAAGGTAAAAGAACCCGCTAAACAGGAAGACGAAAATCGCCATAATAAAATAGGTCTTCCACTTGTTTTGGGATATCTGCGAGTAGACTGACATTTTTTTTAATTTCGTTGAGAAATCAAGACTATTTTTATTCCCTTAATATTTGGGTAAATCACATTTTGCCCAAATGCCTTAATCAAATTTTACGGCAACGTTTTTCCTCTCGCCTTCTTCGGCTTCGAAGAACTCATGCTGCTTAAATCCAAACATATTTGCGACAAGATTTGACGGGAACATTTGGACCTTGTTGTTGAGTTCCAGGACGTTGGCATTGTAAAACTGGCGAGAATAGGCAACTTTATCTTCGGTATCCTCTAGTTGGCGCTGCAAATCCTGAAAATTCTGACTGGCCTGCAATTGAGGATAGGCTTCGGCAACGGCAAACAAAGACTTAAGAGCTCCCGACAACATGTCATTGGCCTGAGCCTTATCGTGAAGCGAATCGGCTTTCATTAAAGCGGTTCTTGCTTTGGTAACTTCCGTAAATACGCCCTTCTCGTGTTTCGCATAACCTTTTACAGACTCAACCAGGTTGGGTATGAGGTCTGCGCGCCTTTTAAGCTGGACATCGATCCCAGACAGAGCTTCTTTGATCCTCATTGTCAAAACAACCAAGGCATTGTATGTGCCAATAAAAAACAATACTAAAACTACACCGACAGCTATCAAAAGTAGAGTTGTGTTCATAAATTTCTATAATTGTTAATAATTCTATTATAGCAAAAATTGGGTGTATAATATCTTCATGAACATTCTTCACCTAGCCTTCCAATTGGGAATTTCGAAAAAGCTGCCTCGTACCGGTTGGGTTTTAAATGGTATTAAGAATCCGGAGAGTGTCGCCGAACACTGCTTTAGAGTGATTGTCCTGACGATGGCTTTAGCTGAAACCCTAGATCTCAACCAACAGAAGCTTATAAAAATGTCGGTCATCCATGATATCGGCGAGACTTCAACCGGAGATCTGGTTGTGGAACACGGCAAGGAAGTAGACCATAGGAAAAGAAAAGTGAAAGAGTCTATGGAAAAGGACGCCATAAGACATATTCTTTACGGTTATAAGGAAGATTACGCGAAATTATTTCAGGAAATGATCGACCGGAAGTCACCTGAAGCGATCGTTTTTTGGCAGATTGACAAGCTCGAAATGGCCATCCAGGCATATGAATACGAAAAGGAGCAGAAAGTTGACTTATCGCAATTTTATGTGAGTTCGGACGCCCAGATAAAACACCCGGTCATCAGAAAAGCCTTTAATGACTTAATGAAAATGAGAGCCGACCTTAAAAAGTGATAGTCCCATTAAAGGGTCATTTCTAATGTATACTTCTGAAAAACCGCTCCAACAGGTTAAACGATGTTACGCATTTTGAATACTATATTTCTACTGCAATCTTTTTTTAAAATGCTCAAGCGCTAATTTGTCAACACTGCCCGGCCCTTCAAACTCTATGAGTTGCTTTATTCGCTTGCCTAATCTTTCCATCACTTTAAGTAGATATTCATAAGCTTGAGTGTTTTCTTCAGGAAATTTTTCGACACCTTCCCTTTTTGATTGATGAGAGGCGACGGCAATCAAATTTTCCCCGCTATACATGTCGTAAGTTGAATTAAATTCATCCTTAAATTCATTATAGCCCGGAACCCCCTTTTCAAGATTCCTTTCTGCGGCCAATCTATTAAACTCCGTTTCTTTTCGATAAGGTATACCCACGGTTAACATATAAAATGAAGGAGATAGTTTTTTTCGCTCGAGATAGTCGGCAATTCTCAATACATTACTTCTGGCTCTTTCTATCAACGCAGCATTTACTTCTGTCATTCTGTAATTGTCATTAATAAAGAAAAAGAAGAAACACTTGCGGAGCCAAGGGGACTTGAACCCCCAACCTCTTCCGTGACAGGGAAGCGCTCTAGCCAATTGAGCTATGACTCCTGGACTTGAAATCTTACGTATTATTTTATCAATATGCTATAGAATTTACAATTAGAAACAGATAGCCAAATGGAAGCGCCAATATTTGATCTAATAGCAGCTTATTCAACTTTTTCAAACGGCCCGAATAAACCGGTATCCCAGAATGGTGGTAATATCGATGACAAGTGTACGCATGAAATTCAAGTTGAAGGGCCGAATAGAGGCTTAAGATACATATGCACTGCTCTACTTCATAAAAAATTCGGCATCTCGTATTACAAACCCTGCGAATTCGCTAATGGAAAATGCCCATTTAACCGATTTTTAAAGACGCAAAAGCCCGTTGATACTCCTCTTGAGATAGAAGCTAAGTGGAAGCAAAACAACGGTAAAGCTTGAAATACCCCACCCTTTATATATAATAAGCTTGATCTTATGCCAAAAAAAGCCAATTCCACCGATTATCGACAGCTACTGTTTTCAACAATAAGGGAAAAATATTTTAACCTTGTTTTGGGAATGGTAATTTCACTAGTCTTAACTTCGTTTGCTTACCAGTACTTTTTAAAAAATATTCCCGTGAATATTGCTTTCAAATGGCCGGAGTTTAGGATACCCAATACACAAACGAAATCCGATCAAACAGCAATTAAAAAAACTTCTCCCAAAACATACGTTATTCAAGAGGGTGACGATCTGTGGAACATTGCCGAAAAGTTTTATGGTTCGGGCTTTAATGCCTACGACATATCTATTGCCAACAATATAACCGACCCATCAATTCTGTCGACTGGTGACAAAATTATTATTCCCGAAGTCAAAAGAAGAGAACCGACTCTGGGTGAGGTTTCGTCGGCCGCAACTGATAACGTAACATATACCGAGGGGAAATACGTCGTCCAACCCGGAGACTCGCTTTCCATTATTTCACAGAAGGTATACGGAGATATTTTCACATGGCCTAGGATTCTTGAGGCAAATAACCTGAATAATGCCGATCAGATCGAGGTCGGGATGGTTTTGGTTATTCCTCGATAAGTTTGGAGAACTTCTCCCTTAGTTTTTGAAGCTTTGGATTGATAACAACCTCACAATAAGCGTCATCTTTATGGTTTATGAAGTAATTTTTGTGGTAACCTTCGGCTTCGAAAAAAATGTCGAGCGGTTCTATTTCGGTAACGATTGAGCTCTCATATTGACCCGATATACCAAGCTTCTTTTTGGAGCTTTCCGCTTTTTCCTTTTGCAGATCCGTTGTATAGAATATGACCGAGCGGTACTGTTCCCCTACGTCGTTTCCCTGACGGTTTAAAGAAGTTGGATTATGAATATTCCAAAACACTTCAAGCAAACTATCATAGGAAATTACGCTGGGATCAAATTCGACCCGCACAACTTCGGCATGACCGGTGTTTCCCTGACTTACATCAATGTAGTTTGGGTCATCTACCGCACCTCCAGCATACCCGGGCACAACAGATGAAACACCTTTTAAGGACTGAAATACCGCTTCAGTGCACCAAAAACATCCTCCCCCGAAAACCGCTACTTCGTTGTTATTATTTGTCATTTTTTGGAATAAATATTAACGATATTGAATTGACGCAATGACGGGTATTTTTTTCCGTATACCCCTCTCCCGTAAAAACGTGTCCTAAATGTCCGCCGCATTTGAGACAGGTAATTTCTACCCTTCCGTCCTTCTCTACAGATCTTTTTACCGAATTTGGAATCTCTTCATCAAAAGCCGGCCAACCGCAACCCGCCTGGAACTTGCTTGTGGACTTATATAATGGGCTTTCACACCGTTTGCAGATATAAGTGCCGACCTCAAAAAAAGAATCGTAATCGCCGGTAAAGGGTGCTTCCGTCCCCTTATTGACAATTACTTCCTCTTCCTTTTCTGTAAGTTTATTCATTTTCATACTTGTACATATTCTATATCAGTAGTCATAAAGTTTCCATTATAACCGCATTGTTGTATAATTTTCGTGACAGCGGGATTAGTACACCGGTAGTATGCATCCTTCCCAAGGATGAGAAGGGGGTTCAATTCCCCTATCCCGCTCCA
>CAZUBL010000002.1:0-29331 GCA_964618685.1 uncultured Gammaproteobacteria bacterium | reverse complement strand
AGCTATTCAAACCGTCCTTTGCTATAATAATTTCATTGCTGAGATAGCTCAACTGGTAGAGCAACGGTATCGTAAACCGTAGGTTCCGGGTTCGATTCCCGGTCTCAGCTCCAATTTATGAGAAAATTTGAATTCGGTCAAAAAAAGAAAATGAAGTCAACAATCGTTCTTCTTTTGGTCGGTTTGGCCGTAACTTTTTACCTCTTTTTTACGGTCGGACTAAAGCTTATTCTCAATACTTCGGTGTTTCTTGCCAATATATTGTCCAAAGATACGCAGACCGATACCCTTAACAAGACTTCAGACGTTTACGGTTCGGTAAATATCGACGATATACCGGTCGCTACAAACAGTGCTAAAATAATCCTTACCGGCTCCGTCATAAACTACAGCAAGTTGGATTTCTACATAAATGACGATATAGTTGAAAAGAAGAATATGACCACAACCGACATCTTTACGATTGAAATAGGCGACCTCGAGAGGGGCGAAAATGAAGTGTATGTCAAGGCTACAACAGAGGACGGAAAGAATACGAAAAAAACACCGGTTTATAAGGTCGTATATAAGGACGAAAAACCCAAGCTTGATATCAGCAGTCCGGATGATAAAGCCACCGTATCTAGCCCTGAGGTTACGGTCAAGGGCTCAACAGACAAGGAAGTCCTCATTAAGGTAAACGATTTGCCGGTTGTCGTTGACGTTAATGGTGGGTTTGATTCGACGGTAAGGCTGAAGGAAGGCGATAATACGATTGTCATAACTGCCTCAGATACCGCCGGAAACATAGAAGAGAAGTCTCTCACTATCACCTATCGTAAAGAAGACTGATCATTCCGATACTCCCCAATCCGAAAATAATAAAAGGGTGAAGAATTATGTTATCGGATAACGACATAAGCCCAATAAACAGAAAATATACAGAAAGGTTTTTGTATGCGGCAAACTTATAAAGTGAAACCATAAATAGTGCCATCCCGACGATACCGGCTGTCACGAGAACAATAAGATAGCTCGAGGAAAATGATGCGGCTGCGTGGTTGGGCATACCTACGACATCGTCTCCATCAAGGTTATACCGCTCCTTTACAAACTCTATTCTGTTGTAGCCGTGCCCAAGAAAAGGCGCCTTAATAAACGCTTCATAGGCTTTTGGATAGTCCTCTATTCTTGACGTTACCGAAAATGTCCTAGTGAGCCCGACGCCTTCGCCGAAGTCTTTTGGGGCAAAATAAAAAATGAGGAAAAAGGATGCGAGTATAAATACCATATATTTGAGATTCTTCGATCTCATAAAATCAACGGCAACCGTTACCAGAAAAAATAAATAGGCCGCTCTTGAAAACGTCAGAATCAAAAAAACTAAAAACACCAACGAAACAAAGAAGTTCTTTCTTTTATAAAAATAAAGGGAGATGAGACCGTAAAAGGCAGCCGCTAGGCCGGTATCGAAAAAAACCCCAAACAGACGGTTCAGGTGCGGATCCCATCCGAGGTAGTACATATTCCTAAGATCAGGATAAAAAAAATACTGGACCAGAGAGGATATCGCTATAAGCGTCAACGCCATATAAAATCCCTTTTTATAAGTCTTTATCTTGTTTTCTTTTTTTGCGTGAAAATATAGATAAAGAAAAAAGACCTGGTAGAAAACCAGGCGGGTAAGATAAAGCAGGGCGACCAGATTTTCGTTTTGGGAGAAGTTTACAATGCCCATCAAATACGATAGAACCAGAATAACGTTGAACGCGTATACGGGTTTAAGATTGCTAAAACCGGTAATCAACGGTCCAAGGCGGTACTTAAAGAGAAGAATAATAAAAAACAGGGCAAGAAAAAGTTCGTAAAGATAGAAATTAATCTGTCCGCCATTCAGCATTATCCTGCCAAGCTGGCCCAAGGAAAAGAAAAAGAACAGTCCATAATACAGTATGTTCATTTTGCTTTTATGTTTTTGTATTGATAGAGTTTGCTCCTTACCAAAAACGAGTGGAAACTCATCATGAAAGAATAGGTAAAACCTGGTGCTCCGTCAAGAAATCCCATATTGAGAAAATAATTGTAAATGAATTTTAAAACTGGAAGAAAAATTATTTCTAGTAAGTTGGTCCCGTTGCCTCTGTCATATAGTTCTCGCGCCCGAAGGGTTGAATAAGTGTTTATGTCGGCAATGAACTCTTTGAGAGTCGGGTGGGGATAATGGTCCAAAAAACCGTCAAGTCGGCTAGTCTTTTTAGCGGTGTGAAATACCTCATGGACATTGCCCAGCCAACTCCCGGAATCTTTTCTAATAAGCCTCAGAAGCCCGTCGTTCCTGACCTTTTTGGTTTCACCGAACTTGAGTTCACGACCCCAAAAAAAATCGCGGCGCTTAAGGTAGTAGCCGTCAATGTCCTCTGACAATGCTCTTTTTATATTTTTTTCAAGTTCCGGAGTTACGACTTCATCGGCATCGACAAATAACGTCCATTGGCCTTTGGCTTTGGACTGTCCGAAATTTCTTTGGGCGGCAAAGTCGCCTTTGAGTTCTCTTTTGTAAATTTCCGCATTAAACTTCCCGGCCACTTTTAGGGTGTCATCCGTTGAATTATCGTCAACAATAATTATTTCGTCGCAGAAGGACAGCGAAGTCAAACATCTTCCTAAGTTCTTACTCTCATTTCGGGTTAAAACAACCGCTGATAGCATGTCTTATTATAACTCATATGCCTTTTCAAGTTCTTTTATATAGTTTTTCCATGAAAAATCTTTTGTAAGATGGCGTTTGACCCTCAACGGTTTGGTAACCGATTTTTTCATCAACTCTATAAATTCCTCAATGTCGTCGGCACTCCTCACGTATGGACGAAGCTCCGGAATAATCGCTCCCCTTAAACCAATTACCTGAGTTTTTTGAGATAAGGCCTCAAGGACCGGTAGATTAAAGCTTTCATAGTGGGAGGCTGTCAAAAGGGCGGTCGCTTTCTGGTACATCTTCTTTAAAGCACCTCTTTCAACAAACGGGATCGTTACTATGCTCTTATCGTTTATTTTTCGGGTGTATCCGGCAAGAATGAGCTTAAAGTCACGGTATTTTTTTGATTTCTTAAACTTTTTAAAAGCGTTAATTATGAATTGAACGTTTTTAATAGGATGATCCATTCCTACATGAAGGAAATACTCTTCCTTTTTAACTCTCCTTTCAGGCGGCGGCATGTCAAAAGGAATCCCGAACGGAATGACAATAATTTTCTTATCTATTTTTGGGTATATTTCCGCCATCTCGTTTTTGACCCTTTTTGATGACACGACAATCCTGTCTGAATTTTTTACCATTTCCTCCAGCTGTTCGTTTAAAGTGTCGTAGTTCCTGTAAAGGCCTTTATAGAACTTGAAGGAAAGACCGTGGGAAAAGGAAATGATGTTCGAAAATGTCATTAAAGGTATAGATTGGTTAAGAGCTAGATAAAGATCTTTCCGGCGAAAGACTTCTTCAACCCCGACCCTTACTTTAGACCAAAATAGTCTCGGTCTCAATCGCTTGAAAATCATGTTACGGCTCAAGATGATAGACCGATCCTTATTGCAGAATGAGTACAGGAAGTATTGATGCTTTTTTCCATATTGGGCAATGGCACGAACCAGGTTATAGGTAAAAGTATAGTTGCCAAATTGGTTGTCATCAGGTGCGCAAAGGGCGCCCGCGTCTAGCGATATTTTCATTTAGTGCTTTATATAAAATCATAAACGATACCGCGGTATTGATTAATTCGCTTACAACCGTTATCCAGGCCGATGCCATATAACCAAAACGCGGAATCAGTAAGTAATTTGAAATCACATTATATATCACCTGTGCCAAAAAAAGTAGAATAATATTGCGGGTCCGCCCCAAAGCATATAATCCTCCCAAAAAGACTGATGTCAGAAGTATTAGGGGCAAGGCAAATATGATTACCCTTAAAACTTCAATTGAGCTTTGGTAATCCCCTTTCATGAGGTAAGGCAAAATTACTGGAGACAGAATAAAGAAAGATAAGGCGGTAAATAGACCGATCGAACCTACCAAAAGAACATCCTTTTTAATCTTTGAGAGGAAGAGCGATAGCTTTTTTTCCTTGAAAAGGCTTGAAAATACCGGCATAGCCGAAACATTGTAGGAAACGACCATGAACATCGTGGCGTCAAGAAACCTGTAACCCGCCGAATATATGCCGACATCTTTTGCTCCTTTTAGGAAATTCAATATCAGAACGTCGGCCTTGGAGTAAAAACCGGCCAATAGACTGATAACAAGATATGCCGCAGACTTTTTGCCGATCGCAAGCCATGAAGCCAAGTCGATCTTGAAAGCGATCTCTTTGACCTGTTTTTTGATTAGCCATAGATTTACGAGCGCGTAAGCCAAATAAAGAATGAAAATGGCAACAAAAACATTTGTCAAATTTTGGCTAAGCAAAACCGTCACCACCAGCGACAGTACCAAGATTACCTGGAAGATCATCGAGACCAAGGAAACCATATAGGAGCGATTGGCAATTGAGGCGAAAATCAAATAGCTACCCGAAACCATATTGGAAAAGATGACGATTGAGGTCAGGGTAATTGCTATAAGAATCCGTGGTGGGTATTTAAATGCCAACGCCAGTCCCAAAGTCAAAACGAAGGTGATTATCGAAAGGACAACCCTAAATGAAAAAAGTGTCGACATTCTCTTTTCTTTCTCATTGGAAAGGTTGACCAAACCATAAGACGTCGTGCCGAAATCCAGTAGCGGTGAAAGCAGTCCAATATGGGTCCACGCCAAAGTATAAACGGCATAATCTTCGGGTCTAAAGCTTCTGATAAGAATCAAAAACAGGAAAAAATGAAGCACCTTATTGACAACCGAGGAGAAATTGAGACTAAAGAAATTAAGATAGAAGGGTCTCTTGATTATTTCTTCGTAAATTGTTTTTGGCGATCTAAGTATCTCGAACGCTTTTTGTTTTAACGAGCCATACTTCCAAAGGAATTTTAGATGGCTTTTAAACAACCAATAGTTTTTTGTAGGATTGTCCTTTGATGTTTCAAAATGGGTATATTCAAGATCCGAATCTATGCCGACCTTAAAGCCGGTTAGTCTTGCCCTCTGTGAATAGTCCACTTCCTCGTAATAGAGGAAATACGATTCATCCCACAAACCGATTTTTTCAACAACTTCCCGGTTCATGAAAAAAAGTGACCCGGAGGGGAAGTCGACTTCTACAAACCTCTTTGACGGCTTCTTTTCGATAAGCCCTCCACTCATCCGCAATTTATCGACTTCTCCGCCATAATAAACTTTTCCCTCCTGCCTCATTCTCAGGCCGTAAACGTCAAAATGTTTAGTCGCTTCAAGAATGTCTATATTCTTAAGTGCTGACAATGAAATGTCCGTATTGGCAACAACTAATATGTCTGCCTTATCTTTTAAGGCTAATTTTATACCTTCATTGGCCCCCCCCGCATATCCACGATTATTATGGGTATTGTCTATAAAATAAGTTTTAAAGTCTTTAAGGCCAATCTCCCCAACTTCTTTTTTGAGCCTATCGACTTCGGTTTTTGGAGTTTTATACAAAACGAATATAAAGGCAGTTTTCATTTTTTCTTTTTTTTGAATGCTAATAACAGGTATGTCAAAAACTCCATATAAGCGAAACCCAAATCCAAGGGAATTCTAAAAAAGCCGTCCTTATAACCTTTATCCTTTATGAATCTAGCATAAAACATGTGGACGGGATATAAGATAATCTTCTTCAAACTGCTTTTTTCCTTGTTCTTAAATTTTATTTCTGCTTCCCTTTTGGCATAATCGGTGAATTTGGTATAGACTTGAGAAATCGAGCGGTATGAATAGTGAAGTATCTTATTTTTCAAGTATTTTATCTTCCCGGACTTTAACTCAAACCGTTCATGTACCAACGATGATTTAATATATCCATCCTTTTTCCGGAAAAGCCTCAACATCCTGTAATCTTCTCCGCCGTGATTTATGGTTCGACCTAGAAAATGGTTTTGAAAAGGGATTATAAATCCTGAAATGTCGCTATGAGCTTGTTTAATTGTATTTTTGATTTCAGTCGCCAACTCAGGGGACACAATTTCATCGGAATCTAATGATAATACCCACTCACTCTTACACTTTTTCAATCCCCAAGCTTTCTGCTTGCCCAAGTTATTCTCCTTGTGAGAAAAGACCTTTGGGTTGTACCTTAAAATCAAATCTAAACTACCTTTATTGGAAAAATCATCGATTATAACTATCTCACCAGCTAACCTCTTTACAGAATTAATACTTCGTTCGATTATCGGGTCAGGATCTTTAGTTATCATTAAGACCGTAAGTTTATTCATTTTTTAGAAAATACGGCAAAAATTAGGCCCCCATACCCCAATTTCCATAATATTGGCCTGAAAACCAAATAGAAAGGGAAAAATAACAAATAGTAAATAGCCTTATATATTCTTCTGACTATTATATTCCTAATATAGCTGAAGTTACCGTCAAGATTTTTTTTAAAATCCGAAAAATCTTCATAAGTGGTGACGTATCTTGGGGTATAGCCCGCCAAATCCATAAGTTTTAATAGAGATTTCCGGGTAAAGAAGAATTTATGATCTTCAATCATCCACCACGACCAATTTTTACATAACTTAGCCATAAGGCTCATGTAATTTGGAGTCTGTATAACAACCACACCTTTTTTATTTAAAAATGCTTTAAGTTTAATCATTGATATCAGAGGGTCTCTTAAGTGTTCAATTATGTCGATCATTAACATAACATCGTATTCTCTTTTGCTTGAAAGTAGAAATTTATCTAAAGTAAGCTTATATTTCTTATGTTTATATTTCTTTAAATAGTAGGGTGAGTTTGAAGGTTCAATAATACTTATGTGAAATCCTTTTTTTGCAAAAATAGAAGATAATAATCCGAAGCCCGCTCCAATATCTAGCACTTTCCCTCCCTTTTTATACCTTAGTATGACTTCTGCAATTGAATTAAACCTTGCGGTTAACTTTATCTCTTCCTTTTTATAGTCTTTCAAAGAGTATCTAATCTCATTAGCAAGTGTTTTTTGCTTTTCCAGGCTTTTATCATTTAAGAAACCTAATTCACAAAATGTACATTTATCAATACTAATTCCACTCACTTTTGTATATAGGTAAATTGTGTTAGTTTTAGAGCATAATAAGCATCTTTTCATAACCTATATTATATATAAAATATTTTATGGTAATTGAATATGAAAAAGTTACTATATCAATCTATAGTTAATGTTTTGTAGCATATAGTCCATAGACTACAGATTAAAATAATATATTCTTGTCTTGAGGTCTTACGGCTTGTGCTCATTAGAGACTGTGAATACTCCTCACCTTAATGGTAAAACAAGCCGATTTTAAGTTATAAAAATCAATTTAGATTGTGCTTTCTATATAATTGAAGTAATTAGCGTCAAATTATTTACACTTTACTATTAAAACATAATGAAGTAATTTAATGTAAAATTATCTCATTCTAACTTTTTCAGCAAATGAACTATATAACAACGTTAATCACCCTTGCAGTTTTTTTCTTTAAGAGATAATTCATCCGCAATATCTTCTAGAAATGAATAGCTCTCAGATTCAGAAAAACCATCCGTCAATAACTTTTTTCTATAATTATTTATAAACTTACTCTTATAAGTAATGCATAAATAATAACCGTATTGGTTTTCAATTAAATCCTTTGTTATGAAGCCATCTTCATAAAATGACCAGATATCAGATATTAATCCCAAATAGTCGTCTATTTCATAATCAGTAATATTTGCAAGTTCATCTTCTTTTCCATAAAGATATTGTTCTTCTAATGCTTTACTAATGTCTCTATACTTTGGATTATCAAAATAAACACGGCCAAAATCAAAAATAAAACTGCGGTAAGTAACTCTATTATCAATCTGCCTATTTACATAATAAGTTGTTAAAGAACTAGCAATAGATGAAATTATAATCGTTATTATGAAGCCTAATATTTGCTTATAATATTTTTTCACAATATCTTAAACACTATTAATATCGTTATCTTTAATTTGAAAATTGTAAAATTCAATCATTTTTTGAATTCTATTTGTTATATATGGATGAGTTAAAAATAATTCTCCTATTTTTTCTAAAAAATCATCATAAGAGTTTTTTATTTGATCGACGAGATTCTCCACTTTAATTTCGTTTGATAATTTTGAACCTACAGTTAATTTTAATAAAGCATTAGTTGACACCTTAGCATTATTTGTCAAATAGACACCAATTCTATCGGCAGTATATTCAGTTTTTCTTAACCACAAATTAAAAATCATGGTTATAACTGGAATATTTCTATCCAAAGGTGTAACTAAAGATTTCAATTTAGCGTGATTAAATTTTATATGTCCAAGCTCATGACCTATAACAAATTCAAGCTCAGCATTACTCATAGTTTCGACTAAGGCTGTTGTGAGTACCAAAACATAAGGCTTCTTAAATCCCATCACATAAGCATTTATATAAGGATCAAAAGTAATATAACAATTAGGATAATCTATTTTTAATCTATTACATAGCTTTTTTATTATATTATCGATTTCTTGATATTGATTATTCGAAACCAAAATAGAATTTCCTTGTATTTGTTTTTGATTTATTACGACATAAAATAATTGACCAATGATTAATAAGATCAACAAAAGTAAACTAACATCTAATATTGTAATAATTACTATAAAAGCTATTGTAGTTGAAAAAAGTAGGCTTATAATCTCACCGGGATATCTATATTTAGAGATCATAATGTTTTCCTTTTATAGTATTGATTAACATTTTAGATTGATCATTTATTTTTAATTCCGCTAATATCTTTCTATCATTAGTTAAGTAAATCCATAATCCTTTTAACATTTGCCAAGCACCGACAATCACAGGTCCATAGAACATAAAATAGGAGCCACCTTCATTGCTTGCAATCTGTAAAGAAACAGTAGTAACTGCAAAACCGATAAGCATCCACAAAGAACTTTTAAATAAATTCCTAAATATTTGCGCTTTAATAACGTCAGCTTTATATTTAGATGAGTTTTTCGATTTAAACCATAAAAGCGAGGAAATAATAAAAGAAATAATTAACGCAATATAAAGTGAGTATAAAAATAATTGCTGTGAATTAAATCCAGAATATTCATTATACAACTCTACTGCAATTGCATAATCTTGATACGCCTTTTCTATAAAAGCGTCTCCAGACTGCATCGCTAACTGCATTTGTGCTTCATTCAACTGCTCACTAAAAACTTGATCGTAATATGTAATTGACTCTAATGCTTCGTCTGTAGATTGAATTGCGATTTCTGCAACTTCTTTTATTTGTGGATCGTCAGTTGAGGTGTATTTGTTATAAATAGATTTACTAGATAATAACAAGGACCTCCAATTTAATGTACTACCATTATATTTTAAAATAATTGAATCTAAATCAAGAGATTCTATCTCATCAACGAAAAGGTTATAAGAGTCAAAAAATTTTGTTTCTTGATTCAATGCATTAACTATTTCGTCCCAATCATTTGGCTCAACTGCAATAACCTTTTTATTAATGTGAAAAATATTAAAGAATAGAAAAATTACTATTAAATATGAAGAGGCCTTGAATATAAGTTTATACATGCTATTTACCCGACAATATTCTCATCGAGTTTGAACCCATTAAAAACCTTAAAAAAGGATTATTTAATCTATTTTGTGTCGGGTGAAATATTTTCAATAAATCCTCACTCTTTTTGGAGACTAAACTAGAAATATTTTTAGCATTACTATTTAGATACGAATAATAACTATTATCACAATTAAGTTGCTCTTGTTTAGAAATGAGCTTCGTATAATTAAAGCAATCTTTCATATTTGATTTATACATATCGTTTGAAATGTCAATCATTGCATTAGAATAAGGAATAAGAAAGTTATAATATGTGCTTATAAATATTTGCGTTTCTGAGTCAAGTTGTGCTACATATTGAATAGGTTCAGATGATTGCTCCCAAAAATTTCTACTAAATTTTCTATTTATAATAAATGGGTTCGCCCCCTCATTTTGCTTTTGCTGATATAATGCCGTTGATATATCTCCATTAGCTTGTAAATAATTATTAACAATCTCATTTTCAATTGCTTCTAGCACTCTTTGTTTTTCGACCAAACCCTGTATTTGCATTGAAACTATATTAACTAGAAGACTAAAAACAGCACCGATAATTAAACCTGAAAAAAAATTATCCTTAAATATTGATTTAAATTTTATAAAAGGTAAAACAAAAATTAATATTAAAGAGCTAAAAATCCTTTTCATATATTCAATATATACTTTGATAACGGCAAAATAATTAAATTATATACCTATGTAAGAAAAACAACAAGTAATGCAAACTTATTTATATGTAGGATATATATGATATTTATCTGTCTGAAAATTTCCTGTTTTACGAAAGCTACCATCTCTAGTTTATGCCCTATTTTCTATTAACGTGTTAAAATAAATTATGAGTTCAGATACTATAATTATAGGAGCCGGTATTGTTTTTCTTCTAATAGCTTTATTTTTTTATTACTTATCTAAAAGTAAATGATGAGTATAAACAATTTTTTATATATCCTGGCTTCGATACTTATCCTTTTTTCCCTTTATATTCTATATAAAGATTCCAAAAATACCAAAAACTGATCTGCTACACTGTATTATAGAATGAAAAAATTGTTCAAAAAATCTTCAATCATTGTTACTGCTTTCGCAACCTTAATTACACTTGCGTTAGTTAGTATCGCCTCATTTTATGGCTACAAATACTACAAAAACACAACTTCGCAGCTAATATTGCTTCAGTCAAATAAAATTAAGCTCGATAGAACCCTAAAACAGGTCTCAGATGAACTTAAAGACTTGAAAAATGAAGATCAATATAAGATAAATAAGGATCTAGAGAGCAAAATTGCCAGTATTGAGTCGGCTTACGATAAATCCGTCAAAGCGTATGAGAAGCTCTTGGATCTTAAAACGCAAACAAGAAACACGCTCACATACGATGAGGCTTTTGCAGACATTCTTACATTGCTCTCAAAAAGAAATTACTCATCTGCTGAAGCTGACTTGGATAAGCTTAGCTCAGATATTGATGCAGAGAAAGCAAAGATTGCCGCATCATTCCAAATACCTGCAACCGTCCCTGAAAACAATACTCCTCCCGGTTCAGGTTACCAGCAACAGGTAGTGAAAAGCACTCTTGGCGATTTCTTGGTAGGAATAGTGGCGGCTGACCTTAATTCAACCCGGGTAATTGTTGATTCGGCCTCCGATTCAGATTGCCACAATGACTGCCCTGTTCTGCCACTTGCCGATTATGTTTCACGCTCTGGAGCATTTGCCGGCATCAATGGCTCATATTTCTGTCCTGCCGATTACCCATCATGTGCGGACAAAAAAAACTCTTTCGACACCTTAATCATGAACAAAAACAAAAAATATATAAACTCAGACAACAACGTTTACAGCACCGTTCCGGCAGTCATATTCTCAGGGTCGTCAGCCAGGTTTGTCGGCCGGACTTTGGAATGGGGCCGGGATACCGGGGTTGATGCCGTTTTAGCCATGCAACCGCTTCTAGTGTCAGGCGGCAATGTGGTTTTCACCGGCGACGGTGAACCAAAGCGCGGCAGCAAGGGAAACCGAAGCTTTGTCGGCGCCACGGGTTCGACCGCATATATCGGAGTGGTTTTCAACGCCACCGTTGCCGAAGCTGCTTACGTGATTCAAACTATGGGCATACAAAACGCCCTCAACCTCGACAACGGAGGGTCGACCGCCCTTTGGAGCAACGGTTATAAGGCCGGACCGGGGAGGAACCTTCCAAACGTGCTTCTTTTCGTTACCAAATAACTCAGCAAAAAAACAACCCGTCGGGATTTAGCCGATAGGTTGTTTTTAACTAGGCACTTTATTTTGTTTTGTTGCCTATCGCGTGTTCATTGCTCTGAACATAACTTACGCAATCACCCTGATTCTTGAAGAACGGATTATTGAACGTCATCCACCCATTCTTCTTACATTGGGACATTCCTACGGGTGGCCCAACTAATATTGGTGGCGGTTCAACTAAATTGAACTCGACTGTTTCTCTTATGTTTGATTCACCACTATCCTCAACAGGATTATAGATGAAGCAATACATTCCTAGTGTCATGGCAGACATGTCTCCCGTAAAGGAGAACGTCTGGTTAGACAAATCAGTTTGGTTGACGGTGGCTATGTCCGAATGTCCGTCAACATTTCCAAAAACAGTATTGGTACCTGCTGCACAAGTGCCCCGCCTTACTGCCCATTGGATTGAGTCTTTATCATCATCGTTAAGATATGCTGTGAAGTTAACTGATCCATAAACATTTTGCCCTGCTGTTGGAGCAGTTATGGCTGCAGTTCTAGGATAAAGTACATCAAATCGTGTCCAGTCGAAGCGTTCATCAGTCTCTGCACCAAATACCATACGTACTTCGACAAACTGATTGGCTGTTATTGTCCGTGTTGTCGTACTATTGCTTACACAAACAAATGGATATAGGCCATCAGTTATATTAGTATTGTAGTTAGTATCACTAGTCTTCTGGCTTGTATCACCATCTGTTCGATACTCGAAACAACTAGCAAAGGTTCTCGTGCTAGTAAACTGTAAATCTGTTGTACCAACTCCTTTACTTAGCTGATCTACATGCGCCCACCCCTTAGTGCGGTTAGCATCATTTGTACTTGGCGTAACTGCATTTACCGCGGCATTTACTACCCCTACAAACCCAAATACCAAAACCAAGCTAAAAAGAATAAAATTAAGTTTTTTCATATATTTTTCACCTCCTTTCTTATTATCATCAATAAAGATGAGAATCGATTATGAAGCCTTGAGAAGAATAAATTGTGGATTATAGTCCACATATGTAGAAATACTACTACTATATTAATATCCTTTCAAGTGATACTCTTATTTGGGAATAGCCTATTGGTTTAACCGGGCGTAAATTTGCTATAATCTTACAAAAGGTGTATACTATAGGACATATGTCAGAACTTAGAAAACCAAGTCTAAGAATTGCAAACAAAACCTTTCCAAGTCGAAAAATAGCCAGGAATCTAGGAATAACCAAAGATAGCTGGATAGACTTGGGTTTTGCAATAAGCGACGCCATACATAAAAGGAATAAAACACCTCAAGAGGTTTATTTAGCATTAATCGAAGAAGTTTCGATCGATGCTCAAGAACACACCGAACATACGCCGTTTTCAGAAGGTCTCATAAAACAACTAGGATTACTTTCTATTGGAATCTCAAATTTGAAATATCCAAAAATATCTATTGATGATATTCAAACGTTTAATCCAAATAACTTGACCAGAAAGTTAACAACTTGACTGTAGATCAACAAGAATAAAAGTAAAGTCTGTCAGTTTATTATATTACTCCCAAATAATATCTTGTATTAAATTACAACCTATTATTTATATAATTTTAGCTTTAATAATAAGTCGCTTAACACTAGTTCCGGGCGGCCAGCAGGTCATCAGGGTTAAAGTCGCGGAATCCCCAGAAGCGCCAGGTTCCAAATAAGACACATCTTCGGGACCTACCGTCAATTTATCAAATACCTCGTAGGTATATTTTTTGCCTTTGTAATAAGCTTCAATTTTATCGCCCCGTTCCAGTTTATTTATAAGATAAAAAACCGAGTTATACCGGTTGGCGATATACCAGTCAACCGATGAATGGGCAAATAAAAATGAGTTTCCGGCGTGCCCAGGGAAGGCGGTTCCAGCCGCATGAGCCACTCCTTGAGTTAACGCTTTTTGATATACATCTGCGTTGTAAGGATTCACATTTGAAATAATCTTGGCATTCGCCTTGATTTTTGGAATAACGATACCAAATTCACGGTCAACCGGAATAATTCCGGTAGTTTTTTTATTTTCGGCCAAGTATTTGACTTCTTCCTTGAGTACAGGAAAAAAAGTTAAAATAAAAATAGCTAAACCGCAGGCAAAAAACACATATCCAAAAATAGAGAAAACGGGAAAAAACCTATTATTTTCAGAAATCGATGGTTTTTTTCCTTTTTTTAATGAGGACATAAACTGTTACGGCAATTATTAAGCCAAGTAATCCGATTATATAGTTTCTGTTTGTTTTTACAAAATCTCCTGCCTTTTCGGCAACCGCTGCAACACCTTTGACTTCCTCTTTGTTCTCATCTGCAGAAGATGACTCCGTTGCTTCTTTGCCTTCCCCTAAGACCTCTCCTTGAGCGCCGCCGGGTAATGTAACATTGATCACCTGTATGGCTGAAGAAGTCTCACCTGTATCAGAAACTGAAGTGGTCGTCACAGTAACGGACGAGTCCCCAACCGGTCCTGAAGGATTGCCGGCGCTATTGAACGAACGCATTGCGTAATAATAATTCTTCTCACAGTCAGGAACGGTTTCGACAAAATCACCCGTCTGATTGGGGCCGATTGTTATGTCAGCAACTCTAGTTGATCCGTCAAGCTTGAACGAAGTCGACTCGGAACGATAGATCTCGACCCTTTCCGTTTTACTATCATCTGCCGTCTTGAAAGTAATTTTGTACTGACAGGACGATACCTTTTCCTTTTTGTAAGTTACGGGAGGAACCGGATCACCTACGGTATTGTAACCTACGGAAATTATTCCTTCAGATTCACTGGTTGCTGAATCAGTCCCGTTATTTGCCGTAACGTAGAACTGATAAGTACCGTTTGCAGATACGACTGACTGGTTGACTTCGCATTTGCCGGAATTGCCTCCAGCCGAAACGTCTTGAGTCGGACCAAACTGACTATATCCACCATCCGATGGTCCCTTTTTAAAGCATTTTACCTGAATGGGTGCTGGACTTTCAGAAAGATCCATAACAACGTATGTCAGCGTAAATTCATTGATTGACGTCGGGCTTTTAGCCTGCTCCAACCTTATGGATAAGTCCCCAGGCGAAGCTTCGGCCGTAATGGGTGAAAATATAAACAGGCCAATCAAGGCGATTGCGGCAACAATCTTACCAAATACTTTAAAGGCTAATTTTCCTCTTTTGACCAAAAATCCTAAAATCATAAAAAGCAATCCCATAACTGTTAACAAGGTAGCCATTATTATCCAGTAGGCATCTCCACCGGTTGCGGGAAGGAAAGTCGACGCACCCAACACTTCCCCTTCAATGCTGATGTCGCCTGATTGGGTCAGATTGGCAAATATATTCACGCTTGTTCCAACAAAGTTAGTCGAAACATAACCGTCCGTCTGAGCTTGGGCAACGACACGGTTATTGAGCACATCACGTCCTGTGGCATAAGCTAAGTCCTTATATCTTCCCGGAGTAACGTCGCCTACTTTGGCGGCATATTTTATGATTATCTCATCGTCTGCGTTCATGTCTCCTAGATTATATGTCCCGGGAGATGCGTAATTGGGATTTCCAACCATTGCGGTCAAATCATCAGTTCCGTTTTTAATAATAGATATGACATTCTGGAATGTAAAGCCTTCCGGCAGTAAGTCCTTAAGGACAACTCCAAGGACCTGACTCGTCAAAGCCTTAACTTTAAGAGTATATACGACCGTGTCTCCGTTTGATCTGTCCCCGTCCGCATCGTTAGATTTTGAAATCTGAAGTTCCGGATTAATCTGTCGGTTTCCAATCTCACAGTTGACAATTTTACCGGGTTCTACCGTTACCTCTTGGCCGTCAATCTCTACTTCCTGGGCTTCAACCGCACCTATTCCAAGCCCTAGAACGGACGTTAGTTGATTCGGTTTATTTGCTTCACACCAGGCATCGCCGTTTAATTCTGGATCATCCTTTTGGTGTGGGTCTTTTACCGGGTGACCCTTACTGTCAACATTGCCGCCATATGGATAGTCCATTTCATGATCGTCGTGTCCCTTGTTTGAGTCGGGAATTGACAACGCATTCCATTTGTCCGCTCCCTCGTTCCAGTGGCAAATATTGTTAAACGATACTGGAGTGGGTGTTGGGGTACCTGTTAAGTCAACTGGAGTCGTTGGGGTTGGTGTCGGATCGACCGGAACGCTACAGGTTATCGCCGTTTGTTCCCAACCGTCCTGGATCACCTCGTCAAGGACATAATTGCCGGGAACAACTCCGTCAAACTCCGCTACTCCGTTTTCGTCCGTGATTATCGATCAATACCAGAAAGTGTTATTTCCCAATCAGGAAGGGTAGGCTCACCATCGTCCCGCATTCCGTTTCCATTTAAGTCATTGTATTTGGTGACGTTCACTTTACCAAGGCTGACGTTGCCAAAGTTATACATCGGACCGGAAACCGCGTTCAAGACTTCCCGGGTAATCATTTCACCCGAACTGTCCAAAGGCAGACTTACCTCATGACAGTTATCGATGTCATTTATCGGATAGGTTTGGTTCCATCCTGCCTGATTCTCTTCACAGATTCTATAGTCACCAGGGACAAGGTTTTCGAACCAGTACCAACCGAAGTGATCCAAACCGTTATCCGTAACCATTGAATCTACCAAAGAATAGACGCCTTCATCAATTGCCTTGTAAAGATATATTGTCCAGCCGCTCAACAGATCCTCGTCATTTCCCGCTTCAGTACCTCCGCTTAAGTCTTCATCATGCCATTTATATCCGTGAAGCGTGCTATTTGGAGCGTTAATAAACGTACAATAAGTGGTTGTGTCTTTTGCAACCGTCACATCTCCAAAACTGCTCTTGCCAAGTCCGCCATTTCCGGTTGACTGGCCGTTGACAGTACATGTACCGCTCAATACTTCATATCCTTGAACGGACCCTTCGCTAACCCAGTATTCACCTGTTTTTATTCCAGTTGCCGAAGACTTACCCTCGGAATCGGTCACAAGGAGGGTGGGATCATCGGTATCAACTCCATCTTGGTCAACATCAACAACCCAGCCCTGGTAGGGCTCGCGATCATCGGTTGTTGAAAGGTCGCCGTCCAAATCTATTAATTTCAGTATCTCAATATTGCCGGTATCTCGTGTATTTGTTACTGTACAAGTCACCTCTTCATCCAACCCCAGGGTAATTAGATTTCCTTGTACCCCTGTATTATCACAGCTCCAATTGCCGGCCGTGTAACCTTCCACCATTGATTCAGTTAAAGCATACGTTTCATTTGCCAACACTTCATGGAATGTGATTGAATCTCCTGAATCGGTGAATCCAGCCTCACCACTTGCGGTTAAGTCCCAATCTCCGGCATCAAGTGCCGCGCTTCCCAACACAGTCTTTTGCAGCTTAAGAGTAGGCGCGATATCGTCATTTGTGATCGTGCAGGTAGCCGAACCTCCGTTCGGAACAAATACATCCGTACAATTTGAATATGACGTATCATATCCTGCGGCTGTATTTTCAACTACAGTATAAGTTCCGGAATTTACAGTAATTTCATTTTGACCGTCACTTTCAAAGTCAATTGACGATCCACCATTCACTTTGAATGAGAAGTCTTCATAATCTTCATCTCCGCCATCGTCTTGAGTTAATACTTTCTTTACAATAAGCCTGCCCGGTTGATCGTCGTTGTTGATCGTGCAAATAGCACTTTCTCCTAATCCCAACGTAATCTTGTTCCCGTCTTGCGTTCCACCGCCCGTACACGTCCAGTTGCCGGCAGTATATCCTGACGGACCTGTTTCCCCTAAAGTATATGTGTCTGCTTTGAAGTTTGATCCGCTGTCAACCGGTGTTGTCCCGCTTAGATTTGTTAGCGTATCACCTGCTCCTGTTGCTGTCAGCGTCCAGTCAGTCTCATTATTCTGACCACCATTGTCTTTGGTAATTGTTTTTCTTAGTCCAAGAGAAGGAGCATTATCGTTGTTAGTTATAGTACACGTTTTATTATCCCCAGCAGCTAGAGTAATATTTCCATTAACATCGCAATCACCGCTGATGGTGCTTGAATATGTAGAATCGGTAGTTTCGCTTACAATATGTGCTCCAACAGAGAAACTATTAGCAACTCCTGATGTGACTGGATTTTCATCTACGAATAGAGGAAAGTCGGAAACAGTTTTAGTCCCACCATTATCATTTGTGACAACTTTTATAACCGTCAACTTCGGTGTTTTGGTGTTGGTAAATGTACAGGTAACGGTTTCATTAGCCTCAACATTGAATGAAGCAGTCCTCGTGCTTATATCTACAGTACTATTTATATCGTCACAACTAATATTTGTTAATTCCCAACCGCTTTTGACTGATTCAACTGAAGAATAAGGCCCTGGAACAACATTATTTACCGTTATGGTACCGTTGTTTGAGCTTATAGAACCAGCCACATCACCTGTAAAATCAAAAGTGTCAGTATCTCCGACCATGACTTTTTTGACAATCATTGTTCCAAGTTGAGTATTATTGAAAACACAACTGACATTCTCTCCTGGCGAAAGATTTATTGAGCCACCGTTTGCAAAGTTTGTATTGTCACAAGTAGCACCGGCAAACTGCCAACCGGTAGGAATAACTTCATCTAAAGTATAGTTGCCCGGAAGCAAATTGCTGAATGTGTGCGATTGTCCATCTGTTAAAGACTTTGAATCTGTTGCATCTCCGCCTAAATTAAATGTAAAAGATTGAGGCGATTCCTCTGGAGTCGTTTGCTTAGTAACTGTAATTGAGCCGTTTTCAATGGTATTAGTGTACGTACAATTAATAGTCGCCCCACCAGCAGACCCTATTGTAATATTTGCTGTTCTCGTTTCTGTATTTGTTATCGTACTAGATCCCGTACCAGTCGTGTTACAACTTAAGCCAGTCAAACTATAACCTAATCCTGATGGATCGTTTTCAGATACGGAATAGGAGCCTGGAACAACTGATAAATAAGTCTAGGTTTGTCCGTCATTTAAATTGAAAGCAGATGGAGTTAGGCCCGTTGATGAAAACCCAAATCCTGACCCACCAACCGGACTTGTGGCCTTATTGATGGTTATGGTGCTTCCTGGAATAATCGCCGATGTTTGAATACCAACATCTTTACTTGGTGATAGTAAACGCATATGAAGACTTCCACCCGGATAAGAAGATGCGCCATTTCCCAGAGTGACTCCATCCTGACCTGGAGCCGCCAATTTTCCTCCCCAAAGTAGATAAGCGTTTGCATTACCGTTTATTACATTAACGGTAAGTTGCGTCTCTCTTTGACCTGCTCCACATGCCCCTTGTCCTCCTACTTCAACAAAAGAAATCGACGAAATATTACTTCCTGAAAAAGGACTATTAGTCGTTGAAATAGAACCATCCGGTACTGCCGATCTACTCGTGTTATATGGTTGTAAGGCTATGTAACCAAAGTGGCTACCGTTTTGATAGTCCCTACAAACCGAGAACGTATATGGATTTCCTGATGTTGCCAACTTCCCCAATTCCAACTCGAAAGGCACTGTTTCCCCTTCTTTGTAATCTGAATTATTTGATTGTAAAGCTCCTGTTATCCATTTACCAGAATTTTTTGTTTCCCATTGATTTAGTTTCGTATCACTTGGTAGCGCAGAATCCGTAAACGTCACTCTAGCCACCTCTTGTCCATTTAAGTCAAAAAGATGAACCAGGTAGTTGGGACGGTATGTGCCATCAAGCTGGTAGCTGACCGTGAATGAGCCGTGTTCGTCGGTTGTAACAAGTGCTTCATAAGTCACAGCCGGCTCATCGCTTGAGCTGATTCTTATGGCATATTCCGTATTTGGAGCAAAACCGTAACCGGTAATCAAGGCTACTTCAGTTGGAGCATAGTCTTCCTTATCGGTTATCAAACATCCGTTTAACGAATCGGCGCGGCACTGATAAGACTCAATTACGTTTGTTTGAACGACTCCGTCAACGTCCGAAGTCATAAAATTCTGGTCGGAAACACCTTCTAGTATGTCTCCTTGTTCAACAATCGTTGGAGTGGGTGTTGAGGTCGCTTTCAAAGTTGGAGTGGGTGTGATTTGATCGCCTTCTTCTATCCATTTGATCTCATCTTCTGTGAAATCAAGACCTTCGGGCAGGTATTCTGTCTTATTTTCTTCTATCAGTTTACCGTCATCGAGTGAGAACTTGATGGCGGTGATCCAATGTTGGGATTTGACTTCTACTTTATATATACCCCTTATAACAGTATCACGCCTAGCATCTGGCCCTGACTTTATTCCGGCATAGATATCTCTTTGGAATTCCTGATCCTCTCCACCGGCTTTTGTGATTGACGTTCCCTGCAAGCCATCCTGATTCTTCCAGCTTAGGACGTACTCTATTTCTTCTTTTGTGTTGACGGAAATGTCAAAAGAATTCTCGATTGTCTTAAAATCTATTTCAGCTTTTAGGGGCTCGGCAGATACTACGGGTCTTGCGAAAGTCAAAAAAGGAGCAAAAGAATTAAAAATTAAATTAATTGTAAGCAGGAGCGATATGGCCTTATCCCTTGTTCGGCTTTTCATTTGTATTGTGGTTGAATTATAGATCTAGCTTTTGTAAAAGTCAAATTCATCTTACAAATTACTTACTCAAACTAATAGTAGTATAGTATCAGAATGTTTTTAAATGTCAACATATTAAGAAGTATTATAGGCAAGTTTGGATTTTATGCCACCTGTTCGGATATGTTTTAAGATTTTTAACCGGAAGTTTCCCTAATCTCCAATTCTATCTTAAACATGCCCCATAAAAAGCTTGTGGATCGTGTAGGATTTGAACCTACGGCCCCTTCGATGTGAACGAAGTGCTCTACCGCTGAGCTAACGATCCATATATGTATTATATAAAACGCTTGTAATTTTTCTTCAGTTCTCATAAAATGAAAAGTTATGAGTCTTTTTAAGAAAGTCATTGATTTTGTGATGGACATACTGGAAACGGTGGTCTTTGTCGGATCAATCTTCATAGTAGTGTACCTGTTCATCCTTACCCCCAACCAGGTAAAAGGCGCTTCCATGGAACCGACATTTAATTCCGGAGATTATATTCTAACAAGCCGCATTGCCTATAAATTCAGAAGAATGGAGAGAGGGGACGTTGTCGTTTTCAAGTCTCCCAAGAACCCGGATATCGAATACATAAAAAGGATTATTGCCACTCCAGGGCAAACGGTTGTAATTAAGGAAGGCGAAGTTTATGTCAACGGACAGGTATTGACAGAAAATTATATCGCCGCCAAAACAAACCTTTGGGAAGGCGGCTGTATACAGGAAGACGACCCCTACGTCGTTCCCGAAGGAGAACTTTTTGTAATGGGAGACAACCGTCCGAGATCCTCAGATTCGAGGGAATTCTGCGCTATTCCTTTTCAAAGCATTATCGGCCACGTATTTTTCCGTTATTTCCCCTCAGACGCCGTCGGTACCATCAAGAACCCTCTCCCCAGATCGATCAGATAATCTTTTTACCAACTCCTTAAGTATTTTTGACGTTTTATCAAGGCTTCCTTTTATTTCTATTGTCAGTTTGCTGTAAACCCTAGTTTGAAGAATTTTCGCATTAACATTTTCAAACTGTTTACCTATCCCCGCTTCAAGCTTAAGCCTGTCCTTATCCTGAAGATAACCACCTTTTGGCTTTATGCCGTAAAGATATTCCCTTAACAGGTTCTCGGTCGCCTGGATACTTAATCCGTTGGAGAGAATCTTTTCGTAAACCTCAACCATGCTTTTGAAGTCCCGGATCCGGGAAATGAGAAAGAGGTGGCTGACCGATACAAGCTTAGAATAGTAAGCGTCAATAATTATATCCGGTAGTCTGTTTAATCTGTTGATGTGGCACACGTATGAGGAATTGATCCCAAGTTTTTTCGCAAGGTCAACTACCTTTACCTTCTTATCTTTCAACAGATGTCTAACCAAACGGGCACGACTGAAGATATCGTCCTCCTTTTTTATTTTTTCCACAATCTCATCGACTTTGTCGTGCATGAATACATTCTACCATTTAAACGTGTGTTAAATTCTGAAGTATTAGTCTATTCTGACGTAGGTGTTTCCCAATTTTGTGTAGAACTTGACCGTTCCTTTCTTAAGAGCCATGACGGTGAAGTCGCGTCCGAGCATGGTTCCCGGGCCGGCATATACCTTGGTGCCTCTCTGGCGGATAATGATATTTCCAGCTTCGGCGACCTGCCCTCCATATAGTTTCACTCCCAGCCTCTTGCTCTTTGAGTCCCTATTCCCCTTAACCGTTTTTTGCGCTTTTGTATGTGCCATATTATTTGACTAATCTTATATTTTACCAATTTTTAAAGTGGTAAGCTGTGGTCTGAATCCCCTAACCTTTCGGTAACGGACTTTTGATTTGAACTTGGCCACCCTTATTTTTACACCTTTTCCTTCAGCGACAATCTCCGCTTTGACCTTTTTTTCAAGTGAAGGCGTACCAACTTCGACATTACTTCCGTCTTCAGAAAATAAAGCCAGAGTGTCTAATTCTACTGCCTTATCTTTGCTTTCAAGCTTGTCAACCGTCAGAAGGTCGCCCTCTCGGACGATATATTGTTTTCCACCTGTTCTAACAACCGCAACGTTTGCCATAGATATAAATTATACATAAAAAAACTTAAATCTCAATCTCAATTAAGGGATGAGTGCCAAACCGATAAGCAAGGCTAGAACCGCCGAGCCTCCGTAGGAAACAAACGGGAGGGCCACGCCGGTTATTGGCAATAACCCCATATTCATTCCAATATTGACGAAAATCTGGAAAAGCAAATACGAAAGTATTCCAATGCTATAGAGAAATTTCGACCGGGACTCACGGTCTACAGCATGGAAATACTTAATGGCTCGACGGGCAATAAAGTAAATTAGCGCTGCATAAAGGGCGATTACCACAATTCCCCCGACAAAGCCCAACTGTTCGACAAGCGAGGCATAAGCAAAATCCGTAGTGTTCTCCGGAAGAAAATAAAGCTTTGACTGGGTTGACAACCCAAGTCCCCGTCCCATAAACTTACCGCTCCCGATCGTTATGACGGCCTGGATCATATTGTAGGCCGTGCCTTGGGTATCCAAATGGGGATTAAGGAAGCTTAAAACCCTCGCTTTTTGATAGGTTTTCAGAAATAACCAGCCAATGGGCGCCAGTATTGCCGAAAGTACGAAAAGATACATAAGGTGTTTTTTGGCGAAGGGGGAAAACAACAAAATAATAAGGTAAAAACAGCCGTAAACCGCGGCATTCCCAAGGTCAGGCTGCTTGAAGATGATAAATGCAGGTACCCCAACATAGAGGAAGCTTTTCAGGAAAAACAGAAAGTTGTTCTCAAGAATTTTCCTTTCGCTGAAATACTTCGATAGAAACATGATCATAAATACTTTATAGAACTCGGAAACCTGGAAATTGAAAAAGTACAAATCCAGCCAGCGGCGCGACCCCTTGACCTCAAGCCCAACGATGTAGGTAATAATCAGTATCGCCATCATGATCCAATAAAATAGCGTTGAATTGGCTTTGAAAAAGTGGCGTCCGATCGACCTGACGACAAAATATCCGGCAAATGCGATGATTACGTAGATCAGCTGCCTGAAAAATAGTGATTGATTCAGGCCGAAGAGGTTAAAAAGCCCGAAAGCCGAAAGAATAGCCGAAACAACCAATATCTGCATTATACTTTTGGCTTGACTATAACTTCGGTGCCAAGTGTAACTTTTTGAGCCATAACTCTTTTCTTAATATAGTCCGAGTCTTCAAGGAATGCGTCGGGCACCGTCAAATCTATTTTGTCGGTCGCCTGCAGTCCCAATTCCTTCCTTCTTGATTGAATAAGCCTAACGAGATCTCTCAATTCCCCTTCGTGTTGAAGGTCTTCGGGAGCAACAAAAGCCTCCTTCTCCGGGAAGCGGACATCCTTATTGACTACCAGGTTCTTAACGTTAAGTTCTTTGAGGGCAACTTCCCAGACCTCTGGCCTTATACCCTTAAAACTCCCCTCAACCGTAACCTCAAGCGACAGCAATGGAATTCTTACCTTCTGCGAATCGGCTTTCCTTCTGGCGTGTCCGGCTTCAACGACCGCCCTCACTCTTTCCATTTCCGAAATAAGTTTTATATCCATAAGCTTCGCGTCAACTTCAGGCCAGGTTTCCAAGTGGACGGACTCGCCTTCTGAAAGGTTCATATATATTTCCTCTGATAAAAACGGCATGAAAGGCGACAGGACAATTGACAGGTTTTTGAGAATATAGTGCATGGTCTTGTAAAACGCCTTTTTGTCGGATTCATCATCGCTTGCGACCCACACCCGGTCACGACTTCGCCTAATATACCAGGTTGACAGATCGGAGACGAATTTTTCAACGGTCAGGGCGGCGTCTTTGGCGTTGAACTCGGTTAAACTTTCTTTAACTACCGTAACCGTTTCCGCAAACCTCGCCAATATCCACTTATCCAAAACGTTTTTTGCGTCAAGGTCAGGCCTGACATCTGTTTTGTTTCCCTTGTACTTGTCCAGATTAACGTACTCTAAAAAGAATTTATAGACATTCCAGAGCATGAGGTAGAACTGGCGCCTGACTTCATCGGCTTTTTTGTACCCGAAAAGCATGTTGTCGGCCGGATTATGCCTGGCGAACATCCATCTCATGACATCAACCCCGATTTTATCGGCTCCCTCGTTGAACTCTATGGCATTCCCCCAGCTTTTGTGCATCGGCCGGCCATCTTCCCCAAGTTGAGTACCGAACCCGAGAACGCGCTTAAACGGCGGCTCGTTTTCCATAACGGTCGACATGGCGATAAGGGCATAAAACCAGTTTTTGAACTGTCCTGGGAAGGATTCGGTTATAAAGTCTACCGGGAACCACTTCCTCCACTCTTTATTGTCTTTTGTATACAGGGGTTCGCCCTGGTTGTTTTCGGCAATCGTCGAATAGGCAACAATCCCCGCGTCAAGCCAAGGATTACCAACATCAGGCGTTCTTTCAGTCGTTTCCCCGCACTTTGAACATTTGATCTTCACTTCGTCAATATAAGGTTTGTGGGGTGTATTCCCTTCAAACTTGTCCCACCCGGAAACCGCCTTTTTCTTAAGCTCCTCTTTAGATCCAACAACCTCAAAATGGCCACATTTCTTGCACTCGTAAATAGGTAGAGCCAAACCCCAATAGCGGTTCTTTTTGGATATGAGCCAATCGTGCATGTTCTTGAGCCAGTCAAGTTCCCGGTCAAGCCCAAATTCCGGCATCCATTTTATTTTCTTGGCGACGCTTACCATCCTTTGCCTTAATGACTTTCCCTCTAAGGGTTTGTCCATGGCAATATACCATTCGTCGGCGACCTTCCATACGAGTTCCGCCTTACACCTCCAACAGGCCGGGTACCGATGCTTGTAGTTTAGTATGTGGAAGGTCCAAGTTTCGCCGTTACTGTTTTTATTATCCGAAAGATAGTCCAATATGATTTCCGGGTGTTTCTTGGCGTTCTTGCCCGTCAAAAATCCCAGTCCCGCAATGTAGTCGGCGTTATCGGCGATTACCGGAATCATTGGTAGACCCAACTTCTTGCCCATCTTAAAGTCCTCGGTTCCGGCCGAAACAGCCGTATGGACCATGCCAGTTCCTTCTGTAGTTGTAATAGGTAGTATTTTTGGGTCCGTCGCAAAAACCGTATGGAAGGTATCGGGGTTTTCCTTGGCGACTTTTGAAACGCCAGGGAGGTTATCGAACGGACCTTCATACTTCAAGCCAACAAGCTCTTTACCTTTGACGGTTTTTATGACTTTGTAGTCTTTTTTGAAGACCGGCTCAACAAGTTCTTTTGCGATCCAGAACTTCTGGCCGGTTGTTCCCTCAACCAGCGAATAGTCTATGGACTCATCGACCGCAACAGCGATATTGGCGGGAATTGTCCAAGGAGTGGTCGTCCAGACCAAGAGATTTTCATTCTTGCGGCCGACAATCGGGAGCTCGAAGTAAATCGACTTGTGAAAAACTTCCTTGTAGTCCTCAGTCAACATTTCATGCTGGGATATGGCTGTCTCGCATCTTGGGCACCAGGGAACTGATTCGTGGCCCTTATATATCCAACCGTTATCAAAACATTTTTTAAGGAACAACCAGATCATGTAATTGTTTTCCGGACTCATCGTGTAATACGAATTCTCCCAGTCGGCGAAATAACCTAAGCGCTTGGACTGCTCGGTCTGGATACCCGAAAACTTGACGACTCGCTCTTTGCACAGTTCAACGAACTTGGCGATCGAGGCAAATTTATTGCCCGGAACCAGATTTTCGATGTCTTTCTTTGTCCTTAAGCCCAACTCCTTCTCGACTTCAACCTCAACCCAAAGACCCTGACAGTCAAAACCGTTCTGGAAACGTTCCCTGTAGCCTAAAAGATTATAAAATTTCGGCCAAAGATCTTTGTAGGTGCGCCCCCATGCGTGGTGTACGCCCATGGGATTATTGGCGGTTATCGGCCCGTCAAGAAAGGAAAAATATTTTTCGGACTTTTCGTTTTTTTTGAGGTATTTTTTTATGACTCCCTTGGTATACCAGTGGGAAAGCCATGATTTCTCCATCTCGGGAAAGTTTATATTATTGTCCGCAGGCTTAAACATATCTAATCATTATAATACAAATACTTTTCAAAGCAACGATTATGTTAATCAATTAACAGAAGGTAAAATGGATTGATTTTTATCAAGTGGGTGAGTGTTACTTTTTCCTAAGAAACGCCGGAATGTCAAATTCCGAAGACTCGTCGGCAAATTCCTCGTCGTCGAATTCTTCTTTAGGTTCCTTACTCTCAACCGGTGACTCATCCTTGTTGACTTCTTCAGGTTCTCTTTTGAACCGGAAAAGTCTGAGTTTACTGTCGTCAAATTTGGTGGCAATTATGGTCACTTTAATCTGGTCCATCATCCGGTCGTCAATGACCGAACCGAAGATAATGTCAGCGTCGGTATCTACCGATTTGGCGATAATCGACGCGGCCTCGTCTATTTCGTTCATTGAAAGATCAGGACCTCCGACGATATTAAATAGGACTCCCTTGGCTCCTTCTATTGAAACGTCAAGAAGAGGCGATGAGATCGCCTGTTTAATTGCGGCAATCGCCCGCTTGTCTCCCGAACCGACACCCATTCCCATAAGAGCTGTCCCGGAATTCTGCATGATTGACCTCACATCGGCAAAATCTACGTTAATAAGCCCTGGGGTGGTTATGAGTTCGGCTATCCCTTTAACTCCCTGATGCAAAACTTCGTCAATCTTCTTGAAAGCGTCCAATATAGGGGTTTTTTTATCAATGACTGTCAGCACTTTCTGGTTCGGAACTATGATAAGAGTGTCAACCTTTTCCTTCAGTTTCCCTACCCCGTCCTCAGCGGTAAACTTTCTTTTCGTGCCTTCAAAGTCAAACGGCTTGGTGACTACCGCTACAGTCAGCGCTCCGGTTTCGCGGGCGATCTCAGCAACAATCGGCGCAGCACCGGTGCCGGTCCCCCCGCCTTCGCCGGCGGTAATAAATACCATATCAGCGCCCGACAAATCTTCCTTAAGACGCTCTCTTGACTCCTCTGCCGCCTGGCGTCCAACCTCCGGATCTCCGCCTGAACCGAGTCCACGGGTGAGGTTTTCGCCTATCTGAATTTTTATTGGTGCTTTGTTGTTAAGAAGAGCCTGGGCATCGGTATTGACGGCAATAAACTCAACTCCTCCAATTCCGCCTTCGGCAATCATCGACGATAGGGCATTTCCTCCACCGCCTCCGACGCCGACAACTTTTATTCTTGCCGCTTGACCGGCCCTGGGTTTTATAAGCATATTAAGGAATAAACTGCTTGAAAAAATTCTTCATTTTACCGGATACTCCTCCTATTGAAAAATCCTTCCAAATTTTATTGAAATTCTTAAAACCGGATTCCCCTACTACCATATTGTCCGATCCGTACAAAAGCAGGCCAACGGTTGTCGCATATTGGGGATCAGTTATTTCATCAACCAATCCCGAAACCTTATCCGGAATACCGAGCCTTATCGGCAGGCCAATGATTTTTCGGCCCGATTCGACCATTCCGACAGTCAATGCCCCGCCTCCCGTTATAACAAGTCCCGACGGCACCATCTGTCCGAATCCGCTTTTTTCAATTTCCTCAAATACTAGCTTAAATATTTCCTCAAGTCTCGGCGCGATAATTCCGTCAACCAGCGTCTTCAGGGAAACCTCGTTGACGGCTTCTGGTAGATTGAGATCGTTGAAATTAAGTTGTGGAGTTGTTTTTCTTTTAAGCGCCTGTGCCTGGCTTATGCTTTTGCTCAAGTGGAGTTTTATCTTTTCCGCCGAATCCAAGGAGATCCTAAGACCGACGGCAATGTCGTTCGTTATGTGTCGGGCCCCGATTGCGATAGCAGAGGAATATGAAAGCGCGCCGTCGACATATATGGCAACGTCTATCTTGCCTCCACCGATATCTACCAATACCGCGCCCAACTCTTTTTCGGTGTTTGTTAGGACTGCTGAAGCCGCAGCCGATCCTGAGAATACGAACCCCATATTCTGGAGTCCCAGGTCGTCAAAAACGCGGTCGATATTCTTAAGATTGGTGACCGATGCGGTTATGATATGGGTATCCACTTCAAGCCTGACTCCACTCATACCGACGGCATTTTTTATCCCGGCTTGTCCGTCGACCATAAAATCACGCGCTGAGACATCAATTATTTCCCGGGTTGTTGAGAGGGATATAGCTCGGGCCGCTTCAATAACTCTTTCAACATCCTCTTCGTTTATTTCACCTTGGGGATTTGATACGGCAACGATACCATGAGAGTTGAGTGAAGCTATATGAGGACCGCCGACTGAGACATAGGCTCCAGTCAATTTTCGTCCCGCCATTCTCTCCGCCTTTTCAACCGACTGCTCAACCGATGCGGTCACTTCCGAGATATCGACGATAAGTCCTTTACGGACACCTCTTGACGGCGTAGAATTAAAACCGATTATTTTCAGGTCTTCGCTTGCCTCAGTTTTGACCCCGACGACGGTTGCAATTTTTGAACTACCGATGTCGACTCCGCAAATTAATTCGTCTGCCATTTGGTTATAATTTGATAATTGGTTTTTCGAACCTCAAGTCTATGGACCTGTAATCTGTCCCGGTGATCTTAAACTCCTTGATGATCTGACTCAACTCATACTTCTGCCTTTCACGGCTTTTTGAAGTCGTGAATACAATAGTCTTTTCACCTATGTTACATAGTAACATATCGCGGTCTTTAATATCAAGATTATC
>CAZUBL010000001.1:58635-60012 GCA_964618685.1 uncultured Gammaproteobacteria bacterium | reverse complement strand
TCTTGCTTTGGAAGGAATGATGTGTTGCAACATATCAATAGTTTACCTTATTGCCGGTGGGCAGCATTTCAACGAAAACCTGACCTCCGACTAAACTGGCCTCGACACCTTTTTCATCGGTCAATTTCAGGTTATCGGTCGTATCTGTCCTCGACCACTCCCCTTTTATAACATTGCCATTATTGAATATCAAGGCGTCTCCCGAACCGACTGTTCTATAAAGGAGATGCTGACCACCCTCGTATCCGTCGTTTGCCGGAGACTCTTTGGCAAATATGACAACTATATTCTTGGATGTAATCTGCTTTCCGTTATTCTTATCCATGTGGGGAGCTCCACCGCTTGCCCTTTTGTAGGAGTTTGACGTTTTGTCGTACGTCCAGACGACGTTGAAGTCGGAAGCGAAGCTATCCCAGAAACCGAAGTCGATTTTGGCAACCGTCCCTCGATCCTCAACCTTGGCGTCATCTTCAAATTTCCAAGGAGTAAAGTCCTCATCCCACCTGACTCCGTCCTCATCCTTATCGGTCAAATCCCTTTTATCCTTAGCGTACTGCCAGAGTTTTGACGTTGACGTATATACGGTGTGTTCAGTAGCAACTCCCGACAGCCTTTCGTAATCTCGCCAAAAATACGGGAATGGAACCGAAAATTGATTTAAATCGTTGTAATTTGACCAGCCTATTTCCTTTATGTATCCCAAGGCATCGGCCGGTCCCGGCGTATTGGCTCCACCGACGTGGGCGTACAATGGATTGGCTCCGTAGGCTTCCAAAAGATTGATAAAATATATCCTGGCCGACCTAACAGGTCCAACAGGAGATGCATCCTTACAATAAAAAATCGCTAAAAATCTGGTAATACCGCCTTCGGCTACCGCTTCATAGACAACATCGGCGGCGGTTAGACCCGATTGTGGTCTTGATTCCTTGTGATTTTCAACGACGATAGCAAGAGGCCTTCTCTTTTCCCAATTGGTTCTTTGCAACTTTGACAACATTTCACCGTTTATCGGACACTGTTCGGTTTTGGGTTCATCGGGAGAAACCGATACTCCATTTGGGGATGGGGGTTTGTAGTTCGACAAAGGTGACAAAATGGTCGCGACACTTCCGCCCTTAAAAAACGAATATGAACTAACGGCGGAAAGCAGGAAAACAACGAAAACAATCACCCAGGCCATTTTTTTGTCTATCATGTTTTAATTTAAAAAATACCAACTGATAAATATACTTATATACTTTTTTCAATCGCTTTTTCTTCTTCTTTTGACAGTTCGTACTCTACTCCTACACCTTTTTTTACCCTTTTAGTATACACTCTTAAACCTTCTTTTGTGTAAATAAAATTGAGAACGATTCCGCTGTTTTCTTGGTC
>CAZUBL010000001.1:6704-58535 GCA_964618685.1 uncultured Gammaproteobacteria bacterium | reverse complement strand
TTAAACCTTCTTTTGTGTAAATAAAATTGAGAACGATTCCGCTGTTTTCTTGGTCGACAAAAGCCGCAACAAAGCTCTGTTCACCTCCAACGGTGCCGAAAGGATTAAACCTGACAAGACCTATCTTTTGAAGGTGGAGATTGGATTTTTTGACCTCAATATCCAACCTTTTTTTCAGTTCATCAACTTCGGCCTTTAGAATCCTTTCACCGCTAATTAGCGAGTCGAGTATATCATCCAGCCTCTCCTTTTTCGTTGTTGAAATGAGATTGTAGTAATGATTCCTGAGCTTGACGAAAATAAAAGTAAGTACTAGAAGCCAAATGAAACAAGCTCCAATCAGTATGTATGTCAACATTAAATAATGATAGCCTTTAGGCGAGGCCGTGTCAATTTGACTTTTATGAATCTACAATCTATAGTAATTGCGTATGCCAAAGAAAACCAAAAGGCAAAAAATAATCGCCGCGTATCGAAAAAAGATAAAGCTTACGACTAGTGCTTCTCCTGTAGATGTCCCCATTCAAACCAACCCAAAATTCACGGCCCCGACTAAAGAAACCCCGAAGGAAAACGAAAAAATCTCAGAAAGCTCCTTCTTCTTTTCAGATCTAAAAAAAAGTCTTATTTTAGTGGGAGTCGTGATTGCGCTTGAAATCGCTCTATATTTTGCTAGGATAATTAAGTAAATGAAAGGAGGTGATATAAATATATGGTATCAATGTACTGTGTAAAATGTCGCGCAAAAAAGGAAGTTGACAATCCTGAAAAAGTCACCATGAAAAATGGAAAGCCGGCCATGAAAGCAAAATGCCCAGACTGTGGAACAGGAATGTACAAAATCGGTGCGGCATAATATTTTCTTTAAATAAAATATTTAACCTAAAAACCACTCAGCACGAAAAGGGGTGGTTTTTAGTTTTTTAGAAGTGTGAAGGTGGAAAGCTTCTTGTAATACGGCTTCTTCCCTGTAAGAATACTCTCAAACAAAACCAACTTGGTTACATTAAACGAAATATCTACATCAACTTTCTCCATCTTTTTCTTCAACGCAAAATATTGTTGTTTCGAAGATTTTCGCCCACGACCGATTGTCAGATGCGGTATGTATTTTTGTTCGGAGTACGGTCCGCTGAAGTTGTCTTTTATCAGATTCGCCAAAGTCTCAAGTTTCTTTTCACGTCTAAAATTAAGATACATCAGGAGTTTCTGGTGGACGAAAACATCAATGCTTGTCGAATAGAGATAGAAACCCTCTCTGTCAAAAAGCAGGTCTTTTATCTTTTTTTTGATCGGATCGATATTGACCGTTTCTCCAAAAAAATAAACCGTTATGTGGAAATTATCGGTCGTAACCCAATTGAATTCAGGATATTTTTTTCTGACATCCACAAGTTGGACATCAAGTTGCTGTTTTATTTTCTCCGGCAATTCTATTGCTAAAAATAATCTCATATGAGTTAAAATTCCGAAATAATTTTTCTTGTTGAAAATTCTTTTAGTAATCGGGTAACTACCCTGACTTCGGCACCGACCGTTTCTGCCTGGGCTCGCTTTTCTTCCAAAAATCGGTCGCCTTCGGTTACGGCGATCGTTCTCGGTCTGATTGACCTGACTAGGTTATAGTATTCCTTTTCGTTTTCAAAGAAAGGCAATAAAACTACTACGTCGACCATTTTCAGAGTGGCAAGTATTTCAGCCCTCTCCTTCTGGTTATGGATCGGAGCCTTTCTTTTATTTCTTTTTATAAATTCGTCACTTTCCAAAGCGACTATCATGAAGTCGCCTGTAATAGCTGCCGACTTAAGGAACTGAACGTGACCGTAATGTAGCAGGTCAAAACATCCTCCTACAAGAATGGTATTTTTACCTTCAAATAATTTTGTCGATTGTTTGAGATTGTGATAGGGAATAATTAAAGCCTCTTTTGTCACCCTAAAATTATACAATATGTATTATGTCCTTTACGACCGAAATAGTCGATGAGAAACAGAAAGCCTTAATCGTCTCGAAAAAAAACTATGACTTTATCGACGATCTTAAGACAAGGCTTATGGAATCTTCTGTCGAGTATTTCTTCTCTTCCCGTCGCATTGAATTGCTTGACCGCTTTGATTATTGCTTCTTCATAAATGAGCCGTTTTCACCCGAACACATAAAGAAATACCCGCAAAAGAAAATCATCTACATCATGTTGAATCAAAAGAAGGATATTAAATGGGTTAAAGGTAAGTCCCAGTACGTAAAAACGGTGTCGGTCGCATCGGAAACGCTAACCGATCAAGATCTTGATAAGGTGCTGTGGTTTTCCTTCTCAAAAACCACCGAGGATCATCTTTTCATAAACACCCGTCACTTCATCAAACCCCAATCCCCGAGGACCGGGATAAAAATGAACTTGAGCAAATACCTGACAACCAAAACCATGGTGATTCTGTTTCTTGTATTTGTGCTTTTTTATCATCTGTCATTCATTCCGCCACTAGGTCTTTCGATATTCCACGCGGCCTTGTCCTTCGAAGGGCTTAGAAAAGAGTCGTTCGAAAAAGCGAATAAACACGTTGATCTTGGGAGTTCCTATCTGAACATTTCAAAAACTCTTTACGGTTATGCCCGACCGACCTGGCTACTTTTTGGAGTCGCCTCATTTCCAGACAACATTTTTGACGTTGGGACCAAAGGATTGACTGTTATAAAGGAAGCCTCTTCCCTTATCGGGGGCGCTCACGAGGTGCAAACGATGATATTTGCAAAAAACAAATCGCCAGAAGAAAAGGCCGACTTAATTTTGAGACTTAAAAAAATAAAAAACAGCCTGGCAATAATCAACGACAACCTCTCTGTTTTGAATCAAAAAGTCCCCTCCGGAATTCCGCTAATCAATAAGGCAAAAACCGGAATGATCGAAGCCACCGATCTTATCGGCAAATCGGAGAAGGTGATAAGCTATTTGGAAACCCAGCTATTTTCCCCAACGGAAAAAAAATACCTGATATATTTTGCCAACAACCGAGAATTAAGACCAGGTGGCGGATTCATCGGCTCGTTTGGGATTCTCAAGGTCGGCAATTATGAAATCCAGAAAGTCGAGGTATACGACGTATACGATGCCGACGGACAATTGACTATTCACATTGACCCACCCATGCCTTTATCCAAATATCTCGGTGTCCCCCATTGGTTTTTAAGGGATTCAAACTTTTCTCCTGACTTCCTTGAAAATCACCAAGAAGCACTTTTTTTTCTTGAAAATGAAATGGATTTTAAAGACTTTGAAGGAGCCATTCTCATTACGACATCGGCTATTGAGAATGTCCTGGCGGCTTTTGGAGATCTTTACGTCCCCGATTACGACGAAAATATAAATTCCAAAAACTTCTACCTAAAAACCCAACTGCACGTTGAAAAAGATTTTTTTCCCGGCTCAACCCAGAAAAGAAACTTCCTTTCAGGCCTTATGAACCAATTACTCATCAATCTCGACAGAGTTTCCCCAAAAGCGCTAGCCCGAGAGATAAAGCGGTCCCTTGACGAAAAGCAGTTGACGATTTATTTAAAAGATCCGTCTATTCAGGCGCTTTTCGACTCTTCCTTCTGGTCGGGACGGGTGATTGAGCCGAAGTGCACTCTTTCCCAGGACTGTATAATCGATTACCTTTTCCCATATGATGCTAACGTCGGGTCCAATAAGGCAAACTATTTTGTCAACCGGAGCTTATATCTAAAAACCAACATCGATAACGAGGGCCAGATCAGTCACTTGCTATCAATCCAGTACAAAAACAACTCCCCCGCCCTTGTTTTTCCGACCGGTCTTTTCCGGAATTATTTTCAAGTGCTTCTGCCGCGTGACGCAACCGTTAAGGAAGTTACCAAAAACGGAGTAAAGGTCGATGAGGTGGATCAAAAAGACGATAAATACAAAACCGTCGGATTCTTTTTCGAAATAGAGCCTACAGAAACGGCCGAAATTAAGATAAGCTACTCGTTAAACCAAAAAGTTGTAAACGAACGTCAGATTTACCAGTTTGTTGTCCAAAAACAAATCGGCGCCCCAAATTCGGACTTTGTCCTGGAGTTTACGACCGGCAATAACATTTACGTACTCAACCAGAACTTTTCTCCAGTTGTCAAAGGTCGTGAAATCATCTATAATACCAATTTATCAACCGATAAAATATTTTTAATTGAGTTGATGAAACAATAATTATGAAAAAATTAACACTTCAGGTTTCCAAAAGGGAAGTTTTCGGCAAGAAATTAAAAAAATTGAGACGCGAAGAGATGCTTCCGGCAAATATTTTCGGACCGGACTTCAAGTCCGTTTCAATTACTGTCAACATGAAGGACTTCTTAAAAGTCTACCGCGTCGCCCATGAGACCGGAGTTGTCACTTTGGACTTGGACAAAAAAGAAATTCCCACGCTTATCAAATTTCTTCAAAAACACCCGGTAACCGATCACATACTCCATGTAGACTTCAGGAAGATTGATCTCACAAAGAAAGTATTGACCGACGTTCCGGTGAAAGCCGTTGGAGCCTCGGAAGCAGTTAACGTTAAGGGAGGAGTTCTTCTTATCCAGTCGGACGTCCTATCCCTTGAAGCCTTGCCAAATGATATTCCAACAGCGATTGAGGTTGATATCTCAGTCCTAAAAGAACTTGGAGACGAGATCAAGGTGTCCGATCTTGCGAAATCAACTAAATACGAGTTGAAAGACGAGGCTGACAAGGTCGTCATCTCGGTTGTAGCCCACAAGGAAGAAAGCGTTACTCCAGATACTGTCTCGACAGCCCCGGAGGTAACCACCGAGAAAGCCGAAGGTGAAGCGGAGGACGAGACAGCTTCTACTCCTGAAAAAGGAGAAGCTAAGCCGGCAGAAAAAGCCGACGCTCCTGAAGCTAAAAAGTAAAATTTGTGGTAAAATTACTCTATGACAATCATAAAAACAGAATTTTCTCTGGCATTGAATCAAGTGGCGACCGAAAGGGGTATATCCCCAGATGATGTTTTAACATCGATTGAGGCCGCAATTATTGCCGCCTATAAAAGAGAGTATCCCGAGTCGGAAGCCGAAGAGTTTGAAGCTAAAGTCAGTCGCGATACCGGCGAGACCAAAATCCTCAAAGATGGCAAAGACATTACACCCCCAGGCTTTGGTAGAATCGCAGCTCAAACTGCCAAACAGGTTATTCTCCAGAAAATAAGAGAGGCCGAGAAAAAAACCGTTGCCGCACATTATCAATCCCAAATTGGAGCATTGATCAAGGGCCGGGTTATCAGATATGACGGTTACAACGCTTATTTGGACATCGGCAAAGCTGAGGCTGTTTTGCCTCGTGAGGAACAGATGAAGGATGAGCGTTACTCGGTAAACGACAGCCTTATCGTATATTTGAAAGAAATCTCCCAAGACAAGTTTGGTAACCCACGAATTATTGTTTCAAGATCCGATTCGAAGCTTATTGAGGAACTTTTCAAACGGGAAGTGCCCGAAATAAGCAATGGAACCGTCGAGATCAAAAAGACTGTCAGAGAGGCCGGAGAAAGGGCTAAAATCGCCGTATACTCTACCCAATCAGGTGTCGACCCTGTCGGAGCCTGTGTCGGTCAAAAAGGCGTAAGAGTTCAGACTGTCACTGATGAGCTTGGAGGAAAGGAAAAAATCGACATTATCCAGTGGAACCCTGATGAAAAACTCTTTTTAATGGCTTCATTATCCCCGGCAAAAATAACCGAGGTTGAGATCGACAGTAAAAACCGTAAGGCTAAAGTGACCGTTGATGAGAAAGAAGCACCCTTGGCAATTGGCCGCGGAGGAATAAACGTCAATCTCGCATCCCGTTTGACGGATTTTGAAATCGACATAATTCAGCTAAAGAACGAAACGGCCGAAGTAAAGACTGAAGTAGCCGCAGAAACGAAAGAAGAGTCTTCCGAAGCTGAAACTCCGGTTGAGACCCCTATTGAGAAAAAGGCTGATGAATCTCCCGAAACCAAAGAAGAGGAAAATAAAGAAGAAGAAACCAAAGCTTAATCAATCCCCTTTTAGCAATTTAGTAATATAATTGAGATATGGCAAAAGCGCGTCCGCCCATTGTGGCTATTTTAGGTCACGTCGACCACGGTAAAACTACTCTATTGGACAACATAAGGAAAAGCAATATTACCGATCGGGAGCACGGCGGCATCACCCAGAAAATCGGCGCTTACGAGATTGACACGGGCATGAAGGACTACAAGACGGGAAAGATTACCTTTATCGATACTCCAGGACACGAAGCGTTCTCTAAAATCAGGGCCCGAGGAGCCAACGTCGCCGATATCGCTATTCTCCTGGTTGACGGCAAAGACTCCTTAATGCCACAGACCATCGAGTCTATCTCCCATATAAAGGCCGCCAATATTCCTTATGTCGTTGCTATCAACAAGACTGACCTGCCGGAAGCCAATCCTGAAAAGGTCAAGATCGATTTGATTAAACACGAAGTTCTTGTTGAAGGGAAAGGTGGTAATGTACCTGTCTCCTTAATATCGGCCAAGACCGGAAAGGGCGTCAAAGAACTTTTGGAAACTATCCTTCTTTTAGCCTCAGATCTCAACCTTACCTATGACGAGACAAATCCTCCCAAAGCTTATATTATCGAAACCAAAAAGGACAAAAGAGGTATCACTCCGTCCCTCATAATCAAGGACGGCGTAATAAAGGTGGGCGATGAACTATACGAACAGAGCCAAAAGATAAAAGTCCGATCGCTTTTTGACGACTTGGGGCATCAAGTACAGGCAGTTTACCCTTCAACACCCTTTGAAATGAGCGGGTTCCAGGATATGCCTACGGTCGGATCAGTCGTGACTAGCAGCCAAACCGAGGTCCAAAAGGAGGAGGTCACAGATAGTGTTACCAAAACCATCGATATGGATTCGCTATTGGCAACGCCCAAGATCGAGAAAAAACTTTCTCTTGTCATAAAAACAGATAACTTGGGAAGCTACGAAGCCATCAAACAAGCTCTTGATAAAAACACCAATGTTAAAATAATTTTGATCGCCATAGGAGAAATCAACAAATCCGACATTTTCTTGGCTAAAACAACCAAATCGATCGTTATCGGTTTCGGGGTAATCACCTCTTCTGAGGCTAACAGCCTGGCCAAGCAAGAAAAGGTAATTATTAAAACCTATAATATAATATACGAACTATTAGATGAACTTAACGAAGTCGCCGATCTGATGAACGAAAAGGAGGAAAAGGAAAAGAATCTTAAGGGAGAAGCCAAGGTTTTGGCTACCTTCATAATCGAAGGAGAAACCATCTATGGTGTAAAGGTAACTAAGGGTAAAATCAACCTAAATGACTCTCTTGAGGTCCATCGAAACAACAAACTCTTCGGTAAGACCAAGCTCGTTTCCCTGAAAATCAGAGCTAGGGAAGTAAACGAGGTCAAGAAAGATCAGGAGTCGGGTATGGTCTTCTCTCCTCCACTTGACATTACTATAGGAGATATGGTAAAATCTATCCTATAGAATTATGAACAATAACCAGAATGTCTTGAGCCGGGTTCATGAAATCATCAATAAGGGAAGTTCTGGAATTATCGTCATTCCCCCTAATTCCACGGTCGACGCCGTCGCTTCCGCGTGTTCCTTGTATTTTGGGCTTACCAAAATGGGTAAAAACGTCACTCTAGCTTCCTCAAGCGTTCCCCAGTCAGACGTTATGGGTGCTGATAAAATCAAGAACCAGTTTGCAACCGGAGGAGACTCATTGATGGTTTCATTTCCTTATTCTGACGGTTCAATCGACAAAGTCGACTACAATATCCAAGGGTCAGCTTTTAACCTTATTATTACGCCAAGGACCGGGTTTCCCAAACTTGACCCGACTCAGGTTTCTTATTCATACACAGGAGGCACAGTCGATTTCATAATCGTAATCGATTCACCAACCCTCAATAACTTAGGGGCTATTTACACCGACAACCAGAATCATTACACCGGACGGGATATCATCAACATCGACCGTCATTTAACCAATGCTTTCTTCGGCACCGTAAACTATATCAACAAGACATCATCTTCAATTTCCGAACTTGTTCTGTCCGTTCTCCAGGAGCTAAAAATTGAAATTGACCGCGACATGGCCACTAACCTATATTCAGGGATTGCTGCCGCCACCAATAACTTTACGTCCTACTCCGTTTCGGCCGAAACCTTTGAACATATCGCTACCCTTTTGAGAATGGGAGCAGTAAAGAAGCTTATTAAAAAACCTGAGGCCACAAAACCGCCTACAGTTGCTAAACCCAACCCTCCGGTTGTCACCCATTTGCCGTCAAGCGAAGGAGAGCCGACACCGATTGAGAACGTGGAAAAGGAAAAGCAACCGACTGACCCGGGATTCGAACAAAAAAGCCCTTCCGATTGGCTCAAGCCAAAAATCTTCAAAAACGGCGGTCTGATATAATGGATTTGTGAATCCAATCCTATTTATTGCCGTCTCCGCTTTACTACTTGTAATCGTTTTGACTATATTAAGAATTTGGTTAAATAAACTCGAGGAGAAATCCAAAGTATCAGAAGAGCTTGTCGACTGGTTAAAATCCAACAGCATCAATACAGACAAGCGAATGACCGATCAAATGACGGTATTTAATGACCGACTGGATCGAGCCGCCCAAGTCATCGCCGATGTGCAAAAAAATATCGGAGAATTCTCGGAAATCGGTCGGTCAATGAAGGAGCTCCAGGAATTTCTCGCTTCTCCGAAAATCCGCGGAAACATCGGAGAACAGATTCTGAAAGACCTCTTAAAACAATATTTTCCCAAGGATTCCTATTCTCTCCAATACCAGTTCAGGAACGGGGAGAAGGTAGACGCCGTCATTAAAACTTCACAGGGCTTGATCCCAATCGACTCCAAATTCCCGTTTGAAAATTTCAAAAAATATACGAAAGTTAGCGACTCGAAAGAAAAGGAAGTCTTTAAAAAACTTTTTGTATCAGACGTCAAAAAACACATCGGTGACATCGCCCGAAAATACATACTACCCGACGAAAAAACCGTCGATTATGCCCTGATGTATATCCCGTCTGAAAATATCTATTACGAAATAATTAACACCGATGAGATATTTGATTACGCCGGATCAAGGATGGTGTTACCCGTGTCCCCAATGAGTTTTTATGCATACATAAAAGCCATCCTCATATCGTTCGAAGGTCAGAAGATCGAAGAAAAAGCCAAGCAAGTCCTGACTCTTCTTAATGCCATAAAAAAAGATTACCAGAGAACGGAAGAAAACCTATCGGTCCTAAATAAACACATAGCCAACGCCTACAACCAGTCGTCCCAAGTCACCAAAAACTTTGCTTCATTGGGAGAAAAACTAACTACCACCAATCTTCTCCATGACCCCAAGGAAAAAATGTTAGAATGATTGACGCATGAAAATACAGTTCAAGCATGAGATAAAACCTGAAGATAAGATCGACGCCGATTCGCTTATCGAATTAATCTTAAAAAGCCGGAAAATAGCAGACATTGAAAATTTCCTTAGCCCGCCATCCCCTTTTGACATATCCATTTTTGACTTTGATAAGAAATACAAAGTTGGTTTCAAAAAGGTTATTAAGGTTCTAAAGGAAATTAAGGATAAAGACCAGATGATTGTCGTCTATACCGACTACGACGCCGACGGGATAACCGGAGGAGCGATCCTTTGGGAGACATTAAATTTACTTGGCTTTAAGGCAATGCCGTACGTGCCGGACCGCAAAACCGAAGGCTACGGATTTTCAATAAAAGGAATCGATAACATAATCAAGCAGTTTGATCCGGCGCTTGTTATAAGCGTCGACCACGGCATAACCAAGGTTAAGGAGGTCGCCTACGCCGTATCGAAAGGAATTAAGGTTATCGTTACCGATCACCACCTTAAAGGTGAAAAGATACCCGACAAGGCGGAAGCAGTCTTCCATATTCCGACTCTTTCCGGATCCGGGGTCTCGTATTTCTTTTCCAAAGAAATATTCAATTCGTTCAAAGACAAAGCTGAAAACAAAAACGCTCTCGACCATAATTTTCTATACGACTATCTGGCTCTTGCAGCAATTGGAACGGTTGCTGATCTTGTCCCATTGACGGGACCTTCGCGATCGGTTGTCAAACACGGTCTTGTGGCGTTTTCAAAAGTCAAGAGACACGGTATAAGACAAATTCTAAAACAAGCTGGAATAGAAGATAAGCCAATTACCCCTTACGAGATAGGTTTCATGATCGCGCCCCGAATTAATGCCATAGGACGGCTAAGACATGCTATTGACGCTCTTAGGCTATTATGCACCAAGTCAGAAGCCAAAGCCCATGAGCTTGCCAAGATGGTAAGCTCGGTAAACGTCGAAAGACAGGCGCTAGTCGAAAAATCCGTTAAGGAAGCGTTAGAACTTATCCCGAAAGAACTAAAAAAAATAATTATCCTTTCTTCAGATAGCTGGAACGAGGGAATAATCGGCCTTATCGCATCTAAACTTGTTGAAAAGTTCTACCGTCCGGCCATCATCATGACCAGAAACGACGGATTCTATAAAGGTTCCGCCCGATCTATAATCAACTTTCATATGACCGATTTTCTGAAGTCGTTAAAAGAACACTTGGTTGACGTTGGAGGACACGCTGCGGCCGCCGGATTCACTGTCGAAAAGTCAAAATTAAAAGATTTCATAAGCGCGGCTGAAAAAAAAGCCGAAACCCAGATTAAAGAAAAGGACTTAGAAAGAACGGTGGTTGCGGATGTCAGAATTCCGATTTCCAAGGTCAACTTGAAGTTGGTTGAATCGCTCGAAAAACTGGAACCCTTCGGAATCGGCAATCCCCGACCGTTATTTGTCAGCACTGGAAAAATTACTGGCGCCTCTCTTTTTGGAAAGACTTCAACCCATCTTAAAATATTCGTTGACGGACTCGAGCTTATAGCCTTTAACAAAGCCGATCTATTTAAGAAGTTGTCACGGGGCGAAGAAGTAGAGGTGGTTTATAATCCGGAAATCGACCGGTGGGGAGGAAGACCCAGATTGAGGGGAAAACTAATCAGCTCCAGCTATTCATAAACCTCAATTCGTCTGATACCATAAGCATTCTTTCCCTAACCATACTATCAATGTTAAAATCTTCTCCATAGATCTCTTTTGGGAAAAGCCTGCTTGCGGCACGAATTGTGCGTCTCAGTTCATATAACTTGTGAGCTCGCCCACTATAACCGTCGCCTACTTCATAGCTATAATCTAGATATTCAGGAAGCGAGAAAAACATGACCTCAACCGGGACCGATAAACCTTTCAGGTGGTACTTTTTTCTTGCTTTAAAAACGCCGCCATTTTGACCTCTGTCTGCATCAGGTAATGAGTCATCTTCTGTAGATTCATATTGATCGTATGTTTTGATTAAAGAATCAAAATGCATGATAAACCGATCTCTGTCCTTGTCGTCTCCAATAACTGTCATCTGAATTCCGATAGAATCCTGAACAGATCCCAAAACGTTAACTTCGCCTCCTCTGTCTAGGGCTTTTTCTAAAGCTTTAATGAGGGCGATTGTTTCCCCTTTGTGACGAGCTTGAGTCAAAACTTCAAGTCCGGTTGTGGTCTCTCTAACTTTTAATCCATGCTTTTTTATGTGACTACCCATTTCACTTTTTATTGGATAACCGATGTTATACCGATTTACGGCATTAGTTTTATTATCATGCTCAGCGTATATATCTCGTCTAACAGTCTCACCGGTCTTACCCACAAACAAATTATCGTCCAAAAAATCCTGGAGATTGGTCAATCTGGTTGCCAGTTTATCCTCTACGGCTCTCGCATCCAATGGTGCAATTGCCAAGGCAAGGAACATCTGTCTAGCTATTTCGTATCTTAAAGTTTTATCGACTCCATCAACGTCAGCAATCTTTTTTAACCTAAGAGCTGGACTATCGGAATAAAGCGTAACCTCGTTTCTTAAAGCGACCATTTCCTCGGGAAGCCTCAATTCGTTGACTAAATAACCTACAATTTTGTTGGCTTGTTTTAACTGACGCCTGTAGAATTCTATTTCCTGGCCGGGCTTTAATCTAAACTCTTTTCTCAATACTTTAAAAAAATTATTATTTAGCTCCGACTCCAATTTTTTTGTCCATTTAAAACCACTGTCAGGCCTATGCATGCCAAATAGCACATTCTTTGCCTTAGGTCCAAAAAATTTTGTTGTGATGTCAATTTCCCGTCGATTGATGTGACCGTCAAACATCTGTACCGATATTGCTTCTGCTCTCATATTTCAAAAAAACCCGCCTTCCGGCAGGGTAATTATTTATAAAAAACAAATTACCACCGCTCGCATCGGGTGTATAGTTTCATAATCCTGACAAAATTGTTTTTCATATTAATTCAGTAATATTATACATATTTAAATCCTATAATATGTAAGAAAACATTATTCCTTGTTAATAGGAACAAAAGATTGTATCATAAGAAAATCCATTATGAAAACACTATTTGTAGAAAATCTGGTTGAAAAAGTCGGAGAAGTTGTCGAGCTTTTCGGTTGGATAGACTCCAAACGCGATCATAAAAAAATTGTTTTTGTCGACCTTCGTGACAGAACCGGAACCGTCCAGGTTGTGGGAGGAGAAGATTTTAAGGATTTATCCGAAGAAGACGTCGTCTGGATAAAAGGCGAGGTAAGGGAAAGACCGGAGAAGCTAGTCAATTCGAAGATCAAAACCGGATCAATCGAGGTCGAAGCCAAGGAAATGAAAATTCTTAATAAGACAAAGGCTCTCCCCTTACCAGTAACAACCGATGGCCGGGAGATCGACGAAGAAGTAAGGCTTAAATACCGCTACCTTGATATCAGGCGGCCGAGAATGTACAGGAACCTGGCTTTAAGAAGCAAGTTCATCGAACTAATACGGCAACACCTTTTTGGTCAGGGGTTTCTTGAGATTGAGACACCCATACTTTCGGAAACAACTCCCGAGGGAGCTCGAGACTTCATTGTCCCCTCCCGTCTACAGCCTGGAAAGTTTTATGCCCTTCCCCAGTCGCCACAACAGTATAAACAACTTCTCATGGTCGGCGGGGTCGAAAAATATTTCCAGATCGCCAGATGCTTCAGAGACGAAGACCCGAGAGCCGACCGAGCTTACGGAGAGTTCACACAACTTGACCTTGAAATGAGCTTTGTTGAGAGGGAAGATGTTATGAATCTTGTAGAAGCGATGATCATTGCCGTTTACGAAAAACTTAATGTACCCATAAAAGAAACTCCCTTTCCGGTATTCACGTATGATGAGGCCGTAAAGAAATTCGGGGCCGACAAATTCGATATGCGAACTCCCGAAGAAAAGAAAAAAAATATCCAGGCTTTCGCCTGGGTTATTGACTTTCCTTTTTTTGAGAAAACGGACACCGGCGGGTGGACATTCACCCATAATCCTTTCTCAGCCCCCCTTCCCCAACATATGAAAGACCTTTTGGAAAAGAAGAACATCGATAAAATTTTGACTTCGCAATACGATCTTGTTTGTAATGGTTATGAGGTCGGAGGAGGCAGTATTAGGAATCACACCCCGGAAGGGTTGAGGTCGGTGTTTGAAATAATGGGGTTGAGTCAAGAAGAAATAAACCTAAAGTTCGGACATATGATCGAAGCCTTATCTTACGGTGCTCCTCCCCATGGAGGAATTGCTCCGGGATTGGATCGCCTCTTAACCTGTATAACCGGTGAACCGTCATTGAGGGAAGTAATCGCCTACCCAATGACGTCGGGTGGCAGGACTTCGGTTATGAAAGCCCCATCGATTGTAAAGGACGAAAAGCTTACCGAACTTGGGATAAAGCTTCGATCTACGCAGTCTGCAAACGAAAACAAATTAACGGTTTTGGAGCGAATTGTTAAAATGCTCGAACAGAATAAAGTTGAATATAGGAGAATCGACCACAAGGAAGTAATGACTTCCCAGGAAGCGTCCGATGCCCGAAGAACTAAGCTTGAAGAAGGAGCTAAGGCGCTTGTAATGGTCGCCGAGAAGAAACCCATTATGGTCGTCCTTCCCGCCCACCTTAAAGCCGATACTAAACTCCTCAAGGAAACGCTTGGGGTTAAGGATCTCCGCATGGCGACCCCGGATGAGGTTAAGCAAATTACGGAAGTCGGAATCGGCGCTGTCCCGCCATTTGGGAACCTCTTCAACATTCCTCTTTACCTTGACAAAAAGTTTGAGGAAAACGAAAAAATGTCATTCAACGCCGGATCTCACACCGTATCTGTCGAGATGCGTTACAAGGATTTTTTAAAGCTAGTCAACCCGACGTTAGCAAATTTCTCTAAATGAAAACCAGATTCTATTTTTTTCTCACATTCTTTGCCTTGCTGTTTCTTTTTTATCCGGGTGACTCTTATTACTTCCATATTTTCGCCTACAACCGCCCTGCGTTTGAAGAAAAGGAAAAAAAAGTCGAGCCGAAAATAAACCCGATCCCCTATCTCAAAAACGCCCTTTATTTTCCCGAAACCACGGCCGCAGGGGTTTATGTTGTTGACCTGCCTTCCTTTACGCCGGTTCTTCAGAGAAATAAAAATGAGCGACTGCTCCCGGCCTCAACCACCAAAATGATAACCGCCATGGTCGCCCTTGATGTTTACGACCCTGACCAGGTAATTGTTGTTAATAAGGTTATGAGTGAAGGGCAGACAATGGGTCTTGTCGAAGGCGAAAATATTACTGTTGAAAATCTTCTTTACGGGATTCTCGTCCATTCTGGAAACGACGCCGCGTACGCTTTGGCGGATCATTACGGGTTTGAAGAATTCATCAACTTGATGAACAAAAAGGCGGAAAGTCTGGATATGAAAGACAGTCATTTTTCAAATCCGGCGGGCTTGGATAACGGAAACCAATATTCCTCGCCCTTTGACTTAGCTCTGGCGGCCCGTGAACTTCTCAAGGACAAGTATTTGGCTAAAATCGTCTCAACCAAGGAGATAACTATATCGGATACGGATTTCAAATACTTTCACCGTCTCTCGAATGTCAATCGGCTCTTGGGGGAGATCGCAGGAATCGGGGGTTTAAAGACCGGATATACTGAGGAAGCCGGGGAAAACCTTATTTCTTTCTACAAGAAAAACGGACACCAATTCCTGATCGTTATCCTCAAAAGCCTTGATCGTTTTCAGGACACGAGAAACATCGTTACATGGATTGAAGAAAATATCGACTACATAAACCCATAATCCCCACCTTCGCTCTATATCTTCGAAGTTATTGGTCAAGAAGATATTCGTCTTTGATTGCGGTTACGTAAGCGACAAAATCGTCGTCACCCAGAAAGACATATACCGGCTGGAAGTATGTCTGGTAAACATCGGGATCAAGATAGGCTGTAAACATTTTTTTTATCGTTACCGATTTTGTCCCAGCGCGTCCGGCGACTATCTTACCCTGACCAGCTTTAAGCTTCATCCAGGCCTCTTCACCGGTTCTCAATGGGTAAACGCCTGTCTGCTCTTCTGACTTGTCAAAAAATGCCATCTGGGCACGGATTATATTTGGTTCCCCCTTATCAAAATTCATGATGACGTAGTTGTGGCTGTTAAAAAATTTTGGAGTCGTAACTGCTATATCCCCAACCGTCGGTCTGTAAAAATCTACTTCCACGGCTGAGGCCTCTGAAGCTCTTTGAACATTGACAAAATCACCGTGCGCCGGATCATATTTAAGGTAAATCAGGTTGGTGGTGCCTCGTGACAGCTCGTCGGGATATCGACCGGTGGATTTTAAGAAATCTACCGCCTTGTTAATAATATTAGTCTTTGAAAGGGTAATCGATCCCGTCATAAGCGAGTCGGTTTCAATGACGTTGTTTACATACTTAAAGTTAAAGTTGCCTATATCGATAGACAGCTTCGTTCCATTGTCCTCGAAAGTGGCTATTTTACCGTCGAGCTTGTGTTTGACAACTTCGGTATCATAACCGAAAGTCTTGGCCATAAGGTAGATTTTTTCCCGATATCCGAATCTCGTTGGGATTTCCGGCATGAAATAAACAGTCGCTGCAGCCGTTGCCGTTACGGGCACGCCTTCGATAGTATCAAGGGTGAAATCAAAACCTGCCGATGAAGTTGCCTCCGTAAGCCTCGGGGGCTCGATCCTCCCAAATGTAATTTTTGTAAAGGTCGCATCGGTGCGGTTAGCTTCAAGGTATATGAAATATAGCTTAAAAGAATAAAAAATGATCAAAAAAACCAGCCCGAAAAGGACTACAAATGGCATAGCTCGCCGCACGTAATAAGACAGTTCCGTTAAGGTCATATCATTGAGATAACCAGCCACCGTCAACGTATAATGTGATGCCGGTTATGTAATCGGCCTCATCGGATGCCAAAAACACCGTCGCATATCCTATATCCAGGGCCTTGCCGACTCTCCCCTTGGGAATCCTCGACAACATACCCGCTTTTGTTTTCTCATCAGACAATATGCCTTGAGTCATATCGGTCTCGATGACTCCTGGACCTATTGCGTTGATATTAATACCTCTGGGTCCAAGCTCAATTGCCAGATCTTCGACCATGCCAACGACTCCACCTTTTGAGGCGGCGTAGTGGGCGATATTGCCGAAACCGACGCCGACTCCTCCTGAGGCGATAGAAGAAATGCTAACAATTTTACCGCCTTTGGGCATAATCTTTAAAGCTTCCTTTATGCATAAAAAGTGTCCCTTAAGGTTTGTATCAACAACTCTGTCCCAATCCTCTTCTGTTAATTTATCGATTGTCCCCATTGTAACAACTCCAGCGTTATTCACAAGAATATTAAGTTCCCCAAACTGCTCTTTTACTTGACCGAACATTGAGGCCACTTCATCTTTATTGGAGACGTCACCGGCAACCGCAATACCCTTAACGCCCAAAGCCTGAATTTCTAAGGCCAACTTATCTGCTTCTTCCTTTTTCGAATGGTAGTTAATAGCGACGTTGGCACCGGCTTCGGCTAAAGCGAGGACTATCCCCCGACCGATTCCCCTTGACCCACCAGTCACTAACGCGTTTCTATTTTTTAAGCTGAACATAGGATATATACATAGAAACTACTAATGATTTCATTGTAGCGGATTATGGGTATTATTTGAAGAGCTTTGAGGTTGTGTGTCGGGGAGAGGACTTGAACCTCCACTCCTTTTGATGGGAACTAGCCCCTCAAGCTAGCGCGTCTGCCAATTCCGCCACCCCGACATGTCATACTATCAAGACCCATAAATTATATCATTTTTGCCCGAACTTTTACTTCCTTTTAATGGTATATACGTAAGGATAGTAAAGGAAAACCGCCGGCGGGTCGTCCTGAATGTTTTTTTGAAAGTCAAAATATGATTTTTCACGTTCTTCAAGATTTATCGTACCCCTTCCCTGCTCCAGAAGACTGTCGATCCTAACGTTTTTATACTCGCCGATGTTACCTCCTCCGCTTTTGACGGACTGGGTGGAGTGCCAGAAGTAATACTGGTCAGGGTCTTTAGGAACATTCCAATAGGCAAGAAACAAATCAAAAGGAGCCGAGCCTCCGAAACTCGAAAAATTCAATTCATTGGCGAGTCCGACCGTTTCAAGCTTTTCCGACAACTGTTCGGCAACGTCGTAATAGTCATATGAAGTAACGAAGTTCAAGGAGGCCGATTGGCTTGCGGGTATTTCATTTTTTATAATCTTTTCGGCGTTTGAGATGTCGTAGTTCGGGCTTTTAAGGTTTGGGTTATATGCCCAGGAAGTCGGTTGAATCGGTCCCTTAGCAATCTCACCAAACTCGGAAAGCTCTTGGTAATCAAACGCCAAGGCGATTGCGTCTTTGACGTTCTTATTGGTAAGGTTTGGGTTCTCCGAATTGAAAAAAAGCGTCAGAAGCCTGGAATGATCAACGGCCTTTTCGACAGTTGAATTTTTCCAAGTGAGAAAAGTGTCAGCGACCGATTTTTTAGTTAAGGTTATCTTGTTGACCTCTCCCTTTTTATACGCATTTACAAGTTGCGATTCGTTATTGTAAAACTTATACCTTATTGGGGTTAGGTTCTTTGTGTTGGGTATGAGATAGACTTCCTTGAGGTATCCGTATTGGGTCTTTATTTTTCCCGTTTTGTAAAACCCGGCAACGCCGAGCATTGGATATTTGATGAGTGGCCTGTTGAGGTATGTCGGAAATATAGCCAGGGCCGTTTTTATAGAGAAGTCAACGGTCTTATCGTCAACCGGAATAACCTCAACGTCTTTGAACTGATACGAGATATCGCTGGCAGAAAATTTTTTGTTATTGCTCCATACCAGATTATCCTTGAGGTGGAAGCGGTACTCCCGACCGCTTTCCTTGATCTCCCAGGAATTGGCAATGACCGGAATTATCTCACCCTTATCGGTGACCGTCACCAGACCGTTTGAAATTCTATTGACGATCTCCTCCGGCGGACTCTCGACGGTATAATTACCAATAAGTCCAATTACTTCTTCCGGGGTCAGAGCCGTCTTAATGAAGGGGGATACCGAAAGGAATCCGATTATGCCGACAAAGCTTATGAAAAAACTAACGACCATCAGGCGTCCGTGTTTTTTGAAAAACTCCAGGATCAACCAATAGTAGTAACGAAAAAATTTATTATTCATTTAACAAAAAGGTTCACCAGGGAGACTATGAGAAAAACCGCAATCGCAATCGAAGTCAACCAAAGGATGACCTTTTCGACTCCCCGGCGGGTTGAATACATTTCTCCCCCACCTCCCCAGGCACTTCCGAGTCCGGCGCCCTTGCCCTGGACAAGAATCAATACAACGATAATTACCGAAAAAATTATGTTAACGACCAATAAGATATCCTTCATAAAATGTGTTCTAAAGAATTAATAATTGTCGAGACCGACAGTGCTGAAACAAAAATATTGGCGGTCTGCGAAATCCCTATGCTTTGAAAAACCCAACCCTCAATTGCGATGAGCGAAAAAAAGCTAGTTACGAAATAGAAAACAAGGCAATAAACGGCTACCGACACCAATCCCATGGTAATAATATTTAAAGGCAAAAGCACCAGTTTGGTGATTGGCCTAATCAAATAATAAATAACCGCACTTATCAAGGCCGCCTTAAAATACACAAGCCAGTCTGCTTGAATTGAAAAACCCTGATTCCATAGGGCTGTCAAATAAAGGGCTGCTGCGGAAAAAACCAACATCCTGAATATCTTTTTCATTGATCAATTATAGCAAAAAATCCCGCTCCCTTAGCTGAAGGTGATATTTTCGTGCAAAACGGTGTGACTCATCACGAATGAGCCTTATAAGGCTGAATCCGGGATTATCTATTGCTGGCCTGATGGTTTTTAGCCCGTCAACCCCTATAACCAACCTGTCGGGATTTTTGGCAATTCCTATAAGCGGGATCGCGCGCTTCAACGAGTTTAGGACTTCAAGAACGGCCGTGACCTGCGGTTCGCCACCGTCAACGACAATGAGGTCTGGGGTCGACCATTTCTGATTCATCCGGCGGGTTACAACCTCCCTCAACCTATCAAAATCGCTTTTGAGTCCCGGCGTCTTTATCCGGAAACGGCGGTATTGGCTTTTGTCAATTCGGCCGTTAAGCGCAACCACCATCGACGCGGTCTGGTTTTTTTCACCGAGATTGCTGATGTCATAAGCCTCAATTCTTTCTAATTTCTTTAAGCTAGGGAAGAACGGTAAGAGTATGTCGATAAGGAACTTTTTGGAATCCGCGTCATTTTTAAGCGCATTCTCGTGCGAGGTTAACGGATAGTGGATCAATCTTTCCATTCTGAATATCCTATTCCTTGTTCTGATTGCTTCTTCGTAATTCTCTTCGCGAGTCAGCTTTTTCAAATCACGATAAAGATCAGCCAACAATCCGTTGACCGAACCTCGCAATATCCGTTTTACTCTCGCAATATTGTTTCTATACTCTGTTTTCTTAGATTCGTAATCTTTTTTGTCTTTTAACCCGACAATTGCACTCGGGCAGGGATCGCAGAGTTGAATCTTAGAATAAAAGCATCTCCGCTTGCCCGTTCTTTGTTGGGTACAGAAGGGAACGATTCGCCTGATATCGGCAATCAAATTCCTGACTTCTGTACTTGAGGAAAAAGGCCCAAAATAATGAGATTTTCGATCAGATTCCTTTCGGCTTACCAGGACTTTGGGGAATTCTTCACTGGCCGTTATCTTAACGTATAAATAGCTTTTGTCGTCCCGCCATCTGACGTTGTATTTTGGGGTATGCTCCTGGATAAGAAAGGACTCCAAAATAAGAGCCTTGAACTCGTTTTCGGTTTCAATAGATTCGACTTTGTCGGCGTTTGAGACAATGAGGAACTCTTTCCTATCCAGCCTAGCATTTTCCAGATGGGAATACACTCTGGCTTTAATGTTGATGGATTTACCTACGTAAATGATTTCCTTCCCTTTCTTAAAAAGGTAAACGCCGAACGTGGAGGGGAGATGTTTCAATTCGCTTTTGGTGACCATTATCTGAATTTCCTGACGACAAAAACCAGGGCAATTAATGCTATTAATCCGCCGGCAGCTATAATTATGAAGTCGGTCCCGATTGTGGCTATGGTTATCTTCCGGTTAAACAGTTCATGATCCCGAATCATGACCTTTAGATTCATGTCTTGTGATTTTTCGTCCTCAAGTGCTTGGTAATCAAAAGATATTTCCTTTTTTTCACCAGGAGCCAATGAAACGATATCGGTCTTTGAATTGGAAATATTCAACCCTTTTGCAACTATTTCGACCGGGATATTCCAAGCATATACGTTTCCTGAATTCTTAATAGAGAATTCGCCTTTATGGCTTTTATTGCCTGAAATTCTCGTTGCGATTGTAATATCGGCAACGCCTATTTCCTCTTGCTCCTTGGGGCGTGACGTTACCGCGGTCACCTCAATATCCTTTGAGTTTTCCACTTTGTACATGCCGGCGGGAAGCGGATACTCTGAACTCTTGCCGTGGATCGCAAACACGATATGGTTCAAATCGAAAGAACCGAAATAGTCTATTCCTGACGTGTTTTCCCAGGTCGGATCAACCGGTCTCCATAAGCCGGCTTTTTCATCATAGAATTCCGGCCAAGCGTGAAGAACGTCAGACGACAGGGAGAGCGGTCGAAGTTGAGGATCAGAGGAGGAGCCATAACCCTCGATTTCACGAGCATAAATGCCCTTCTCGCGGGCTATCCCAACAAAAAGGTCAGTAAACTCCATACAGACAGCTATATTAGGAGTCTGAAGGATTTTTTCCGCCCCCAGCCTGATACTGTCGGTATTCACCCTCTCGTACGAGTAGTCAAGCGTCTTGGCAACGTGGTAATAGATGTCTTCAACGGTTTTAAGGGGCGCAATCTTTTCAAGGCTTTTTATCTCCCAGTATTTCTGGGAATTCAAAAGGTATGATCTCTGTCTATTGAAAGCTGACCTTATTTGGGGAATAACTTCTTCACGGGGTTCGGTAAATACCTCAACTAAAAAATCGACGTTGATTGTCCTAGTTTCCTTGGGTTTGAGGTTGAATACGGCCATAAAATTACCGTCTTCATCCTGGTAGGTTTTTATCGGTTGCTGAGAAATAGATTCAAGAATTATTTTCTGGTAAAGGGTATCTGGAGGAAAAGCAACCTCAGCATTGGCCGAAGTCAGGTTATTGTTTTTCAAATGATAGGCCAAATTAACTTCGTATAATTGGCTTTCGCCGAAAACCGCATAAATCGTCCTTGTTGTCGGATTAGCCCATTTGATTTCCCGTCCGCTGATTTCCGAAGGCCTGGGTTTGGCAATCGATATCTTCCTGGTGCTGGCTTCAGGAAGTAGAACGGTTACATCATAAGAGCTGTCCCCACGGTTTTCGATAACCGGCAGGATGACTTCCCAAACGTTTCCGTTGACTTTAAAAAGGTTCGCCTGATCAAAACTAAGCCTGAAGTTATTAACGCTCCCCCGACCTATATTTGGGTCATTGAACTCCATGCCAATCTTGTTGTAGGCATCATCGACTTCTACCGTAGGTTTGACTTCACCTTTATCATCAGTTACTTTAAGGTTGCTTATTGTAAAAGATTTGGGAAAAGAAATCGCGAATTTGTTGACGTAGACATCAGACCTTGTATTAGTGATCGAAATCAAAAAGTTAGCCCTGGAATTAATATTATTTCCCTCTTCTTTGAGCTCATAGACGACTCGATAGCTCGTTTGAAAATCGGCAGCTTTAACGCTCAACAATAACGGAAGAAATATAAAAAAGAAGACAACTGCAAAAAAGTACTTTATTGTTTTTGACATAACTCTTACTTCATTTTACTCAAATATTGTCCCGTGTACGAGTTCTTTGCCTTGACAATCCCTTCGAGCTCCCCCTGGTATACGATCTGACCTCCTTGATTACCTCCTGACGGCCCAAGGTCAACGATATATTGGCAGTTTTTAATAACATCAAGGTTGTGTTCGATAACAACAACCGTATTTCCCCGGGAGACCAGGTCACTCAGAGTCGAAATGAGTTTTTGGATGTCATAAAAATGAAGGCCGGTCGTTGGTTCGTCAAGAATGTAAAGAGTTCGCCCCGAATCGCGCCTAGACAGTTCGGTTGCCAGTTTAAGCCGTTGCGCCTCACCTCCCGAAAGAGTCGGAGCCGGTTGTCCGAGTTCCAAGTATCCCAAACCAGTGTGTTCCAAAAACTGAAGTTTGGTAAAGATCGGAAAATGATTCTGGAAAAACTCGGTCGCCTCGGTGACCGTCATCTTGAGGACGTCGGAGATATTCTTCCCTTTATATTTGACTTCAAGAGTCTCCTTATTGTAGCGATGTCCGTCGCAAACATCGCAGGTCACATAAACGTCTGACAGAAACTGCATCTCGATTTTAATGACTCCGGCGCCCTGACATTTTTCGCAGCGCCCCCCCTTGACATTAAATGAGAACCGACCTTTTTGAAATCCTCTTTCACGGGCTTCGGGCATGTCGGCAAAAACCTGTCTTATCTCATCAAAAAAGCCGACATAGGTTGCAGGATTACTTCTTGGAGTCCTCCCTATCGGTGACTGGTCAACAAGATAAACCCGATCAAGATACTGCTGGCCTTCAAACCTCATGAAGTCGCCCATCATCCCGGAATAGTAGCCGTCAAGATGATACCGTAAGGCCGGGTACAAAGTCTCAACAACTAAAGTTGATTTGCCCGATCCCGAGACTCCGGTTACCGCGATGAGGTTTCCAAGCGGTAGCTCTATGTCTATATTTTTGAGATTGAACTGCTTTGCCCCCGACAACCTTATCGCTCCCTGGGTTTTGTTTAAGGGTTTTTTGGCGATTTCTATTTTCTTCTCGCCCCGCAAAAAAATACCCGTTAGAGATTTTTTCGATTTCATCATTTCATTGAGCGACCCGTCAAAGATTATCTCCCCTCCCCGTTTTCCGGCAAACGGCCCAAGCTCAATCAAATGATCGGCCGATTCGATGGTTTCCCGATCGTGTTCTACGACTATAAGAGTATTCCCCAAATCCTTTAGATTCTTAAGGCTCTCGATTAAAGACGACACGTCTTTTGGATGAAGACCGATTGAGGGTTCGTCCAAAACATAAAGTACGCCCGTTAATCCCGTACCTATCTGGGAAGCTAACCTTATCCTTTGTAACTCTCCACCCGACAGGGTTTTGGCGGTACGGGAAATTGTCAAATATGAAAGACCGACGTCGAATAAAAATTTGATCCTGGTCTTGATTTCCTTAACGATCGGTCTGGCAATTTGTTCTTCGTATGCGTTCATCACCTTGGGCAATCTGTTGTCCAGATAATTGACCAGATAATCTATAGACTTGTCAGAAAACTCCGATATATTAATCTTGTCTATCGTTACCGCCAAGACTTCTTTTTTCAACTTGGCACCGTGGCAGGTGGGACATACTTCCTCCCTCATGTATTTCTGGATTTCTCCAACCGCCCATTCTCCGGTCGCATTGTAATACCGCCTTTCAAGTTCGGCGACTATTCCGTCAAACTTCTCAAAGATCGTCGTCGGTTTTCCGTAGCGGTTGACTCCCGGAACGCGGTAAACCTTCCCTGCCGTTCCATGAAGAAGCGTCTTAACCTGGTCCTTTTCAAGCTGGCTTATGGGTTTATTCATGTCGATTCCCTCCTGATCACACATCGTCTTTATGAGTCTGACATACCAGGTTTCGTGGAAAAACAGTTTATTAAACGGCAGGATTCCGCCTTCGAGAATCGTCAGTTTGGGATTGAGAATAAGATTTTCGTCAACCGCATGAATGGTTCCGATTCCTCGACACTGCTCACAAGCGCCTATTGGTGAATTGAAAGAAAATATCCTCGGCTCCAGTTCCGGCAGGGAAATATTGCAGACCGGACAGGAGAACTTTTCGGAATAAAGATGCTCTTCCTTATCTTCTTTAAGGATAACAAGACCCTCCGAAAGATTTAGGGACTGTTCTATCGAATTGGTCAACCGAGATCTCAAATTAGCCAAAAATACCTTATCTTTGATTTCCTTGTGTGAAGCGTTGAACCGGTCGATGACCGCCGATATTGCGTGCTTATTGGTCTTTATGAGGTCAACCTCCTCGTCTAGGCTCTTCTCCTTGCTGTCAACTATGATATTCGAGAATCCCTTACTCCGTAAGTTGTCGAATAGTTCCCTGAACTCCCCCTTTTTCCCCCGGACTATGGGAGACAGTAGAGAAAAACTGTGGGGTCTTATTTTATTTTTCAAAACCGCCGTTTCAAGTTGAGAAACGACCTTGTCAACGATTTCGTCGACCGACATCTTGGCTATCTCACGTCCACAATTGGGACAATGAGGATGGCCAATCTTGGCATAAAGAAGCCTGAAGAAATCATAGATTTCGGTAATCGTTCCTACGGTCGACCGGGGGTTGTGAGAAGTCGTCTTCTGGTCAATTGAAATTGAAGGGGAGAGTCCATCTATAGAATCAACGTCCGGTTTGTCCATAATCCCTAGGAACTGTCGGGCGTAAGCCGAAAGAGATTCGACATACCGACGCTGACCTTCGGCATAAATCGTATCAAAAGCCAGGCTGGACTTACCAGATCCCGATATTCCCGTCATAACGACAAACTTGTTTTTGGGAATATCGACCGAAATGTTTTTCAGGTTGTGTTGTCTGGCGCCTTTTATTTTTATGTAATCCATATTTATTATTGTTAAGATGAAAAGACTATCATAATTTGCTAAACAATTGGCAAGAAAATTTGCCGAAATAATTTATTTCTTTAACTCCTTTATTTTTTCCCTTATCCTAATGGCTGTCTCGAAGTTCAGATTCTCTGCCTGCCGCTTCATCTCCGTTTCCATCTTCTTAACAACTTTTTTTCTGTCGTAGGGCGTTAGGGAATTGGTGTCTATCTTGTCCAAAAAGTTGCCGTCTATCTTTCGGTCGTATACCTGATCTACGTGCTCCTCATTTGTAATCCTTTCCCTAATCGGTTTTATGATCGTTTTGGGAGTGATATTATGCTTCTTGTTGTACTCCGTCTGGTAAATCCTTCTTCTTTCAATCTCAGAGACGGCCTTATTGATTGACTTTGTCATTTTATCGGCGTAGACGATGACCTGACCGGTAATGTTGCGAGCCGCCCTTCCCATGGTTTGGATGAGTGACGTATACGATCTTAAGAACCCCTCCTGATCGGCGTCCAATATGGCAACGAGCGATACTTCGGGAAGGTCCAATCCCTCTCTCAAGAGATTGACGCCAATAAGTACGTCAAACTCACCTTTTCTTAAGTTGTCAAGAATATCCGACCTTTCAAGAGTCTGGATATCGGAATGGAGGTACGACGCTCTTATGTTTTTTTCCGTCAGATAGGTAGTCAAATCCTCGGCGGTTTTTTTGGTCAGGGTCGTCACTAAGACCTTCTCCTTTTTGGCGGCTCTTTTTTCTATTTCCGAAATTAGGTCTGGTATCTCGCCAGATGACGGCCTGATAATAATCTCGGGGTCAATAATCCCGGTTGGACGGATTAACTGCTCAACAACTTTTGACCGTTCAAGCTCCCATGTGTCGGGGGTCGCCGAAACGTAGATAATTTTCGACGGCGCCGGGTAGAATTCCTCAAATTTAAGTGGCCGGTTATCGTAAGACGCCTTCAGTCTGAATCCGAAATCGATGAGGGTTTTCTTACGCGAAGCGTCACCATTGTACATGCCTCTCAACTGCGGAACGGTCATATGGGACTCATCAATAAACAAAAGCCAGTCGTCTCCGTAAGTCTGTCTGAAGTATTCCAAAAGCGAATAAGGCGGATCGCCTATCTTGCGGCCGTCAAAATACCTGGAGTAATTTTCGATACCGTTGACGTAACCCATCTCAGAGATCATTTCAAGGTCGTAGTTGACGCGCCTTATGAGTCTTTCTGCTTCAAGAAGCTTGCCTTTTTTCTTCAGAGACTCGGATTCATTCCTGAGATCTTCCCTAATCTGCTTTTCAACCTTCTTAAAGACTTCGGGATTCATCATATAGTGTTTGGCCGGATATATTATGGTTTTTGACGTTTCTTGGGGTGTACCAATTATCTTGCCGGATATGGGTTCAAAGCGGCTTATTTTCTCGACCTGGCCGTTTTTTATAATAACCCTGTACCCGTTATCTTCATACGCCGGGTATATGTCCATCCTGTCCCCCCTTACCCTGAATGTTCCCCTCTTGAATTCAAATTCGCTTCTTTCGTATTGAAGCTCAACCAACCGACGGGCGATCGCTTTTTGGTCTCCGGGTTGACCCACTTCAATCTCAAGGACGAATTTGCCGTATTCTTGTGGAGATCCGATATTATATATGCACGAAACTGAGGCTACGACGATAACGTCACTTCGTGTCAAAATGTTTGTCGTTGAGGCCAACCTTAATTTATCGATTGTCTCGTTTATCTGGGCCTCCTTTTCGATATAGGTGTCGGTCGTTGGGATATACGCTTCCGGCTGATAGTAATCGTAGTATGAAACAAAATAGGAAACAGCGTTATTAGGAAAAAAATCCCTAAATTCCTGATAGAGTTGTCCAGCCAATGTCTTATTGTGGGAAATTATCAATGTTGGAAGCTTCGTTTTCTCGATAACATTGGCCATGGTAAAGGTCTTCCCCGATCCGGTCACTCCAATTAAGACCTGGTTTTTGAGGTTTTCCTCCACTCCATTAACCAAGCCTTTTATGGCCTCGGGCTGGTCTCCGGTTGGGATAAAAGCGGATTTGAGGTTGAACATCTATAGGAAAATTGCAACCTTTCATTTTACACTAAAAACGTATTAGTTGGCAAGAATATACTTATATGGCTATCGAAGCACACTTCAGGAGGTTTCCTTATTTTGAACAGGAACTTTTGGTTTTGACAAAAACTTATTGACGACAATGAATCCTCCGACCAACAGGACGGTCAGAGCGATTATGACAAGCTCCAGATAATTGTTGAGAAAATCCTTAATCCGGTCACCAAAAAGGTAAATCAATATACCTACCAGGAAAAATCTGCCCCCTCGGCCGATGAAAGAAGCAATCATGAACCTTTTGACGTCAAGCTCAAATAGACCGGCTGCAATAGTAAATATTTTATAGGGAATAGGTGAAAAGCCGGCCAAGACTATCGCCCAAACGTCATATTTCTGATAAAGCAGTTTCACTTGATAAAGCTTTTCCTCTGATATGAATCTCTTCACGATCGGTCTTCCGCCTTTATACCCTATGAAATAACCGAAAAGTCCGCCGAGAACCGAACTTACTGTCGTCAAAAACGCGTAGAAGATCGCAAGTTTGGAATTGACCAATGCCATCGGAATCATTATGGTATCGGGGGGAATCGGAAAAAACGACGATTCGGCAAAAGACAATATTCCGAGTATCAATAAGCTATAATTGGAATTGACGGATGAGTTTATAAAATCAATTAAAATTTCTTTCATATGCTTTATATTATATCAACCCCTATTGGTAATCTAGATGATTTATCGATTCGCCAGGCAAAAACACTTATGTCTTCACATTACATTCTTGCCGAGGACAGCCGTTCATACAGTACCCTGGCTCGATTTATCGGCACACAGTTTCCAGAACTCACCGCTGTCGACCACAAACCGACCATAGTTTCTTATTATAAAGAAAGGGAGTTCGAAAAGCTTCCGGAAATTATAGCGTTACTTAAAGATGGAAAAGAGATCTCGCTTATTAGCGAAAACGGCACTCCCCTTGTATCCGATCCCGGATATCTATTAGTCAAAACTGCCGTCAAGGAAAAAATTCCATTTGTGGTCATACCCGGTCCATCAGCAGTCATCACCGCGCTTTTATATTCAGGATTCAATCCTTCGCCGAAACACAGTGGCTTTTCATTTTTAGGGTTTTTTCCTAAAAAGCCCGCCGACGGCAAACGGCTTATCGATAAAATGGTTAAGAGTAGAGCCCTTTTTCCTGAAATGGTTTTTATTTTTTATGAATCTCCCCACAGGATAAAGGAAACGCTCAAGACACTGAATGATTCAGGCTGGGACCCCGATATTGCCGTATGTCGTGAGATGACCAAGAAATTTGAGGAAATTGTGAGGGGCAAAGCCAGTCAATTGATGGACCGCGACTATAGGGGTGAAATCACCGTCGTTATAAAATAAAAAATACGAACGCCAATACACTTGCGCCTATCATCACCAGCGAACTTACAAAGAAATTGACGGCAAATCTCCTGTCTCCTTGGATAAACCCATATATAGATTTAGCTATAAGATTGACGGCATTTGCGGCAATAAGGGCGAGGACGGCCACCTGATAGGTTATTCCTCCTCCCGCCAACTGAGAAACGTTAATCGTAGTTGCATCTAGCCCGGTTACAGCTGCGAGCGCATTTGACACCAAAAATCCACTATCCCCGAAGAAGACCAGAGAAATTCTGGTAATAATTGTTACAAAAAGAAAAATGAAAGCAAACTTCAAGGCTGGCCCCAGCGAAAATATTTTATCGTTCTGTAACTGCTCTTTTGTTTCCGTGATATCGACCTTGTTTTTCTCCTCCTTGTTCATAAAATATACGACAAGAAACAATGACGAAAAAATTAAAGAAAAAACATAGGATATGCTCCTAACGAAAAAGACAGTATTGACCGAAACAATTACGATCATTTGTTGTATAAAGCTGGAAAAATTCGCAAGCACCGCAGCCGCTGTCAATTTATTGATGTTTGATGATTTCCTGCTTTTTTGTGCTAAGGACTGGGTAGTTGACGTTGAGGAAATGAATCCGCCGGCAAGTGACGTCATTATCCAGCCCTTTTTTTGACCGATGGTTTTTTCCAAAACATACCCAAGAATATCGACGCCAGTTATGATTACAACGACTCTCCAAATATTAAACGGATTGACGAGAGGGAGGTTGATTATTCTATCTAAGTTGACCCCAAAATTGGACATTAGAGTGGCTATCCCAGGAATATTATTTATGGAGTAATTCACATTAGGCAAAAAAGGCAGAATCACCAACGCTACTATGGCGTAACTTAAAAAAGCAGCCAACTCGGTTTCCTTGACCCCGGCGATAAAACCTTGAAGCTTTTCTTTAATCGACATTATGCCAACAATAACAACGACGAGGGCAATTATAAGTTGATTTGAGAATACTTCAATTGATACAAATACTCCAATGAGATAACTGAATATTATCGCCAATTCAGTGGTAATTCCATTATCTTTAGTTAAAAAACTTCCAACGATATAATAAACGATTAGAAGCGTCATGAAGGTTATCGAAATAATTAGATATAAGCTATTGTGACTGTTATATAAGAGTCCGGCGACCGCACCGAGCGTGGTTATCAGTGAAAAGCTCCTTACACCAAGACTACCTATGCCATTTTGAGGTGTTCTGTCTATCTTTCTCTCGTAAGACTCTCTTTCAAGACCTATGACGGCTCCCAAAACAAGAGCCATAAGAAGCTTGAATATTATTTGAAACTCCATTATTTAATAAATTTCTTTAAAGTTTCCGCCGATTCCTTCATCATCTTTTTTTCCTCATCGGACAGATTAAGTTCAATTATTTTCTCAACGCCATTCTTACCCAGAACACAAGGTACGCTCATCGAAATCCCGCTTATACCATACTCCCCGTCCATTGGTACGGATACCGGAAAAATCCGTTTGCTGTCGGTGAGAACGGCGGCGACCAACTGATCGATCACAACGGCGATCGAATAGTAAGTGGCACCTTTTCCGGCAATGATTTCGTATGCCGCATTACGGGCTTTCTTATATGCCTCCATAACCATACCATATGAAGCCCCTTTCATTTCGGTTATTGGCTCGCCTCCAATATTGGCGGTCGATACCGTCGGAAAAGAACTGTCCCCGTGTTCTCCCAGTATATAACCGTGGATGTTTATCGGGTTGACGTCTAAAGCTTCTGAAAGATAATATCGGAACCTGGCGGTATCCAGAGTCGTCCCTGAACCGAAAATTCTGCCTTTTTTCAGTTTGGTTATTTCGTTGGCTTTATGGGTTAGAATATCAACCGGATTGGAAACGATAAGAATAGTGCTTTCCGGTGAGTATTTTAAAATTTCGGGTAAAACCGATTCCAAAATTTCCGTATTTCTTTTGACAAGATCCAAACGCGTTTCGCCTTTAACCTGGGCGGCGCCCGTTGCGTAGACTATAACGTCGCTACCCTTGAGATCTTCGATATTTTCGGCGATGTTAACTTTTGTGTTACCCAAAAAAGACAACGAATGAAGAAAGTCCAACCTTTCGGCGGCGACCTTTTCGCGATTCCTGTCGTAAAGAACAATTTCGTTTATGGAGTTTTTAAGATACATTGTATACGCCGCAGTGATTCCGACTTTTCCGCACCCAACAACCGACACTTTTGTTTTATTATCCATATGGTTATTTACTATTATATACAACAATATGTGATTATCGATGGGGTAAGATATATTATTGAAAGATTCCCATGAAAACCGAGAGACTCCTACTTAAGAAAACCGCCAACCCGAAAAGGATAAGGAAAACTTCGGAATAAAAAAGAAAGGCATTTTCCATATAATACTTCAGGTATTTACCTAAATTAAAGTCATTCATATCTTTATACTTTGGCTCCTTCAATCTCATAAATCCGTAATGTTTTTTAGAAAACGGGAAGAACAACCTGATTCCTCCGTACTCCTCTTCCCTGGCCGCAAACCAGTCAGTAAGAAAATGCGAAGCCAGTCCCAAACTAAATACCAGCAAGTAAGAATTGAACTGGTCGTTATTGATAAATCCAGCAACCACAAACAGCGCCCCGACTACTAATAGCCAAAATAAAGGTGCGTGGGTCCAAGTGTTTCTGTGGTGGACTTTGTTTTTTGCAGTCAGGAAATCCAGATCGGGAAAGTTTGCGGCAATAATTCCCGTAAGTATAATTCCTGGAGTGTTGAAATTGACACCCGTATTAAAAATGTCTAACGCTTGAGTCGTAAGGTAACCTGCGGCAACATGGGCAAATGGAGTCATAATTATTAAGATTAAAAAACTATTGTTATTCCTTCAATATTTGGGCGAAATATAACCCGCCCAAATGTTTGATACATGAAAATCTCATTTTAGCACATCAACCAAAAGTGAAAGCAAAAAGCTCTAGGTTGGAATCCAAGAACTCTAACCTCAATATATGGTTTCCTGAACGGTCGAGTTTAATAATGTCATATAACCGGTACTCGTTGATCTCCAACTTAGTGACGAATTTATCATCGAGGTAAACGTTAACGAATCCCGTCGATTTGCCTTTCGGACCCATTACGAGGAAAACATTTTTTGACTCGTAATTGAAAACCAACGTTGCCGACTTAAACGGCTCGGCTTTTTCGTCTTTGACAACCCACCGGCCTCCATAAGCAAAATTATTCGGTTTTAAACCCGAAGGGATTGTGTAGAGAGATTCACTATCAGGGTTGATCGGTTCAACTGACGAGAAATTATTTATCCGGCTATACCCTAGGTAAGTTTCGGGAGTTTTAGATTCGTTTCGGTAACCAACATTTTTTATCGGCATATCGCTTTCCAGGCTTCCGGCTTCTTTAAGAAGCGTCTGGATCATCTTTTCCGACTCGTCGTATTCGCCTTCACCGAAATGGGTCGACCTCACTCTCCCCTCATGGTCTATAAAATATTTGGCTGGCCAGTAACGATTGTTATAAGCTCTCCATGTGGCGTAATCGTTATCCTGCATTATTGGATACTCGAGCCCGAAGTCTTTCACTGCTTGGGTAACATTATCGGGATTTTTTTCAAATTCAAATTCGGGAGTATGAACGCCTATGATCACAAGGCCCATATCTTTGTACTTCTCGTGCCAGTTTTTTAAATACGGGAATGTCCTTATGCAATTTATACAAGTATAAGTCCAAAAATCAACGAGTATTACTTTTCCTTTAAGTTCAGATAGTTTTAATGGTTCTGAATTAAACCATCGCCCACCCTGGATGAGCTCCGGCGCTTGAAGATAAAAACCGCCTTCCAGCTCTTCTAAAATACTGTCTTTTTCTTTTAGCTTCAAGAGTTCATCCTTGACGACCCTATTGTCCTCGAGTTTTGTCAAACCGACTCCGTAGCCCGGAAATTTTTCCAAGATATATGCTTGAAAACGTCGGTCAAAATTGAAGAAAATAGAAAAAGCCGTAACAATCATCAGGATTCCGAAAATCCTTTGAATATTAGCGGTATTTGTAAGCAACCACGGAACCTTTGCCAATAATGTTCTCCCTCCGGACATAATAACCATCATCGGAACTGCCGTACCGAGTGCGTAAGCGAATGTAATTGCGACTGATCCAACCGCTATTGTGTTTGAAGCCGCAAGCGTGATAATTGAAGCAAGTATCGGTCCCACACAAGGAGTCCATATCAGCCCCAGACTCAACCCTATAAGGAGTCCGCCGAAAAATCCGTCTCCCTTATTTACAATCGGAGTTTTTCCGGCCAACCTTGAAAATAACCTTTCAACCTTGGTTTGAAGACCGGGCATGACAAGACTCAGCCCAAATGCCAGAATAACAAATACGGAAACACCTCGCAGGGCATCGGCCGAAAGACCTGTCACCTTGACAATTGCCGAAAGAAAAAGAGTGAAGAACGTAAAACTCAACACGAATCCGGCAATAATCCCAAAAGGCTTGGATCTTCCCGAAGTCACGCCGCCGGACAAAATAACCGGAAGAACCGGCAGAATACAAGGAGAAAGGATTGTGACCACCCCAGCAAGAAAAGAAAAAAGAATAAGTAATATCATCGTTTAAGTATTGTTAATAAGTTCTTCAATCCCGCCGCCATTCCACTTCTTAATTTCATCCCCATTCTCGTCAACAAGGACAAACGTATGCTGATATGTAATCCCGTATTTCTTCTTGAGTTCTGTTTCGGTATCGTAATCGGTCTTGAATAGAACAACGTCCTCAGGGATTTTGTCGGCTTGACTAGTGAATTCTTCATTAGCAACCTTGCAGGTTGGGCACCAAGAGGCGTGAAAAAATATTACCCTCTTTTGATCGGCTGCCAAACCATATTCGCTTTCGCTGTATTCCCTGTACCGACCATTATTGCTAAAAGGCGCGACGCTCGTTGCTGTCGGTTTACTGACCTCCTCAACGGGAGTGGGATTATTTATTCCCACCCGCGATTGACCGTAAAAATACACGCTTAAACCAACAACCAATAATATAACAAGCACCATGAATTTATTATTTTTCATAAGTTCATTCTTTTCAATTACTAACACTTATATAGTAATAGTATACATACCATACCGCATTTTGCTATAATATAAGATGTACACGCGCCCATAGTTGTAAAAAGATCGCTCCCTCAACAAAATGAAACAAACAATATTCACGGCATTTATATTCACAATAATCGTTTCCCTGGTCGTCCTATTCTTCACTATGCAACAGGCCAATCGCGAACAGCAAAGATTGACGACTGATCTTCAGTATCGAACGACTCTATTGGCAGACTCCCTAAAGGAAAGGGTTGAACCCTACATGGTCGCCAACAACACTTTTCAAGTCCAGCGAATAATCGAGCAGTTTGTCGAAGAAAAGAGAATCGCTGGAGTCGCTATTTACGATAATAAGGATAATGTCATTGCTTCTTCTGAGGGTATGATCGTAAAAGATAATGAGGAAGTGATAACGATTATCGGCAACGCCATGGATGAGGACAAACTGAGTGCCGATTTTATAAAGGAAGATAACAAAAAGTCATACGTCTTTGCTCTCCCCCTTCACCAAGACGGCAACGTTATTGGATCATTGACACTCGTGCAAAACGCCGGATTTATTGACGACCGGTTGAACGAAGTTTGGAAAAGTAATTTATTACGATTGGGTATTCAGGATACCCTCATCATCCTGGCAATAGCCTTAACCCTTCGTTTTTTGATTTACCAACCTATAAAAGACATCGCCGAAACAATAAGAATCTCAAGGACCAACGAAAGTATGTTGCCTCCAAAACAACTCCCCAATAACTTTATTCTCCAACCACTTATCAGGGAAATATCTCATTTTATGAAGAGTCTTTATGAAGCCCGGCTGGCCGTCAAGGAAGAAGCCCGGTCAAACATTGAAGATATTGACTCACCATGGACAGAGCAAAGACTTTATGAATACGTCAAAAAAATTCTGGACAACAGAATGATGTATGTCGTCTCAAATCGCGAACCCTATATCCATACGAAGAAAAATGGCAAGATTAATTATTTCGTTCCTGCTTCGGGCATGGTAACGGCGATTGAACCGATGATTTCCGCCTGTGGAGGTACTTGGGTAGCGTCAAGCTCCGGAGACGCAGACAAACTGGTTGTCGATAAAAATGATAAAATCCGTGTCCCGCCGGACGAACCTAAATATACCTTAAAACGAATCTGGTTGACCGAAGAGGAAGAGAAAAGATATTACTACGGCTTTGCCAACGAAGGACTCTGGCCGCTCTGTCACATGGCACATACCCGACCGGTCTTCAGGGAAGAAGATTGGGAAGTCTACAAATCCGTAAACGGAAAATTTGCCGAGATTATCCTCAAAGAAATATCAAAAACGAAAAAGCCAATAATCATCATTCAGGACTACCACTTTTCACTACTTCCAAGAATGATTAAGGATGCCAGACCTGATGCTCAAATAGGAATCTTTTGGCATATACCGTGGCCTAACCCGGAAGCGTTTAGCATTTGTCCCTTCAGGAAGGAAATTCTTGACGGAATGCTTGGAGCCGACCTTATAGGATTCCACACCCAGCTTCACTGCAACAATTTTATAGAAACGGTTGGGCGCGAACTTGAATCTTTAATCGATCTTGAACAATTCTCGGTCACGAAAAAATCGCATTTGAGCATGATCAAATCCTTCCCGATAAGCATTGCCTTTAATGACGAAGAAGACACTAACACTATTAAGTCTGAAAGTATTCTTGATGAAATAGGTATTAAGAAAACTAAGTATATAGGTGTTGGCGTTGACAGGCTTGACTACACCAAGGGCATACTTGAAAGATTAAAGGCCATAGAACAACTCTTTAAGAGAATGCCCTTCTACAAAAACCAATTCACCTTTATTCAAGTGGCTCCGCCTAGTCGGAGCAAGATCCAAGCCTATCATGACCTTGAAATACAGGTCGAAGAGGAAGTCGAAAGAATTAATTCCCTATATAAAAGCAAGGGTTGGAAACCGATAATCCTTCTAAAGAAACATCATACTCACGAGGAAATTGACCAGTTATATAGAATAGCAAACCTATGTTTGGTGACATCACTCCACGACGGAATGAATCTTGTTGCCAAAGAATTCGTTTCTTCAAGAACCGACGATAAGGGTGTTCTGATATTGAGTAAGTTCGCGGGCGCTTCACGCGAGCTCAAAGACGCCCTAATCATCAATCCCTATGATAGTAATGAACTTGCCGATGCTATAAACCAAGCCCTCCAGATGGGAATTATCGAACAGAGAAAAAGAATGCTGAGAATGCGAACGGCAATCAAAAGAAACGATATATATAAGTGGTCGGCCGACATGTTACGGAATCTCATCAATCTGGGATGAAAAATATCTGGAAAAACGAAAAAGAAGTTTCACAAAAACTCAAGAGTGCCAACGGTGTTTTGATTTTTTTGGATTTCGACGGCACCCTCTCACCGATTGTTACCAACTTCAAGGATGCTAGTATTGCGTTTCCTAAGGCAATGGACACTCTTAAGAAAATCTCATCACTGAATGGTGTTTTTGTAATGATCGTAAGTGGAAGAAAGCTTAAAAGTCTTAAGGAAAAAATTGACTTACCCAGCCTAAACTACGCCGGTAACCACGGACTAGAGTGGATAATAAACGGAGTTTACGACAGGTATCCTTTCAACGAAAGGATCGTTGATTCATTAAATGAAGTCAAAAAGATCTATAACCGATTATCTAAAGAATATGAGGGAATATTTATCGAAGATAAATCCATGTCGTTATCACTCCATTACCGAAACCTCAAAAACATAAGTGAAGAAAATTTTATTGAGGTTTTTTACAAGTCTGTCAAGAAAATAAAAAACGAAAATATTATCGAATTTATTGAAGGAAAAAAAGTTATTGACGCCAGACCGAAAATAGAGTGGAATAAGGGGCAGATTGTCAATATGGTTTCCCAACAGATTCCGGGAAGATTGACGATAGCTATTGGCGACGATACAACGGATGAGGACATGTTCAAAAAAATAACCAATGGACTGGCGATACGAGTTGGAGAGGGTGATGCATCAAGAGCCGAATATTATCTTGAGAATATAGAAGACGTCTATCGTTTTTTGAATTATATATATAAAGAGCTTGTCGATAATCATTTCTAAAAGCTTGGTACTATAAGAAGAAGTTTCCGAAATCGAAAACCGTCTACAATCACCTCAAACCCCACTCTCCGAGGATTTTTCTTTTTTTCAATACGGCGTTTGAAGTCAGAAGCGTTACCGAATCTATGATGTAGGGTTTGATATTTATTTTTGACGAAAGTTCCTTTATCTTAAGTTTATAACGCGCGGACAATTGCGAATTAAATCTCACAAGCGTCATATTGCAAAAAAAGTTTTTTGAATTCGTATATTGTTTGTCATCTGGAATACCCGCCGCACTCAAGTTCTTATCCAGGTCAAGGATTATTTCGTCTAACTCTTCTCCCGTTGTCCCGACAAGAGCCAGGTTGGATTTGAAGAGGAGTAGACGGTAGAAGTAAACTTCAAATCTCTTGTACTTCGGTACAACGCTTTCAAACACATTTTTGGCTCTGATCAGGTCATTGACTGTGAAATTTGGCGGGTCACTTATTACTCTAATATTCTTTATAGTTAAGTGTAAGTTATCTTTTTGGTAGTAGAAGTGATTCGGAGTAATTCTTTTAAGTGGTTCAACAATCGTGTTTAAAACGGTATCAATGAGGTCTGCCTTAGGAAAGTGGACGCTCGTCAAGCAAAATCTCGGATCGTTTTCGTAATCCTCAACCGGTAGGACGGTGCTGAACTTAAGATTATTATTCCTGACTTGGCTTTCTATATCTTCAATTACTCTTTTCTGCCGTTTCTGGTAGGGTGTATTATCGAAAAAACTCATTGTAAAGTTATACCATATGCCCCTTATCTATGCAAAACCCTTCTCAGGAAAGTCAGGATCGAGGCTCAAAAAACTATTTCAATATCTCCCGTAGAAGCTCGGGAAACTCAAGGGTCGCCATGTCTTCGATGTAGAAATGCCCGTAATTGTGGAATTCACGGTACTGGATGTTTTTTATGTTTTCAAGAATAATCTTTGCCGATTTCTGAACAGAGTCCTCGTCATTGTCGGAATTGAAAACGACAATTCCCTTGGTCCTCGCCGCAAGATCCACGTCGATCACGTAATCGTCAAAAAAACCGGTCGTCAACTGTTTTTCGGGATCGATCCAGGGAGCGACCAATATGATCTTACCGACTTTGAGCTTTTTATGAACGCTCAAGTATTTGACGAAAAACCCGGCGCCGGTGCTGTGACCGATGAGGGCCGTTTCCGGGCTAATTTCGTAACGCTCTACCTCACGGCTCCAGACTTCCCAATCCCGATTGTACGAATGGGGCACCTCCGGGGTTGAGGCGGATATGTCTAACTTTAATAATTGACTTTGAAGCCACGGGATCCAATGGGAATTGCTCATGCTGGGGGATTCTGGATCGTAGTATTCTTCTTTAGTGGGTCCGCCGTGAAGAATGATCGCGTTTTTCATAAAGGACAAGCCCAGTCACCTACTATTTGAATTACTTTAACCGACTTGTCGTTATTGTATAGGTCACCCATGACCGTTCCAGATCTTTGATCCTCGTTGAAAGTCACGGTGACGTTCCCTCCGTATATGTCGCCTTGTACATCCAATGGGTTCAACTGAAGATATCCCTTATAGCTATTGGGTCCCACAGACTTAGTCGTTTTGTAATTAAAAACATAGTACTTTCCGTCGATTCTACCGATTGACAACTTGATCCCGTCAACATCACAGGCATCATCGGGTCTTATCTTATACCCAACGGTAAATCTGCCTTCCATTTCACCAGTCACTGTTATCCCCTGCCAGACCCTTCCCGGGGGCAAGGTGACATCGGGCATAAATTCTTCGGCATAACTTTCGGTGACGTTTTGCTGACGGCTGGCACGACTGGAAATCATGAAAGTCGAAATGGACATAAAAAAGAGGAACACCATAGCGGCCCCTACACCAAAAAGAGGCAGAATTCTTTTAAATTTTTCGTTATCCATACTTACAATTGCCTTATTTTACCCCCAAAGAAGATATTGTGTCAATACGAAGTAAGAGATTTGTCCAGACTGGTGGAGGATGTTAGAACCTTCTACGTAACAATTTAATATTGCTTGTTAATTTACTTCTATTATATTCCCTTGACAAATAATATCTTATGAGCTAAGATAATAATTATGAATACTTCAAAACAAAGGATTCTCAATCAATTTATGCAATCCTTAATGAGGATTCGTCGCATAGCTGAGCAATCTTTTATTGTCCCCATAAAAGATGGGAATGTTACATTACTTCAAAATCAAGCCCTTTTACATTTAAAAGATCAACCAGGGTCTACAGTAGGTGAACTATCGGCAAAATTGGGATTATCGTCATCTTCTATTGCTCAGTTAATTGAACGATTAATAAATTTAGACGTAATAAAGAAGACACTTGATAAAGCCGATCGTCGGATAACACACCTCTGGCTTACTAAAAAAGGGAGTTATCAAACGGAGGTTGCTCACAGTATGTTAGCAGAGAAAGTAGGAAATGTATTCTCACAGATGCCTGAAGAAGATTTAAAAGAAGTTGTTCGTATTTTTACTAATTTTCTCAAAAAAATTGAGAAATAAAAATGAGAAAAACACTAATAATTATTGGCTTTGTAATTTTAGGATTAATTACGGTTAGGTCGATGTTATTAAAAAAACCAGGTACGGAAATTTTGTATAAGGTAAAAAAAGAAAATTTAGTGGAAACGATTCAGGTAAGCGGAACTTTTAATAAAACCGCATCTGATGAGGAAAAGGCTCTCGCCTATGTTAATTATCAAAATTCGTTAAGTGCTCTTAAAACTAGCCAGCAAAATAAGCTTGTAGCTGATGCAACCATGTGGACAAAGCAAAAAGCTCTTCTTGACACACAAAATAGTGTTAATTACAAAAATGATAATACAATTAATCTGTCTACTAAAAAAGATTATACCGAATTGGAAAAATACAGCGTTGATAGTGCTTTGACACAAGCACAAAAAGATTTTACAGCTTCGGAAGCAAAATATAAAGAAGCTGATATTGCAATTAACGCTGCCAATGCTCAAGTGGCTTTGACAAAAATCGCCTATGATGATGCACTCGTAGATGAGCCGGTATTAGTAGCAAATATTAATGAAGTTTACCTTCCTTTAATTTCCGTAGATCAGAAGGCAACTATAGTTTTTGATGCATTGAATAAAAAATCATTGATAGGAAATATAAAAAGTATTGATAATGTTGGAACGATTAAGGGAGGGATTGTAACTTATGAGGTTAAAATTGGCTTGGAAGAGATTCCCCCGGAAGTTAAACCCAATATGACGGCGATTGTAACAATAGAAACCTTAAGAAAAAATAATATTTTTTTGGTTCCCAACAGTGCCATTATTTTAAAAGATGGAAAAAAATACGTCCAGCAAGCAGATAATCAAAAAAAGGAACTTAAGGAAGTGATTACGGGTATAACAGGACTGGCAAAAACTGAAATCCTAAGTGGTCTAACCGAGAGCACTACCATTATTGCCGACCCAAAATGATAAATAATATAAAGAAGTCGAGTAGATCGGTTAAGATTGGTTTTTTTCTTGCCGTATCCGATATTAAGAGAAGTAACCCTTGGACAACCGGCCTGATAATTTTTGTGATGATGCTAACTTTTTTCAATATGATTCTTCTAAACGGAATCTTGATCGGGCTTGCCGAAGGGATAACCGGAACGTTTAAACGATTCTATGTCTCAGATATCTTAATTACTCCATCATTAAATAAAAATATTATTGAGGAGACAAATTTAATCATACCGATTGTAAAAAGTCTTCCCACTCTTAAAAATTTAACAGTCAGATATACCAGTCCGGCGACCCTTGAATACGGATATCAGACAAAACTTAAGATATCTGACAGTTCCGAAAGTGTTAATTCCTTACTTGTAGGTATCGATCCGAAAGCTGAGGATAAAGTGACTAACTTATCACAGATGATCGTGGCAGGTTTATATCTGGAGCCGTCCGATATGGATGTGATAATTCTTGGTTCAGACTTGATTGCAAAATACACAACGGCCAGAGGTTCGTCTGAATCTGACGGAAGCAAAATATTAAAAACCGCCGATGTTGGTTCAAAGCTCAGACTTACGGTAAATGGTGTCCAAAAAGAAGTAACAATTAAAGGAATAATCAGTACTAATAATTCAGTCGTTGATGGACGGATATACATAACCGATACAGCGGCAAGACAACTGATGATGAGAACAGATCTTAACGTAAATGAAATTGCAATTTCCCTGGAAAACGATTCTTCCGATGTTTCGGCAAAAGAATTTATCAAAAATAACCTAAAACACAACGCGAATATATTAGTACAGACTTCAAAGGAAGCGATACCAAGCGGGATTAGCCAAATGATCAAAACGTTTAATCTCCTTGGGATTATGGTTGCGGGGATTGCTTTATTCGTGGGAGCAATCACCATTTTTATTGTCATTTACGTTAATGCGATTACACGGCGTAAGTTTATAGGCATACTTAAAGGTATAGGAATTCCAAGCATGGCAATCAAAATTTCCTATGTTTTCCAGTCGCTTTTCTATGCAATTTCAGGAATTGTTATTGCCAGCGTTTTACTTTTGGCATTTATCATTCCTTATTTTGCTCTTCATCCTATCCATTATCCGGTAGGGACAGGTTCTCTTGCCATAACAACCAGCGGTATCTTGATCAGAGCGATGGTTTTAACAATTACAGCCTTTATATCCGGATTTGTCCCTGCATGGTTAGTAGCAAGGCAGAATACACTTGATGCTATTTTAGGCAGATAACTATGATTACTATTAAAAATATAATAAAAAAATTTAAAACTGGTGAAATAGAAACGACCGTCTTGAAAGGAATTTCCTTTGCTGTTCCTAAAGGTCAATTTTTAGCTATTACCGGGAGATCTGGGTCGGGCAAAAGTACTCTCCTTTATCAATTAGGTTTGCTCGATCATCCAACTAATGGTTCAATTACTATAAATGGTAAAGTTGTGACTGACCTCTATGGTTCAAAAAGAATTGAATTTCGTCGAGATAATCTTGGCTATATATTTCAAGATTATGCGATTTTACCAACTTTGACTGCAAAGGAAAATGTTATGTTGCCAATGATGGCACAGGAAAATTATAAAAACAATATTGAGCAAACGGCGGAGGAAGCATTAAAAAAAGTAGGACTTGGAAAACATATTAACAATCTTCCGTCCCAACTTTCAGGAGGCGAGCAGCAGAGAGTGGGTATTGCCCGGGCAATTGCTCACAATCCCGGTATTATTTTTGCCGACGAACCAACTGCCAATCTTGATTCGGAATCTTCTCGGGTTGTATTGGACATTTTTCTTAAACTAAACCTTGAAGGACAAACTATTATTATGGTGACTCACGAACCTGAGTACGCCAAACTGACAGACAGGATCATAGAAATCAGCGACGGAAAAATAATATCTGACAAGATACAAAAAACAACATAATTCACTACTCAAGCAAATTATTAGTGTTTATGTTCGCCCGATCTTTCTTTTTTATGAGCTCCTCCTTCTTTAATATTCAAATATAAATGATGAGAAAACAACATAAAATCAAGCATCGCGGAAATATATTTTCTCGCTGCCTTGACGTTATTTTCATCATACTTTTTTGTGTGTAGAATATGACTGAATTTCTCAGTTAATATTTCTTCTATTGTTTTTTGGAGAAACTCAATCACTCTTTTAGGTTTACCTTCTTCTATATCTTTCTCCGCTCGTGGGACAACCGGTCCTTCATCAAGTCCAGCCGGTTTAAGTCCGGTAAATGGTGCTCCTTCTCCAGCCCGATGAAGTCTGACGACGGTTTCAAAAAACCAGTTATCGGCTAATTTTTGAGCTTCGTCACTAAATTTTCTTACTTTAAGAGTAATTTCAAAGGCTTTTTTTATTTCATCTTCTGCTGCCTCAGGTGCCCATGGAAGAACAAGATTTACATTACCGACTTTGAGAGCTTTTTTCGCAGTTTTTACTAACGGTCCGTCTTTAGTATCGCAATGTGGTGGCATAAATAATCACCCCCTTCGATTATAAAATAATTATATCAAATCTTATGCTAATGTAATAAATTTATGCAAGGAATTTTGTGCAGATTTAAATTGTCCTGACAGCCTAAATAGTATGTCCAGAGGGGAGGATTCGAACCTCCGAAGGGAAAACCCAACAGATTTACAGTCTGTCCCCGTTGGCCACTTGGGTACCTCTGGTATCCTTAAGTAGTATAAATTATATCATTTACTGCTAAAATATCCTTATGAAATCGCGCGTTGTAACGGGTGTTCTTATTGAAAAAGACGGATCTTACCTCTTCGGTCGTAAAAGGAAAAACGTCGGTCCATACCCCAATACTTGGGTGATGATTGGCGGAGGTCTCGATCTTGATAAAGAATCTATCGAAGAAGGTATCAGGCGGGAAACGTTGGAAGAGGCCGGCCTGGAGATACATAACCTGAAAAGGTTATCCTTTGACGAAGATACCGAGCCCGACAAAAATGGTACTGAGACCCATTATCTTTTTTTGGTCTATACGGCAAGTTACCTCAGCGGCATAGAGCGACCGGGCGATGATGTTGTCGAACTCAAATGGATAAAGAGAAATGATTTCAATAAGTACCCGATGTCACGACCAACGGTTAAACTCTTCAGAGAGATTGGCTGGATTTAATGTAATCGTATAAAAACAATGTTATCTGCGTTACCAGAATGAGCGTCGATCTTTTCAAAAAGCCGTCGCTTATACTCTTCAAGAATTTATGATTTCTTCTTATTTCTTAAACTATTAACCTTACTCTTGACCTCGTTTTTGATCGCTCTACCCAATTCAAAAATTTTATCGGCTGCCTTATCGGCATCGCCTCTTAATATGAGGGTGTTGGAAGCAATATTCCATAAAGCCAAGGCTACTGAAATTGAACCAAAGTTTTCAAGAAAAGGTTTTTTGTCGTCAGATAAGACCGATCTAACACTCGATAGCAAATACGGATTCATGACGCCAACCGGCAGCAAGTGATATGCGTGACTGACCGCTGATACAAACACCGCCGGAATTATCGGACATTTTTTAAAAACGTCCTTTATGACAGGTATTTTATCGGCCGTATCCTTGACCATAATATTTAAAATTGAAGATGGCGGATTGTTACTATAGTTGTGGCGCGCTAGGGTTACCGATTCTACGGCAATACTGGCGGCATTAAGAGCGATAAGTCCGTAGGCAAGAAGCGCGAGCGGTGTTGACCCAAAATGATTGACCGCTTCGGCAACACCGGCCGTCATCGCGGTTTGAACCGGCACAAGAAAAAGTGGCGAGATACCCGCAAAAGCTACACCAATTCCGACACCCTTTTTATGCCGATGGTATTTTGTTTTTGCACCTTCGTAGATTTCCCTTATTTTTGACACAGACTATTATATCAAACTAAACCTGTGCCTTTATGACTTCAAGAATCTGTGAATGAAGGATATTTGACGCGGACAAAAAAGTAAAGTGATCCCGAATTTTTTCCATATGGTTTTTGTAGTTAATTGAATTTCCTTCAATATCGGTGACCTTACCCCCTGCTTCCTCGATTATTATTTGCGGGCCGACAACGTCCCATATCCGCATCGACTGATTCGCATAGCCTCCAAATTTACCAGATGCGACCATCATGGCGTCGTAAACGCTATTTGACGACCTTAGGTTTTGGATGCTATTGACCAATCGCCCCAAAATAGTCATTTCATTTTTGGTAAATTCCGGGTTATCATAATGGCTGTCTAAGCCGTATGCGACCAAAGACTCAGAAAGCCTTGGGTTACTGCTTACCCTAACAAGCTGTCCGTTCCTGTAAGCCCCCTGACCTTTTTCTCCATAATATGTTTCGTCAAAATATGGCAGGGATACTCCTCCGGCAATAGGATCATTTTTGTGTAGAAGACCGATTATTATCCCATATAAAGGCAGGCCCACTGCAAAATTCCCAGTCCCGTCTATCGGATCAACTACCCAAGTGTATTCTGAGCGTTTGTCTATGAACCCAGACTCCTCGTCGATAATATTATGCTCGGGATATTTTTTTTGCAGGGTTGAAACTATGTAGTCACCAATTTCAAGATCGGCTTTCGTCAGAACCTGATTATTATCCCCGGGTTTTATTGAATAAGAAACCTTACCGAAGTACCGATTGGAGATTGATGCGGATTCTGCCAATAATTCAACTATCGTATCTCTATAGGACATGAGATTATTGTATCAAACTTCCTATATCTTAAAAACATCGACACCCTTATGGACCAGTTGGTCAACTTTGACCCCGACGCTTTTCCCCTTTTCGGCTTTTTCCAGACTTACATGCTCTTCCTGGATAGACTCAACCTTTTGTTGGAAAAGCTCCTCGTTGTCGCCTCGCCTGATAAACTTCAATGTGTCGCCAACCGCAAATGGAGATTCGACCTCAATGATGGCTACCCCTAGGTGATTGTAGTAGTGGGAAACATTGCCCACTTTTTGATCGGCCATACTTATTATCACCGCCTTTCTAATAATGATTGTAGCAGATAATTATTCCGAAGATTCCATCTCAAAAAAACTCATTTCGTTCCCTTTCTCGTATACCGCTTTATAGGAAATTACCTCTAGGTTTTCCGATAGAATATGGGGCAAGACTTTCTTAAGCTCGGCCAACAGATTGTCGAGCGCCAGGACTTCTTCCTTACTCAACCAGACAAACTCCCCGTCGTCGATCTTTTGTTTGAGAACACCTGAGTCATAATCCGCAAGCACCATGAAGAAAAAAAATTCCTGATCCAGGTCTTTCAAATAAGCGTTGCCAACTGCTTTTAGTTTAAGATTTTTTATCTTTAGCCCTGTCTCTTCCATGACTTCCCGTCTGGCCGCCTCAAACAGTCCTTCGTTGAATTCACGATGACCGCCGGGCGCCATCCAGACGTCAGGCATTATTTTCTTCCCCGGGTGCCGGTGGAGCATCAAATACTTATCTCCCTTCTTTATAAAGCACTCAAGGGTAACGGCAATATTTCTTTTCATATTTTCATAAATGTCTGGGATTTTCTGAGGTTTGTTCCGAGACCTACCAAAATATTAATTCCATTAATCATTCCTATTTTACCCATTGCCATGACAACCCCATAGGCCGGAACATCGTACCTCCAAAAGAAGAAATCTTTTCCCATATGTTTTTCGGCAACTCCATTTAATTCAGCAAACGACATATCGGTATCAATATCTATCTGAAACTGGGGACAGAAATCTTTGTACTTGTCCGAAAAATAAAAAATTAGTTCAACCTTCGGAATGGACCGATCCTCTTTGTGTCTGATAAAAAACCAGCGGTTATTGTCTTTGTCACCCGACTCTTCTTCTACTAACTGGAAACCATCTCCTAAATGCTTTTCGTATTCACCCAATTCCATGTTAGCGTTTTGCGCTTTGTATCCGAACCCCAAATGGTTTAATCTCATGATCCTGTTATTTATTTCTCCAATAAAAGAAAAATAGGAATCGAATTTATCCCAGCTTTTATTATTGTCAGACTTCAATTTAGATAAAACATCGATTTCAAATAATCTTGCCTCCTTATTATTTACCTTTAGGTAGTTGCGTTTCTTGTGGGTTATTGAAAGTTCCCGATCGTTGAAGCCTATACCCTCGTTTTTTGGGAATAAGTGTTTCTGCTTACTGAGAAGTTCAAAAATCGACATACTGGAATTATACTAAAACCCCGCCTTTCGGCGGGGTTTATTAACAATCGTTTGACTTATCTTAATATCCCATTCCACCCATTCCCGGCATTCCTCCCCCCATTGGTGGAGCGGCTGGAGGATTTTTATCGGGTAAATCGGTGACCAGGGCTTCTGTCGTCAGAATCATGGTCGCAACCGATACTGCGTTTTCAACGGCCGACCGGACAACCTTCAATGGATCTATTATTCCGGCTTTTATCATGTCAATCGTCTGGGCCTCAGACGTCGACTCGGTTTTGAGGACATTGAATCCTTGACCTTTAGCTGAAGCTGATCTTGCCTTGGCAATGAGTTCGCCAGGATTGAGTCCGGCGTTTTCCATCAGTTTTGTAAATGGAGCCTCAATGGCTTTCTTTACAATCTCGAAGCCAATTATTTCATCCTTAGAAGCATTGGCGTTACCTAAATCTTTATCGGTCATTTTTTGACCAATGTCAAGAAGGGCGACGGCGCCTCCCGGGACAATTCCTTCCTCAAGAGCAGCCTTGGTGGCAGCAACGGCGTCGATGACTCTTTCTTTCTTATCCTTCATCTCGACTTCTGTTGCAGCGCCAACATTGATAACGGCGACTCCACCTGACAATTTGGCCAGTCTTTCCTGGAGTTTTTCCCGGTCAAATTCGCTAGTTGAGGCGACCAATTCCTTCCTTATCTGGGTGATTCTACCCTCAATCTTGGATTTCTGACCTTTGCCGCCGATAATCGAGGTGTTTTCCTTATCGGACTTGACCTTGTCGGCGCGTCCGCAGTCTTCGACCTCGACATTCTCAAACTTCTTGCCTAGATCTTCAGAAATTACCGTGCCTCCCGTCAAAATGGCAATGTCTTCGAGCATTTCCTTGCGCCTGTCTCCGAATCCAGGGGCCTTGACAACCAGGGAATTAAATGTGCCTTTAAGTTTATTGACGACAAGGGTTGCTAAAGCTTCTCCCTCAACCTCGTCGGCGATAATGACCAGATTCTTGGAGACTTTCACGAACTTTTCCAAGAAAGGCAAAAGATCCGACACGGCGGTGATTTTCTTGTCGGTAATAAGAATATACGCATCCTCGACTTCGGCCGTCATCTTGTCGGCGTCAGTTGCAAAGTAAGCCGATGCGAATCCGCGGTCAAACTGCATTCCTTCTTTATGATCGTAGGTTGTTTGAAGGCTTTTTCCTTCCTCAACGGTGATGACTCCGTCTTTGCCTCCGACCAATTTCAAAGCATCAGCAATTAGCTTTCCCAATTCCGGGTCACCGGCTGAAATTGTCGCAACGTCGGCGGCCTCCTTCAAAGTGATTTTGGTTGACATTTCTTTAAGTTGATGGACGACATATTCACTGGCTTTCATGAGTCCGCGTCTCATCACCATCGGGTTGGCCCCGGCGGTAATCATCTTGATCCCTTCATTGACTATTGAACGCGCTAGTACGGTTGCCGTTGTGGTTCCGTCTCCGGCTATATCTGCCGTTTTTGAAGCAGCTTCTTTGACCAATTGGGCGCCCATATTTTCGAAGGCATCTTCAAGTTCAATTTCGCGGGCAACCGAAACGCCGTCGTGGACGACGTTGGGAGCTCCCCATTTCTTATCAAGAGCCACATTTCTTCCTTTTGGACCCAAGGTCGTTGCGACCGCATCTGCTAATTTATTAACACCCGACAAAAGTTTTTGTCTAGCATCTGACCCGTAAGTAATTTGTTTTGCCATATTTATGTGTATATATAATTGTTAATTTGTAACGATTATTCGACAACTGCCATAATGTCTTTTTGTTCTATTAAGAGCCATTCTTCGTGTCCTACCTTGACTTCGTTGCCTCCCCATTTTTTGTAGAGGACTTTCTGACCAACTTTAACGACCATCGATTGACACGAATCCTTCTCATCTCCACAGCATTCTCCGCAGCAATCATCGGATCCCGGCCCGACAGCCATTATTTCACCGATTTGCGGTTTTTCTTTGGCCGTGTCCGGAAGGACTATTCCTGATGGAGTCTTGGTTTCGCCTTCAAGAGGTTTAACTAATACGTAATCGAAAAGGGGTTTGATCCCAGATCCAGTTGTTTTTGACATACGAGATTATATAGAATGAATTTATAACTAGATAACCTTTTTAATTACCTGAAATTAATTCAGGAAGATTGTTTTAGTAAAGACATACTAATAGAAAATTGTCATTTTGTCAATAGAGACATTACTCTGCTAATCATATGGACGACCAGAAAAGTCTTTCGGAAGTAGAAAAACTAAAAACGGCTTTACACAATGCTGAGCTCCCGTCTGATCTGCATGAGAAAGCCCAACAGCAAATTGAGCGAATTGACCTAGCTCTCAAGTACGGCGGAAATCTGTCGCAACTTGATATCACCACTAAATACATCGATTGGATCACCCATTTACCCTGGAACAAAAAATCCGAAGACATTTTGGATATTGACAAAGCCAAAGAGATCCTTGATCAGAATCATTACGGATTGGTCAAGATCAAGGAAAGGATATTGGAGTTTCTTTCAGTTTTGATTGTCCAAAGACATACTTTAAAGACAGATGTTTTTCATGCCCCGACGCTCTTTTTCGTCGGTCTTGCCGGCACAGGTAAGACGACTCTTGCCATATCGGTGGCTGAAGCCCTTGGGCGGAAATTTGTCAGAATCCCTTTTGGCGGCCTATCCTCGGCTCTTGATTTAAGGGGGCAGTCCAAGACATCAATGGAAGCCGAACCCGGAATGATTATAAGGGCGATAAGGCGCGCCCAGACCAAAAATCCCGTCATTCTTTTGGATGAGCTCGACCGAATCACTCCCGAATCACGGGCTTCAATCATGGGAGTCTTAATTGAACTTTTGGACGCCAACCAAAACGCCAATTTCTCCGATTATTTCCTCGATTACCCATTTGACCTTTCCCAGGTCCTGTTTATCGCGACGGCCAACAACACCAACAGCATTTCAACGGCCGTCATGGACAGGCTTGAGGTCATCCAGATGCCATCATACACCGACGAGGAAAAGATCGCGATCGCCAAAAAGTACGTCCTTCCCAACCTTCTGAAGGAGACAGGACTGGACGAAGAGAACTTGAGGATTGAAGATTCCGTCTGGCCTAAGATCACAAGACCGATGGGATTTGATGCCGGAATAAGGAGTCTTGAAAGAACGGTCGAGGGTATTGTCAGAAAGGTGTCTTTCAAAATCGTATCCGGAGTCGGTCAGTCTTTCACGATCACCGAAAACAATATCAAGGAATATTTGTGAGATTAGGTGTACCTATCCGCCACTTTTGACGCTCCGTATGAATCTGGCTTTATCTTGACTTCATATCCTGACCCGCGGATCATGCCAACGACTTCGTTTATGAGTTCGCGAGTTTCTCCGTTTGGGCCGATGTCGACGTGGATTTGGAAATTGTATTTGGAAATGCCGTTGGTCCTGAAGAAGCTGACAAAATTTTCAGACGTTGTCAGGGACATCGTTGCCTCCTGATAAATCCTTTCTTTAAGAGAGATTTTTTTATCCTGGACGATTCTCTTCCAAAAATAGATCCCCCCCCAGCCGACCCTATGAATAACGAGGGCTGACACGAAGTCGTATTTATTCTTTTCGATCTTCTGTGAATCGGTGCCGACGATGATTTCGTACTTGGCCTTTTTATCCTTGCTCATGAATTCAGAAACGATTTCCCTTAATCGTTCAAGGTCTACCTTACCGTACGTCGGACTCTGATAATAATCCATAAAACTTTGGCTTAATTGTACCACAACGCGCTGTTATAATAAAAATATGGATACCCTCAAGGAAATCCTCAAAAACATTCTTGCCAGCCTGAAGGAGATCTTAAAATGCGAAAGCTGCGGCTAAACTCACCAACATCAAAAAAAATACGGAAATTATTACCCTCTGAAAGGGTACAAGACTTTTCTCCTTGTTTCTCTTAAACATAATCCTCTCGATAAAATGAGCAACAAAATATGTCACTATACCGATCGTCAAACCGACAATTACTCGGTCAGTTATCTGACCCGTCTGCAGCAAGTAAAGATATGTCATGAAGTAAAAAATAACCGAAAGTAGAAAAGGTTTACCAATAGTCTTTGCCTTTATGAGCCCCGATAAATAAAAAGCCATGGCTGTATTCAATCCCGAGATCCATACCGCCATAACGTAATCATCGACACCAAACTTACGGGCGAGAAGGAGCCCGCCACCAATTCCAAGAATACATACAGCGCAGCTTCCCATATATTTATGTTAAATTATCCAACATGTATTCCATTGCCTCGTCAAATCCGTTTTCGTAAACGGGACCGACCACCAGGTCAGCAATCTCTTTCAGTTCCTTATGGCTGTTTCCCATAGCGATCTTAAACCCAACCGCCGTTAATAACGGGTAATCATTGTACCCGTCCCCTATCGCCGCCACTTCTTGTCGGTCATAGCCCAATATCTTGCAATATTCCAGGACAGCCGTATGCTTTGTCGACCGCTCTGAAGTAATATCGACACCAAACGCTCCGTCGAAATTAAATTTTATGATCTCGACGTCTTTGGAAAGATTCTGGATTTTTTTAATATGTCCATCCATTACCGGCTCCGCAAAACCGTTTAATTTTGCAAAGACCAACAATTTATATACTTCCTCGCCGTCATATTCATTTAAATTTTTTACCTCAACATTCTTCACGTAAACAGTCTCAATATGCTTGGGGTACATATATATGTTGTATTCAGTTTCAAAAGCAAAGATCACATCTTCTTTTTTGAGGTATTCCGAAATTACAGAAAGGGAATTTTTTGAAATATCCTTGTGCCATATCTTTTTGTTATTTATTGTGTCATATATCATCGCCCCTCCATGAACTATGTGATGACCATCGATACCAAGATCTTTGATCGTTTCTTTAATTTTCCCAAGATATTGCCTGCCGGTAGCGATAGAAAAACGCACACCTTTATTCAGTGCTCTGGCGATGAGATTTTTCGCGTTGGGCGAGTATTTTTCGTTATGATCGGCAAGACTACCGTCGAAGTCACATAGAATAGCTTTTATTTTCATATGAAAAAGCGGAGGTGAGAGGATTCGAACCTCTGATAGCCTTGCGACTATACTAGTTTTCGAGACTAGCCCGATCGGCCACTC
>CAZUBL010000001.1:0-6604 GCA_964618685.1 uncultured Gammaproteobacteria bacterium | reverse complement strand
GTGTTAGAAACAGCGTGGCGCGTTGGTGAAGAGGAAACACGGGTGTCTGCAAAACACCTACTGCGCCGGTTCGATTCCGGCACGCGCCTCATTATTGTGATGGGAGGCGTGTCAGAGCGGTTTAACGAGCTGGTCTTGAAAACCAGTATGGCCGAAAGGTCATCGGGGGTTCGAATCCCTCCGCCTCCGCCATGAAAATACAACCCGTTGTCATTGCCGTAATTAGACGCGGAAATAAATACCTCCTTACCCGACGGGTTAATCTTGATGCGACCGAAAAAAAATATGGTCCATACGTTTGGAATCTGCCAGGGGGCGGCATTAAGTTTAGAGAGACCCCCGAGGAAGCACTCATTCGAGAAATGAGAGAGGAGATCGGAGTTGAAATAGAAATCAAGAGTCTACTGCCTAAATTATTCTCAGAAACCCGCGCCCGCTGGCAAGGAATCTTCCTTTGTTACCTGAGCGTTATTAAGAATGACCGATCAAAAATAGTTCTCAATTATGAGGCCGATGAGTTCGGTTGGTTTACGACAAGTGAAGTTAAAAAATTAAAGTTTCTGCCTCTAGCCGACAAAATCTGCATAGAAGCTGATAAAATTAATTCCCTATGATACTTCTTATTTTATTGTCTTTGGCCGGTCTTGCCGATTCAATATATTTAACTTACGAACATTTCAATAAAGTCATCCCTCCCTGCACAGTTAATACCTTTCTGCCGATTCTTTCTGACTGCGGCAAGGTGCTAACAAGCCCCTATTCTGTAATGTTTGGAATTCCCTTGGCGGTTGCCGGAATACTCCATTACGGATTCCTATCTTCTTTGCTGATTGCGTCTTTTTTTTCAACAAAAAAAGTTATCAAATACCTAATAATCCTCCAGTCAATTGTCGGCGCCATGTCCTCGTTATATTTCATGTATATACAATTCGGCATCATCGGCAGTTTCTGCATATACTGCACCTTATCGGCTTTGATAAGTTTCATTATCGTATCGCTTGTGTATATATATTTGAAAAGAGAGCGCTTCGAACTCCACACGGCAATTTACGCATTTATATACCAGAATATCCTCAAACCGGTGTTCTTTCTTTTTGACCCCGAATTTATCCATAACGTTATGGTCTCCCGCGGTAAACTCTTGGCGGCTACACCTCTTATGAAACTCGTCGGTAGCAAGCTCATTTTCAAGGATAGATCCCTCAGGCAAAAAACAGCCGGAATATATTTTGAGAACCCGATCGGCCTGGCCGCCGGATTCGATTACAATGCGGATCTTACCCAGGCTTTATATTATCTAGACTTCGGTTTCCAATCGGTTGGGACGATCACAAACAGTTCCTATGCGGGTAATCCTTACCCTAGATTAGGAAGGCTGCCCAAATCCCGCTCCCTTATGGTCAATAAGGGATTCAAAAATAAAGGGGTAGCGACAATATCCAATAACCTCAAAAATATGAATTTCTTGATCCCAGTCGGCGTCAGCATAGGCGTCACCAATTCGGGAGAGATAAAGACGGTTGACATGGCCGTCAAAGATATTGTCTCCGCATTCAGGACCTTTGAAAAATCGGGCGTCAAAAATAGTTATTACGAACTCAATATTTCCTGCCCTAATTTAGTCAACGTTAAATCTCTAACCCTTTATTCGCCCAAGAATCTGAATGCGGTTTTAAAAGCGATCGGACGGCTGAGGATAAAAAAACCCGTATTCGTCAAGATGCCGATTGAAAAAACCAACCGCGAGATATCCTTAATGCTTTCCGTCATTTCCAAACACAAGTTCGTAAAAGGAGTCATCATCGGCAACCTCCAAAAAAACAAAAAGGATAAAAGCCTTATTCAGTCCGAAGTGCGTAAATTCAAAGCCGGCTATTTTTCGGGGAAGCCCTGCGAGGAAAGGTCAAACGAACTCATAAGTCTTGCCTACAAGAAATACAAAGACCGCTTTGTGATCATTGGGTGCGGTGGCGTCTTTGATGGCAAGGACGCGTATAAGAAAATAAAGCTCGGGGCCTCTCTCATCCAAATGATTACCGGCATGATCTATCAGGGTCCTCAAGTCATTTCTCAGATAAATCTTGAACTTATAGAATTAATTAAAAGGGATGGATATAATAGCATCAAGGAAGCGATTGGAGTCCAATATGAAAAATCACGTCCTTAAACTACCGATAGATTATACTTTTGAAAAAGTTGGAATCAAAGGTAAAAAATATAATGTGGTAGATATCACCAGTTCTACCGGATTATGTCAAATTGAAACGCAAACCGGGCATGACACGACCATCATCGAACATAAATGCGATTTCATATATTACATTATTGATGGAAATGGGCACTTTATCATAGATGACCAAAAAGAGCACTGTGAAAAAGGAGATTTGGTGGTCATACCGGCAGGCGCCAAGTTTCGTTATGTCGGCAAACTAAGAATGCTTCTTATTACTACCCCACCATTTTATCCTGAACAGGAAGAAACATTGTGAAAATGAAAATCGTTAACCAAATTTCATCCGGTGGAATCGTCTACAAAAAAGAGGGTGAGAATACATTGTGGCTTATCACCCAACATTCGGAGCACAAAGGTTGGGTCTTTCCAAAAGGCCTAGTGGGAGACACCCGTTCTGGAGAATCTATGGAACAGGCTGCGCTACGGGAAGTTGAGGAGGAAGGTGGTGTCAAAGCCAGAATAGTCGACACAACGCCTGTTGAAACCCATTACGAATACAAATGGGAAGACGAACTCATAAGGAAGACCGTTTTTTACTTTGTCATGGAATACGTGTCGGGCGACCCGGCCGACCACGATTGGGAGATGATGGACGCCAAATTTGCGACCGAAGAGGATGTCAAAAAAACCTTAACTTACGATTCCGACCGCGAAGCCTTTGAAAAAATCCTTACAAAGGGAATATAATCTTCTTATGGATGAAGACAAGCATGATATCACAGACACTCCCGCGGAAAAAAAGCGCAGCCTCATGGATCTTTTCAGGTATAACGCCATCCTGTCGGCTATTTTTTTCATAGGCTCAACCTTCTATCTTGGAGGCCAGATATCGGGCTACAGTTTTGGCAAATATACGATTTCCGAAATGAGTTATTTCCTTAACCCGAATCAATTGGTTTTTTTCAATTTGATTTTTATCATAAAGTGCTTGCTTGACTTGAGCTTCACCTATTACGTATTTAAAAAATTTAAGTTAAAGCTGAATGCCGTAACATCAATAGTCTGGCTTGTTGCCGTACTCTCTTTCGGTCTTATCGGTTTTTTCCCGGTCCACCAGTATGTAGTCATCCACTGGATTCTTGCCATAAACCTGTTTATCTTCTGGACCATATCCGAATACGTATTTGCACAAATTACCAAAGATGAGGGTTTTATATACATGACCAATAACATTATCCTTATACAAGTAACTGAAGTATTGGCACTACTGGCTTTGAGGCAAAAGACGGCAATCTTTGAGATAATCTATTTCTTTCTGGCATTCTTCTGGCAGATAGTATTCATAAACCGACACTTGAAGTTGGAAAAGTGAGCGGTGGACCGGATTTGAACCGGCGACCTTCTCCTTGGCAAGGAGACATTCTACCGCTGAACTACCACCGCAGTTCTAGCCCTTATATTCTACCAGAGCCTGTCTCAATATCTCAATAGCTTTTGTAAGATCATGACCGTTCAAAACATAGGCGATCCTAACTTCGTCCCCGCCCAATCCCGGGGTAGCATAGAATCCGGCGGCAGGCGCAATCATGACGGTTTCATTGTTATGCCGGAAGTCCGTCAGAAGCCATTGGCAAAAATGCTCGCTGTCCTTGACTGGCAGCTTGACTATGGTATAAAAAGCCCCTTCGGGCTTTTCAAAGAAAACTCCGGGGATGGATTTCAGTCCTTCGTACAAAATGTCGCGACGAGATTGGTATTCTTTATGGACTTCCTCAAAATAAGAGTCTTCAACTTCCGTCAACTTGGCGGCCATCGACTGGTCAACCAGGCCTGACGAAAGCCTTCCTTGGGCAACTCTCAAGGCTCCGTCCATTACGCCCCGATTCATGGATATGAGCATCCCTAGTCTGGCCCCGCAAAGGCTATAGCGTTTCGAAAGGCTATCCAAAAGAATCGCCTGCTCAGGAATATCTTCCATGTACTCTAAGATCGAGACGTGCTTCTTCCCGTCATAAACAAATTCACGATAAACCTCGTCGCTTATGAGAAAAAGACCGTGTCTCTTGGCGATTTCAGCCAGTGTGTCCATTTCTTCTTTGGTATATACGGTTCCTGTTGGATTTGACGGATTACAAATAATTAAAGCTTTAGTTTTGCTGGTGATCTTGGATTCGATCTCGCTTTTTTGGGGCAAATGGAAACCGGTCGAACCTTCGGTTTTAACGGGCACTAATTTGACGCTGTTGACGGCGGCATAGGAGTTATAGTTTGTGTAGAAAGGCTCAAAGACAATGACCTCATCCCCTTCCTCGCATACGGCGAAAAGCGCCATCGATATTGCCTCAGATCCACCGGTTGTTACCTGAATATCTTTGGTTTTTATGAATCCGTATCCTATCTTTGCGTAATAACTCTCAAGGGACGCCAGAAATTCTGGCTCCCCTTGGGACTGTCCGTATCCAACCGGATTCCTCGTCCAGTTCCTCAATACATCAAGCATTACCTCAGGAGTCTTTATGTCCGGGTCGCCGATATTAAGGTGATACACCTTAATGCCCTGCTTCTTGGCTGCGGTTGCAAAAGGCACGAGTTTTCTTATGGGAGAGGCCGGGACTTTACCGAGCCTTGAAGATGTTTGAGGTATTTTCATATTGCGGCTGATGGATAACAAAAGTGCAGAGGGCGTGAGTCGAACACGCATCTGAGGTTTTTCAGACCCCCGCCGTGACCACCTTGGCTACCTCTGCAGTAAGAATACACCGTCAATTTTTATATTTTACCTCAAAGTAAGTAAAAAATCTTATGAATGTGGATTTATTCAACAAGCTCGCTGAAGACCACCAAGCGATTGGAGTAGTTTTGGCTGACAATGTCCCAGGTACCTTCGCAGGTTATGAGGTTGAGCATTTTACGGTCTGATTTTCCGAAGACAAAGCTCGTCGGAAAGTCGTCATAAGGGTAGGCGGCTTTATCGGTTACCTTATATGTCTGAATTCTTCCATCCTCGTCGGTCAAATGAATTTCGTCCCCAACCTCCATTGATCCGAGTCTATAGAAAACCGCCGGGTCGCCGGTCGGTTTGTCGAAATGCCCTGCCAGAACGGAGTTTCCCTCGGCACCGGGATTGTATCCAAGTTGGAACCAGGCAACATTATCGTCAACTGCCGGAACTTCCATTTGACCATTCTCATCCATGCCAACATGCTCAACGACAACATCGTAAAGGCCTAATTTGGGAACAGACATGCGGGCTGGCTTTTTTAGTACCGCTTCCCCCACCCGCACTTTTTCAACCGAATTACTCGTCGTTCCCTCGGACTTAACCTCATATTTTTCATCATCGGGCGATATATACCTAGCCAGTACAAGCCCGCTACCGATTCCAATAAACAGAAACAATACCAAGATTATTTTTTTCATGTTCTCACTTTACTCCATATCCGGTTGCCGGCGGGCTCGTCGGCTCCTCTACCTTCGTCGGTTCCGGAGTTGCTGTTTGAGCCATAACCCCCGTGAACATAGCAAACGACAAGACCAATCCCATTATATAAGCAAATATTGATAACCTAACCATTCTGTTTTTCACCTCCTTTCGTTTTTTTAATTATCAATATATAGAGAGATTAATTCTAATTTATGAACGGAGATTAAGAGACCGGTAAGAAAGGGGTAAGAATGTGCGTCCGCTTGGGATCGAACCAAGGGCATCTACTTTATAAGAGTAGCGCTCTACCGCTGAGCTACGGACGCTTTATCCCCTAAAGTATATCAAATCGCAACGCCAATTTTGACCAAATCACGCACCAGATCCGTTGAATTTCTGTAGACGATTCCCCTGATTCCCAAAGACTCCGCGCCTTTTACGTTCTTCTCAAGATCATCGATAAAAACACATTCATCGGGTTCGGCGTCAATTGCATTGACGACAAATTCATATGCTTCCCTCTCGGGTTTCATAAAGTGGTCGGTATCGGACCTAAATATTCTCTTAAAATATTTATTAAATCCCAATGTTGACCAATACTGGAAATGAGGTTCAATCGTATTAGTCATCACATAAACCGAATAATTCTTTATGAGAGAGTCTATTAACCTAATTATTTCTGGGTCGACTCCCTCAACGTCTTTGATGTAATTGTCCATCAACTTTTGATAGAGATCATCAACCGAGGTATTCACTTTGAATTCCTGTTGCGCCAACTCCAATATCTTCCTAAAGGAAATGGCTCCTGAAACCATATCCTTTTTATAATTTCTGTAAAAAGAATGAACTCTCTCAACGGGTCCAGGAATTATTTCTGCAAAGTAATCGCCCCCAAAACTAATCTTCTGACGTAGAATGACATTGCCAAGATCAAAAATTATATGCTTTATCATGTGGACCTACGGAGAATTGAACTCCGATCTTGGCAATGCGAATGCCACGTTCTA